>CAYTPJ010000080.1:0-9415 GCA_964439755.1 uncultured Oscillospiraceae bacterium
CCGTCTCCTCCATCAGGGCCACCGTTTTGAACGTATTTTTCCCTATGAAATGAAACGCAGCCATTGCCACCATTACCTGCTTTGAGCGTAAGGGGCGCACGGTCAACGAATTGTGCCATCTTTCATCCTCCTTATATTGATTTATACAACTGCATAAATCAACTTATACATTATAGCACACATCTTTTCGTCTGTAAATGTATTTTTTAGAAAATATAAACGAGAAAAGAAAAAAATATTTTCCTATTTTATCCAATTGTAAAATAAATTTCAGATATTTACAGAAGGTCTAAAATATGGTATAATCATCAGGGTAAACAAGCCCAAACAACACCTAAAATGTTGTTTTTTCGCATATGTTTCCATGTGAAATCTGCTTACCTGCAAAAGGGTTTTTTTACCCAGCTATCAGATAGGCTATAAATCCCATTCAACATTGAGTGACTGACGAGAATATCCACGATATTTTGTCGCATACGATGTGTTTGAAAATTTCCAGTACAAATCATTTTAAATAAGAAACAAAAGAAAGAGGACCTAAACAAATGAAATTCCGTATTACATCATTTCTCTCCCTTCTACTCATCCTATGTGTTTTGAATGCAAGCGCAGATGTCATTCAATTGCCCATAGATGACAGCGCTGGCACAGTGCCTTTAGAAGAAGGCTATATAGATGAATACAATTATGTGGACGATTCCGTTTCAGTATCCATTACTTCAGACAAAGTGTATGACACAAAATATTACATTGCAGACATTAAAATAAATTCTGCCTCTCAACTCAGAACGATATCTGCAGGTGGTTTTAATAAAGACCGTGTAATCCGTGGCCTCGTATTGTCAAAGCGTGTGCACCCTGTGCTTGCCATCAATGGCGATTTTTTCAGCTATATTCCAGACGGTTATTTAATTCGCAATGGCAAAAAATATCGTGATATACCCGGCGGAGAGCGTGATGTGCTCCTCATTGATATAAAAGGAAATTTTCACATTATTCAAAATGCCACAAAAGAGAGTTTGCAAACATATAACGAAAGCGAAATCATGCACTCCTTTAATTTTGGCCCGTACCTCGTTCAAGATGGTGTTATGAACAATGAAATCATCGACAACAACAACGGCGCATTCCTTTGTCGTCAAAGGTGCGCTATTGCTCAAATGGGTCCCCTTCACTATATTTGCGTTGTATCAGAAGGTCCAATGGAAAGGTCTACAGGCATGACGCTCCCTCAATTTGCTGAATTTATGCACAGTTTAGGGGTTGAGCAAGCCTATAATTTAGATGGTGGCAACTCTGCCTACATGATTTTTAATGGCAAAAAAATAAATGCTGTACGCAATATCAACACACGTGACTTGGCTGACATTATATATTTTGCAAGCGCATATACGCCCAGCGAGGAATAATGATGAATGAAATTTACTATTTAAAATGTATTGTAATTGCCTTTATACTTTCCTTCATGTTGCTTGCTTTTTTTTCTTCAAAAAAAGGTTATGAAAAAAAAGTTTTACTTTTCATCCTACTGTTTTCTCCTTTTTTAATGCTCTTTTCAGGGCAGATATTCTACTACTTTTCAAGATATTCTTTCATAACAAAGCAAGAAGGTCTGCGTTTCTTTCTCTCTTATAACGTAGGCTGTTTTTCTGCCTTTGGCTGTATTTCAGGGGGCGTAATCTGCCTTTTGTTGTGTGCCTATTTCTTACAGAAACCTTTCAAACAATTGCTCAATGATTTTTTCCCTTTCCTTGTACTCCTGCTTGCATTTACAAGATTTTCAGAGTTTTTCGTATCCTTTGGAACGGGTGACTATGTAGAACAAACAAGCATGCAATTTTTTCCTTATGCCATCATAAATGAATATGAAGAATGGTATGAAGCAATATTTATGATGGAAGGCATTGTAGCACTCCTTATTTTCCTACTGATTTCAAACATCAAAAACACAAAGGACAACAAGGCGTGGTATATGATTGTGCTCGTATGCCTGACGCAAATTTACTTTGAAAGCAGACGAGCTGAGTGTTTGCGCTTAGGGTTTGTACGCATTACGCAAATCCTCTGTCTAATCACCTGCCTTTCTTTACACAGTATTACACTCAAAAAAATGTTTGAAAATACACAATCAAAAAAAGCTATATCTTCAATTATCCTATGTATTTTATGTGTATGTGCGTTGATTTTCGTAGAATTTGCGTTGGATAAAACGAACTTACCTTCTTGGCTCTTATACACCTTTATGGTCGGCACACTTGCTTTGCTCTTTGTGCACATGGATAAAACAAAAAAAATATAATGTATACGATATAAAAGCCTTTTTCTGCACGAACAAGGCTTTTTTCATACAAAAAAAGAGCAGGTGACTGCTCCTTTTTTGTTTTGGAATTGAAGGGGAGAGATGAATGCGCAAGTTTCTTACGCACTCTTAGTGTAGCATAAATATGTGAATAAAGTTTGAACAAACTGTGAACATTTAGCAAACAAAATGTTTCAGGAGAGAAGAATAATAGTCGTAAGTAACAACTTCTCCACTATCTCCTTGAATAAACAAATAATAGAACAATACAAGCAGTGCAATACCCAAGAGCACAGCAATGGCAACACGAATGGGGCTGATGGGAGATTGCCCCCCCACCTGTCCTGTTTGACCGTTTACAAGCACATGATAGGATTTATCCTTGTATTTAAAGCTACTTAAAAACATAGGAAGAAGTGTGAGTTTGTATTTGACATGTGAATTATTTGTTTCAATATTCGTCACTCTTGCTTCATCTGCTCTGGATAAGATATCCTGCATGGCAAGCTCCTTCATTTCGGAATCAATAATTTGTTCTGCTTTTTGCCATCCGTTTTTCACATCCACAGCAGGTTTTTCACTCGCAAAACCACTTAAAAAAGCAGGATCGTAACGCAATAACATTTCAAGGTCATAAGGGCGCACACGAGATAATAAATCCTCGGACAAACGTTCACTACCTGCCACCAAGACATCGTCAAACTGATTGCTCACATGCCCTCTTGTGTTGCGCCAAGAAGTACGCCTTTCCCTGCGTGTTTCTGTGTATGTTTTCCCATCTCTGGTCACTTGAACAGGCACATTGACATAGTAATAATGTCCTTCTTGCCCTACATAATCTGATTCACTGTCTGCATCATACGTCCAGTGGGGTAAATAAACGCCTGTAATTTTCCCAAGTGCTGCCAATTTCTTTGCTTTAGACGGTGCAAACCATTTTTTTCTTATCCATTGCCGAAAGCCTGTTACTGCCTCTTTTTGTGTTTTGGAAAAAGGGATAACGCTTTCTGGCGCAATGCCTGCACTCGATTGATCTTCCATAACATGTGGAGCACCACAAAATGCACATACTTCAGCCGTTGTTTCTCCCGTTAACACAATCTGTGCGCCACAGCCTTGACAGCGCATGACACGGGTAGTATCTCCCCACCCTTCTTCGTCCTCTACGTCAGGCGCTCTATCAATATCATATTCATTAGGCTTTGTGTTATTCTTTTCAATATCTTTTAAGCTTTCACAATAAGGGCACTTTAACTGTTGTGATTCAGGATCAAACACCATTCTCCCCCCACAAGATGGGCAGGAAAAGGATTGAGCTTTTTCATTGACTTGTTTTTTTTCAAAATCATCCATTGTTTTTCCTCCAATACACATTTCTTAATGTATATGTATATATTACCATATCCATGTCATATTTGCAATAAAAAAAGCAACGAATCATCGCTGCTTTTTCAATCATTAATTTTGAGATTTTAATGTAATTACAATATGACGGTTGGGCTCGTCCCCTTCAGAGCGTGTTTCAACAGCTGTATTGTTTTGAAGGGCACTGTGCAAGATACGGCGTTCATAGGGGTTCATGGGCTCCATGGACACCTTTCTGCCTGTTTTCTTTGCTCTGTTCGCCATACGGTTTGCAAGGCGCACAAGTGCTTCTTCACGCTTTGCACGGTAGTTTTCAGTATCCAAGGTCACACGTGTATATTCACTTTGACCTTTATTTACTTGAAGGCTTGTGAGGTATTGAAGTGCATCTAATGTTTCGCCACGGCGGCCAATTAGAATGCCCAACGTGTCCCCTTGCATGTCTACGTGAATGTTATTTTCTTCATCTGTGGTCACATGCACTTGAACAGATACACCCATCATGCGTGTTACTTCTTGAAGAAAGTACTGTGCTTTTCCTTCTTTAGTATCACGATCTTTTTGTTCAGCCATCACAACAGGAATTTTTTCTGTAATAACTTCTTCCGTTTCTTGAACTTTTTCAATCTTTTGAACAGGCTTTTTAGGCGCTTGCTCTTTCTTTTCCTTAACAACAGGCTTTTCTACTTTAGGGGCTTGCTTTTTTTCAATAGGTTGTTTTTTCACAACTTCTTTTTTAGCAGGTGCTTGATTGGAAAAAATGTCCTGCACTTCTGTGCCATTATCTTCCTCATTCAAGGTGATTGCAATTTTTGCAGGCTTGCTACCAAACAAACCGAACAAACCTTTGCTACCTTCTTCAAGGATATCTACCGTTACATCGCTGATAGATGCACCCAATTCACTTAAGCCTTGTGAAATTGCTTCATCCACTGTGCGAGCAGACACTTCGATTCTTTTCATTTATTTGACCTCTCCTTTACCAGCGAGTAAGCTTTCTTTCTTGTCTTTGTTATCAAAATAGCGAGTGATTAACACACTTTGAACGCCTGCAATCACGTTGCTTGTTACCCAATAAAGTGCAAACCCTGCGTTGGAGGTTAAGCAGAAGAACACAGACATCAAAGGGAAGAAATACTTCATGAAGTTGCTCATGCCACCCATGTTGGGCTGTCCATTTTGAGCAGGTGCTTGGGGTGCTGCTTGAGGCATGGTCTTTGTCATGAGGATTTGAGATACGCCAGCGAGCACAGGCAAAATAAGCAAACCATTGTAGTTTACATAAAGTGTAATGCTGGTGAGCAAAAGATTGATATTTTGCCAACCGGGCACTGCTTCGTGTGCCACTTGGTAAAGAGGCATTTGAGCCATAGCATTTACAAGTGTTTCCACTGTTGTACGCATTGTTTGGTCCGTTGAAAAATCAATCATGCCTTCCACGTAAGAAGGAATGTTGGCTGTAATTTGAGCGAGCATTTCGGGGCTTAAGCTCTCATATACCTTTTGCCATACATCTCTTGTAACCATACTAAATGCGTTAAAGTCAGGGGCAATAGAAGTAAAGGGAGAATCTGTCATCCAAAGGCTCTTAATCCAAAGCCAGCTGTCTTGAACAGGCGCTTGACCAGATAAGTAGGTAAATGCTTGCCCAACTATTTGTTCATTTGCAATAGCACGCATGGCTGCGAACATTGCAATCAAGATGGGCCACTGAATGAGCATGGGCAAACACCCAGAAAGGGGGTTGTAATGTTCTTTTTTAAAAAGCTCTGATTGCTTGATTTGAAGCTTTTGCTTATCGTTTTTATATTTTTCTGTCAGTCTGTTGATTTCAGGCTGAAGTTTTTGCATTTTGCGCATCCCTTTACGGCTCTTGATATCAAGAGGCATAAGCACCAAACGGATTAAAATTGTAAATACGATAATAGACCAACCGTGATTTTGTACAATGTTTTGAATGCCATTTAAAATGGAAATCAGAAAATCATTCATCGTTTTCGTCCCTTCTGATAATAGCGTCCGGCAATTCCGGTACGGGGTCGTAGCCGCCCTTACACAACGGATGACAGCGCAACAAACGCCTTATCGCAAGATAAGACCCATGCAATGCACCAAACCGTTCAATGGCTATCATAGCATATTCCGAGCAAGTGGGTATAAACCGACATGCAGGCGGATTGAGGGGGCTGATTTTCGCTTTATAAAAGCGAAGTACGGCTAATAAGATACGTTTCATTTTGTCTCACGATACAGTTGTTGTTTGTTCATGAGATAGCACATTTTTGAGAGCAAATCGGCATAGCTTGAAATGGTGGCATCCTTCCTTGCAGCAATGACATATAACCCATTTTTCAGGGTAGGAAGTTGACTACGGAAGCATTCTCTCAATCTGCGCTTGACCTTGTTGCGTTGAACAGCGTTTCCAATCTTTTTGCTCACAGAAAAGCCCACTTGCAGTTTGTTAGAGCGAATGTACACAAGGGATATGGCGTTTGTTGCTCTCCCCTTGCCTTTTCTATACACGTATTGGAACTGACCATTCTTTGTCATGCGATACTGTTTTTTGAGCATCCCATTCTCCTTGCGTTGTTGGAGATGAATTTCTTTACACATAAATCCAAGCGATACAAAATACATCAGCATTTTATGTTATAAAAGAAAAAAGCAAACCCGCCCCTCAAAGATGATGCACACGTGGCAAGCAACGGGGCGGGCTAAGCCATGCAGAGGCAAGATGTTTCCTTAGACAGTTAAAGCCTTGCGACCACGACGACGACGAGCAGCTAAAACACGACGGCCGTTTTTGGTAGACATGCGAGCACGGAAACCATGCACTTTGTTGCGTTGGCGTTTTTTAGGTTGGTAAGTACGGAACATAGTAACACTCCTTTTAAATCAATGCCTATTGGCATGTTAGTAGCAGTTGTGATAAACAACACCACAAGACAGCTATTATAGTATAGCCGTATAGCCTCTTTGTGTCAAGTATTTTTTTGCTTTTTTTGAAAAATATTTTAAAAAAACTTGTTTTTTTTGAGAAAAAATTATGTTTTTTAGCTATTTTCTAAAAATGCATCTTTCCGACCATTTTTTAGGGCATTTCTGGGGGCACGGAGTTGAGTGGAGGCATTGTCTGCTGTGCCCCTACATCTTGACGCAGTTGGCGAAGTGCGTCCAATTGTCTGGACAAATTCATGTCCACATGCTCTAAAAGTTGGCTCATCTCATTTTGAACATTTTGAGCAAATTTTGCATTTTCTCTCTCTGTTTTTTCAATGAGTGCTTTGGCTTCATTTTGTGCACGAAGGAGCACTTCGTTTTCTGAAACCATTTGATTGGCACGTGCTTGTGCATCTTGAAGCAGTGCGCTTGCTCTTGCTTGCGCATCTGTGATCATGGCATTTCTGTTGTCCGTAGCATCCTTTTCCGTTTTTGATGCATTGGCTTGCGCATCAGACAAAGTAGCTTGTGCACGCCTTTGTGCATCTTCCACTGTTTTTCTTGCCGTCTGATTTGCTTCTTGAACAGAAGTCTGCGCTTGTTTTTGGCTTTCTTCGATGATCTGTTGTTCCATTTCAAGCAATTTTTGAGCTTTCTTGACGTCTGGGTTGATAGCATCTTCAATTTCTTCGAGAATTTGAGTGATCTGGTTTTTGTCTACCATAATTTTTGAAGAAAGTGGCACCCTCGCAGCAGATGAGATCGTCAAGCGCATTCTGTTTATGATTTCAAAAATCATAAGGTTATTTTGCATGTTTTCCCCTCCAAAATTATTTGTGAAAGCGTAAATTTACGTCTTCTAAAATACTTTGATCAACAAACTTAGATATATCCCCTTTGAATGTGAGAATTTCACGCACAGCAGAGGAACTGATCACTTCGCACTCTGAATCAGAGGGCAAAAAGATTGTTTCCAATTCATTATATAACATTTTGTTAATCCTTGCAAGTGTCATTTCATTTTCAAAATCAAGAGCAGAGCGAACACCTCTTAAAAGCACCGTAGCATTCAGCTCTTTTGCAAGGTTTACCGTTAGCCCTTCAAACACATGCACATGCACATTGTCTAAATGAGCACATGTTTTTTGGATAAAGAACACCCTGTCTTCAAGGGAAAAACACCCCTTTTTGCCTATGTGATGGAGCACAGCCACGTGCACCTCAGCAAACATTTTAGACGCTTTTTCTATGAGCTTTAAGTGCCCTTTTGTAATCGGGTCAAAGCTTCCTGGAAAAAGGCATATCGTGTGCATTTTATGCCCTCCTTAAAAATGTAAGTGCAGCTGTTTTATATTTTTTCTCCTTGAAAACAACATATCCCTGTGGCACTTCCACTTCTTTTTTTTCATCATGTTCTACCACAATTACACTGTTTTGATCAATCAATTCAAAGGTCAAAAGCGCTGTAAGCACCTTATTCACAGACAAAGTATAAGGAGGGTCTAAGAACACCAAATCAAACGTTTTGCCTTCTGTTTTGAGCAATTCAAGCGCATGCGTGTCCGCCATCTTTAATAGACGAGCTTTTCCTGTATAAGAAAGGCTTTCAATGTTTTTTTGAATGGCTTCTTGTGCTTGCCTATTCACATCCACCAACACAGCTTTTTTTGCTCCTCTGCTGAGTGCTTCAAGAGAAAGTGCGCCACTGCCTGCGTAAAGGTCTAACACATACGCATCCTCTACATAAGCTGTCAACATACTAAACAATGCTTCTTTCACTTTGTCCAGTGTAGGACGTGTGTCTAAGCCTTTAGGCGCCACAATTGTTCTGGACCCTTCACTACCTGAAATAATACGCATGTTTTACACCAATTGATTGGGTTTGTTTTGATTGCGATTTTTGCGCTCACGCTTTTCCTTGCGTTTACGGCGCTTGCTATCCGACTGAATACTTCCGTGAATGATAGAACGAATGCGAGGCCCTTGGTTGTAACCCACTGCATAAAAAAGGAAGGGCAAAATAATAAGCAAAGGGCTTAATCTATCCACAAGAAGCATACCAGATGCATTGTCTGCACCTGCAATGTTTACAAAAGGATAAACAGACGCACGCACAAAAATGCGAATATAATCAATGATGGACATGGAGAACTGTTGATTGTAGTAAGAAAGGGGCAAAATAATTTCTTCTTGCGTACTAAATGCAGACGTCCAGCTGGGCAACATTTGAAGTTGATACACTTGTTTTTGAGCTGTTACGGCAAACACAAGTGCCACAACAAACAAAATTGCTGTGCCAATAGCCACTGTAACAAGGCCTTTTAAAGGATGATAGCAATGTGTTTCTTCAGATGCAGCGACAACCTTGCCCATTTCCTTTTTTTGATACACAATTTCACCCAAATTAACATCGCTCTCCCCTTGTCTTGTGCCATCCATGTACAAAAGAGAGGCATACACAAGTACAAGCATCATATTGGTCACAACGTTTAAGAATACGTTTTGAATGGCAAATGCTGCACCCAACATGAGGTTTAAAAAGATAATCAAAAGCTGATAGGCAAGCAATTTGCCTCCCTGTTTTAAAAGATAAGGCGCATATGCTTTCCCCCTTGTATACGGTTTTTTAACAGGGATAATTTTATCTCTATTTTTCTTTTTCTTAGTCACTGGGGTTTTCTTATTTTGTTCCATATGTGCTTTCCTTTCGCTCTACCTTTTTTATAATTCGTTTATGTATTCTATTGGCACACGACTTGTAGGTGACAATAAAACTTCATAACTAATTGTTTGAAGCAAAGAAGCAATTTC
>CAYTPJ010000081.1:0-9358 GCA_964439755.1 uncultured Oscillospiraceae bacterium
AAACACAATTTATTATGAAACGAACGTGCCTTTATAGGATATTTATTTGACAAAAACGGAAAAAAGTGGTATGCTATCTTTTGTTAAAGGGGAGTAATTTGAATGTATGGTCAACATACCTCGACATTGTCGATGGCCATGCGCCTAACAGAAATGCTTAGGTGATGAGACTTTTAGCACATCAAGTTTATTTGAGCGTGCAAAAAGTCTGTTTTTTATCGCTCAAAGAGAGGAATGGAAAGATGGAAATGGTTTTGGTTTTTGTGCTATTTGCACTCGGGCTGATTTTGATTATCAAAGGGGGAGACTTTTTTGTGGACGCCGCCAGCTTTATTGCTGAAGTGTCTGGTATCCCCAAATTCATCATCGGTGCAACGGTTGTAAGCCTTGCAACTACAATGCCTGAAATGCTCGTGTCCGTGTTTGCTGCGCTTGAGGGCAATGCAGAGATTGCTGTGGGCAATGCAGTAGGGTCTGTAACGGCAAATACAGGGTTGATTATGTGTTTATCCCTCGTTCTTTTGCCATGTATGATGGATAGAAAGCAATTTGGTATTAAAGCAGGGCTTTTGCTCTTGTCTGTTTCTACCCTTATGTTTTTCACAAGGGATGGAAATTTGAGCGTGATAGAAAGCTGTGCAATCCTCGTGATTTTTGCTCTGTTCATTGTTGAAAACTTGATTTCAGGCAGACAACAACAAAAGCTTGAAAAGCAAAATAAACCCACGAACACAGAAAAAGTGGATAAAAAAACTTTGCTCATAAACATCTTGAAGTTTGTTGTAGGGGCAGCTGGCATTGTAATTGGTGCTCAATTGCTCATTGATAATGGAGAAAAAATTGCAAAAATGCTCGGCATTCCAGATGCCATTGTTGCTGCAACCATGATTGCAATAGGCACTTCGTTGCCCGAACTCATTACCACCATTACAGCAATTAAAAAGAAACAATCTTCCTTGTCTGTCGGCAACATCATCGGCGCAAACATTATGGATTTAACGCTTATTATGCCTCTATGTGCCTTAATTCAAGGCAAGCCTTTACTCGTTGAAAATCAAGGCTTGGCGCTGGATATTCCTGCATGTTTTGTGGTCACAGTGCTTGCCATGCTCCCTGCGCTTTTCATGGGTAAGTTCAAAAAATGGCAAGGATATTTAATTGGCAGTGCTTACGTTGCATACCTCGCAATCATGTTCATCTATTTTGGTTAATATCACTTCAATTAAAAAGAGAGGGCATTTGCACCCTCTCTTTTTTAACGCTCAAAATGTATAAATAGAACGAATTATCTTTGTGCTTCCTCCATCATGATGTCAGCATACCGAAATAAGCGTTTCGGGTCGTTTTTTACTGTACTAATGTCCTTCAAAATAAATTCGACAGGGCAGTTATGGTGCTTAGCAATGTCACATGTTTGCCGTATGTGTGTACGAATTAAATCTTCATCAAATGTACTGGAGGCGAGCAAAGCAGGGTTTGGCTTTCTTGAAAATACATAGTTGTTTTGAATGCGCTCTGCACATTTTTGCTCATTTGCCCAAGGGCTGACAGATATTTTCCTTAAATGGGGAATTTTAAACACTTCATCCATTTTGCCGTCTAAAGGGTCACAACAACCGTAATACACGAGTCCAAAGCGCTCAAACAAAGGCATACAAGGTTCTATTTCAAATGTATCAAACATTTCCTTGGAAACGCTGGCAAAAGGTTGCGCAAGCCCAAACATCCAAATATCTTGGGTCTTGGGTGCATTTTCGTTATACTCTTTTGTGGGCAATTCATCCGTGTATGCGCCTGTACAGTGTATGAGGTGTTGAGGCTTTGCCAAAATGCCCAGCGCCTCTAACTGGTCTAATTGCGTCATGTATCCTTGCACCACTTTGTTGGCTAACTGCAACATAAATTCAGGCCTGTCAATGAGTGCAAATAGTAGTTCCTGCATGCCCATCCACATACTAATAGGGTCCCACACGGACACGTAAGGGTCAACACCATTTCTTTTTACAGGCAAAATATCGCCCACCATATCATGTGCAAAAGAGAGATGCTCCTCTGTTTTCTCCTTGTGGAAGATGACTTGAGGCATCTTGATTTTTTCAATATCTGCATCATTTTCAAACTGATTTTCAAAATGGTGCGACACCACTTCGCTCTGTTCGCTCGTTCTTAAAATCTGCTCCTCTGTATCAACGCCCAACCCCAATCCTGACACAGACACATATATAGGCAACTCGTTTTCAAGCACCATATCCACAGGGAAATGTGTGTATGCGAAAATCTTTTTTCTAAAATAATCCTCTATTTGACGGGCAAAGGGGTCTTTACATAGAAGTGTCAACGAACCATCAAAGTTCATTTCACTAAAACACACCTGATCAATGGACACCATAGGGCGAACGGGGGACAAGGTGTTTAAACTTTGCCAAAGTGCTCTCTTTTCTTTTTGAATGGGTAAATGCGCAAGCTCGGTGTATTTTTTAGCCAATTCCCTTAGAATTTTTCTATCATGCATATTGCGTAATTCCTCTCAACGATTGTTTATATGTACATTATAATGACTTTTTGTACATTTGTCAAGGTTGAAATAGTTGTCAGTATGCATATTTTGTAAAACACTGTAAAAAAATAGTCAAAATGCAAGCGCCCTGTTTTTCAAACGTTGAATACGCATAAGCTGTAAAACATAATTTACTTGTATCATTACAATACATCCTATATTTACTTTGTTTTAGATACGAAAAATCGTCCATCTTTTCAGTAAAATATTACAAATGCAAAATCTTTCTATTGACAAAGAAGATGAAAGAACGTATGATATGTATGTCAACAGACAAAGGAATTTTCTAAAGAAAGTGGTCTATGTGTTTTTGTAAAATGTACGAGCTTCAAAAACACATAGGGGATGCACTGTTTTTTAAAAAAACCTTCATTATACTCAAGGATAAAGGAGATTAACTATGAAAAACACAGATGTTCAGCTTTTGGAAGATGCGTTTTGCATGGCGTATGGAAAAACGTGGAACTTTGACCACAGCTTTAAAGAAAAAATTCTCCTCACAAATGGCGATGAAATTTTGTTTGAAGAAGCAAAGTGTATTGAAAGAGAGCAACTGCAAACAGGGCTTGGATGTGGCTATCAAACGTCATATAGCCATTTTGAAAAGTATCCAACGCTTTCTTTTTCTACACGTGTACATGTAAACAACACAACAGGGTATGTGGATATGACCTTTGTACCCAATTCTATGGCAGACATTTCTGTAAAAGAAGTGTTTTATCCACTGCCACTTACAGCAGATGAAGAAAATAGCTATGCTGTTTTAAACACCATGCAGGGGCAGTTACTCCCTACAAGGTATGAAAAGGAAATTGCAGAAAAGCTTCCTTTTGATGGGCAAATGTGCACAGAAAGTGCGTATATGCCGTGGTTTGGTGAAATCACACCAGAAGGTGGCTACCTTTTGTATGTGCGCCAAGCATGGGATGCCGCTTACACCATTGACCATAAAGCAAATAGCGTTACAAGAGTGTTTGTGCGCCACTTGCCTTCTTTGGGGCAAATGACATACCAACGCACGGTGACCATCTGCTTTACCCCCAAGGGGTCTGACTATGTGTCGCTTTGTAAATTGTACAGAAATCTTGCTGAAGAAGAAGGCAAAGTGTTCACATTAAAGGAAAAAGCAATCAAAAATTACAATGTTGAAAAGCTAATTGGATGTTGTGTGATGCACGTGGACACAAAAACACACGTTTCCAAGGACAGCGCCTATTACAACACAGAAGAACCTGAAAAAAATGACCGTTTGACGCCTTTTTCTCATTGGGTAGATCGTATTGAAACACTCAAAAAAGAGGGCGTAGATAAACTGTATTTGCATTTGGATGGCTGGGGACAACCAGGGTATGACAATCAGCACCCTGACTATTTACCTCCTTGCAAAGAAGCAGGTGGCTATGAAGGGATGCTCAAGCTCAATCAGAAGATGCATGAATTATCCTATGTTTTTGGCATTCATGACCAATACAGAGATTATTATTTAGACGCATCGACATATGATCAAGACAATGCCATTCGCCTTGCAAATGGTGAAGTGTTTGAAATGGCACGTTGGGCAGGAGGTAAACAAAACTTGCTTTGTGCAAGCCTTGCGCCTGACTATTTGAAGCGCAATTTTGAAGAGCTGTTCGCACATGGCATAAAGCTGGATGCTACTTATTTAGATGTATTTACTTGCAATGAACCAGACGAGTGCTCCAACATTCATCATAGAATGACACGCCGTGAGTGCATTGACTTCCACAATCAGTGCTTTGACTATTTGACCTCTAAAAAGATTGCACCTTCTTCAGAAGAAGTGAATGATTGGGCAATTCGCTCCCTTGTGTTCTGCCACTGGGCACCTTATTTTTCTTCTCTTGCTATTCCAGTGCCATTGTTTAACCTCGTGTATCATGACTGCGTGATGATCCCTTGGATGATGGGCAAAGGAACATGGGGAACACCCGAAAATACATCTGGTTTCTTACATGCCTTGCTCAATGGTGGTATGGGGTATTTGGGCGAACGCTTAGAAGGGGAAGAATTGCAACAAAACATTCAAGAAGTGAAGGTGATTGGTGCACTTCAAGAACGTGTTGCCATGGAACAAATGGTGTCGCATAAATTCTTAAATGATGAAAAGACTGTTCAAGAAACAGTGTTTTCTGACGGCACGACTGTGCAGGTGGACTTTAAAAACGAAACATATAAAATTACTTATGGAAAAGAATAAAAGGAGTCTCTTTCAATGAGCACATTAACAATTCAAGATTATGTAATGCCGGCAGCATCTTTGGGCAAAGAAAGCCCTTTGCCTGACTTAAAAGCTGAGGTGGATTTACACTCCAAAATCGAAGTAGACGAAACAGTTTCCAAAGAAGAAGCAAAGTATATGGGGTTTGGCAAAGTCAGTGGTGCATTGCCTTATACATTACAGGATGCTTATAACAGAACGAAAAAACCACATGCTTTTAAAGCAGCCGTGCTTGAAAACGAACGTTTAAGAGCTACTTTTCTACCTGAATTAGGGGGGCGCTTGTGGTCGCTTTTTGACAAAAAGGAGAACAAGGAATTGCTCCACGTCAACCCCGTTTTTCAGCCCTGTAATTTAGGCATCAGAAATGCGTGGATATCTGGTGGTGTAGAATGGAACGCAGGCGTTGTGGGGCACACACCTTTTACCGTGTCTGACATGGTGACAGAGCGTTTGACCTTAAAAGATGGCACGCCTCTTCTTCGCATGTTCCAATATGAACGCATTCGCCGTATCTTTTTCCGTGTAGAAGCCTTCCTTCCAGATGGTGCCACGCAACTTTATGTGCGTGTGCGTTTGGATAATGCTGTCAATGAAGATACAGCAGTATACTGGTGGAGCAATATGGCTGTGGATGAAAAAGAAGAAGTGCGTGTGGTTGTTCCAGCTGAAAAAGCTTTCCGTTATGGATACGGTGGTGGGGTATCTAAAGTGGGTATTCCCTACATGCATTTAGACACACGCATGATGCGTGGTAGTGAAAGCAGAAAAGAACATAAGACATATGACATTGATATCAGCCGTACAATGCAAATACCTCAATCGATGGACTTTTTCTTTGATATTGAAAAGCAAGACAGACCTTTTATTGCAGCATTGGATAAAAATGGATATGGTATGTGCCAGACCTCCACAATGAATTTAAGGGGGCGCAAACTCTTTGTTTGGGGCATGGGCAATGGGGGCAGACATTGGCAACATTTCTTAGCAGATGACAACAGCCAGTATATTGAAATTCAGTGTGGCCTTGCAAAAACACAGTTGGAGCATTTGCCTATGAAGGGCAATGAAACGATCAGTTGGTTAGAGTCCTATGGTCCTGTAAGTTGTGACCCTGAAAAAATCTTTGCTGAAGAGTATCAAGAAGCTGTTCAAAATGTGCAAGAGCATTTGGTGTCTGAAAGAGGCACTACAGAGGATTTGGATGCTTTACATACCATGCTCAAAACAGATATAGACGATCAAAAGGGTGAAGTAATTCACAAGGGCATGGGCTTTGCCAAAGCTGAAAAAGCACTGCTGAAAAAGAAATTTTCCACTGTGGGTTTGTCTCTTAAAGGCATGCGTGTTACAAAGAGAGAAAAACCATGGATGATGCTCGCAAAGGAAGGCGTTTTCCCTTGCCAAGATGTGCAGGATGAACCGATGAGCTACAATGTAGGCAAAGAGTGGGAAAAAGCACTGCAAAAATCCATTGATGAAAATAAGAGCAATCATTGGTATGCTTACTATCAATTGGGTGTGATCAAGGCAAAGGACAATAGAAATCAAGAGGCAAAGCAAGCTTTTGAAAAATCCATAGAGCTTGAAAAGAACGCATGGGCATTGCGTTGCCTTGGCGTACTTCAAATGCGCAAGAATAATCTTAAAAAAGCTGCTGACTATATCTGTGAGGCCGCTCAAATGGTTTCTTGCCGTCCATTGTACTTAGAGGCGCTGGATGTGCTCAACAAAACACAGCAGTATGAGAGAGTCATTGAACTGTATAAAACTTTGCCTCAGAACATTAAAAATTTAGGACGTGTAAAAACTTATCTTGTGTCTGCCTACATGAACACAAAGCAATATAAGAAGGCAGACAGAATTTTGGAAGGGAACATAGTTTTAACAGACGTGCGTGAAGGGGATAGACTGCTCACCAACTTGTGGTTTGAGCTTCAAGCACGCAAGAAGTTTGGCAACATAGAGGAAGATAGTATGCGCTGGGTGCATGAAAATATGGACCCACCTAGACATCTTGATTTTAGAATGAACGGTTAAAACTGTATAAAAACAAAAAGGATGCTCTGATTTTGGAGCATCTTTTTTTTGTATATTTTTTTGTAACAAATAGCATGTTTAAGCTTTATATTTGGACAATACATTTTGAAGACGTTGAATCATCACACGAGGCATGGTGGGTTTATATACAATATCATCAGCACCCAATGCAATACATTCTTCTTCTTGCTGTATATTGCCATATTTCGTGTTAACGAGAATGGCGATGTGGTTGTATCGAGCGTTTTCACGGATAAATTTAATGAGAGAAAATCCATCCATTTTGGGCATATCAAGGTCTGTAATGATGGCAATGATGCCAGACACTGTTTTTAACAAATGCAACGCTTCCCAACCGTTGGTTGCAGTGACGACATTGTATTGCTTTTCAGTCAATACTTCGTGCAATATCCTTAAATTGTGCCTTGCATCATCCACCACAAGTATTGTGTTTTTCACAAAATTGGATTTATAGGATACAGTTTTTCTTATTTTCGCTTGCTCCGTTGTTTCTAAAAGCGTTGAAAACAAGGTTTCTGGAACAATGGGCTTGGAAAGGTACGCATTCATACCCACTTGGTCACATGTTTCTACGTCTGATTGAAGTACATTGGCAGTGGTTGCGATAATTGGTATGGTTTTGGCATCAGGGTGCGAGGAAGCACGGATTTCTTTTGTGGCTTGGTAGCCATCCATGACGGGCATTCTGATGTCCATCAATATAGCATCGTATGTACCTTCTGTGTTGGACAGAAACTTGTCCACACCTATTTTTCCATCTGGTGCAGCATCTACGATAACCCCCACTTTTTGAAGCAATCTTGTAATGATGGTGGTGTTCAAAGGGTGATCTTCGCACAAGAGTACATGCTTTCCGTTTAACATGTTAAGGTCAGAAGGAACAGCATCTTTTTGCTTAAAAAGGGCTTTTTGTTCTTCTGTTGCAATTTTCATAGGCATTGTAATGAGTACAGATGTGCCTACATTCTTTTTGCTTTTTACTTGTATAGTGCCCCCCATGAGTTCTATAATTTGCTTTGTGATGGTCATGCCAAGGCCTGTGCCTTGATACTTCGTTTTGTTGCTTTGATATTCTTGCGCAAAAGGTTCAAAGATGTGCTTTAGAAAACTTTCGCTCATACCAATACCATAATCTGTGATTTCTACACTGTCTGTAATGACATGATCGAATATAGAAATGTTTTTCATATGAAAGTCGATTTGACCACCGTGTTTTGAAAACTTGATGGCATTGCCAATCACATTCATAATAACTTGTTCAATTCTCATGATATCAATGTATAATAGCGTGTAGGGCAGAGGTTCAATGTTGATATTTAAGTGAATATCCTTTTCTTTTAAATTGGGTTCAATGAGCTTGATGACAGATTGTATTACTTTTTTACCGTCACAAACAGTGGGGGCAAGCTCTAATTTGCCACTTTCGATTTTATTGACGTCCAATGTGTCGTTGATGAGGTTGAGCAAATACATGCCTGAATTTCTAAGTTGAAGTAAATCGTCCCTGGTGTTTTTTTCTTGTGTATTTGAAAGCATCAACTCTGTTAAACCCAATATGCCATTTAAGGGCGTGCGCATATCATGGCTCACGGTGGACAAAAAGGCTGTTTTTGCTTTGCTGGCATCCTCTGCTTTTTTTAAAGCAAGGCTAAGGTCAGATTGAATTTTCTTTTCTTGATTGTATGTCTTTGTAACGTCAATGCGAGAACACAGAATTTTTGTTTTTTGTTCGTTAAAATAAGTGTATTGATACAAAATGTGTTCTTTTGCTGAAGTTATGGGATGCAAAATAGTAATGGACGTGGCATATACATCATTTGTTTTGAGTTCGTTTATGATGGTCTTTAAAGAGTTGTTTTGAATAATTTTTTCAGCATTCTCTCCACAATATGTGTTAAAGAACATCTCGGCAGCTTTTGAAAAGGAATTGTCTTTGGATGGGAACAAGGAGTGGATCATTTCTTCTCCATAAATTGCTAATCTGGGGTTAATGATTGTTTGTACGATGGCATTTTTTAGCACATCAATGAGCAAAAGTGCGTCAAAGTTAGATTCGACAACTTTTTGAATAATCAAATCTTTTTCTTTTTGCTCTGTGATATCGAAAGAATAAATGAGCGCAATGCTGTCTGAGGTGTTGGGTACATCTGCAAACTGAACAAATGTTTTGACCCACATGATAGAATTGTCTTCCAAAATGCGTTGGTGTTCATAAGAAATATGTTCATTATTTTTTTTACAAGCAATGAGATGGTTTAAATTAAATATTTGAGTCATTTTTTTGTCGTCCGTAGTTTTTGGCATTGTTTGTTTAAAAAAATCATCGATATTTTTATATAATACACTTTTGTTTTCGGAAAAATCAGTGTTGATCACTTTGTTTTGTGTTAGATTGAGCTTTGCCATACCAATAATGCGATCTTTTTGCTCCAGCAATTTTTCTTCTAAGATGTTGAAAACTTGCTCTTTTTGATACACTTTTCTTCGTTCTTCTACCATAG
>CAYTPJ010000082.1:0-6982 GCA_964439755.1 uncultured Oscillospiraceae bacterium
TCAATGTAACTGCAACTCTAAATTGCACTGTTGCATTTACTTTGAGAATTTACTCAAAAACTTTTTATTCAAATAAATATGTATTTTTGATAAAAAAAGCTTGCATATTGCTTCAAAAAAAGGTAAAATAATATGGTTAAGCGTTTTTAATTTCTCGCATGAAAATGCTAAACAAAATTTATGGAATTGGAAGTATATTTTGACTACATTTAAAGACATGGCATTGTTGCCCAAATTACAGTTTGCAGTGGAGCAAGCAGGTTTTACCACCCCCACCCCCATACAGGAAAAAGCCATTCCCCTCGTCATGGAAGGGGGCGACGTGTTGGGCTGTGCACAAACGGGCACAGGCAAAACGGCGGCTTTTGCGTTGCCCATTCTAAACCATCTCTTGGTGAACCCTGCAAGGTTTAAGAGAGATAGAAAACCTCGTGCATTGATTTTAGCGCCCACTCGTGAATTGGCTCAGCAAACTCAAGACGTATTCACGTCTTTTGGCAAAAAAATCGGCTTGTACTCTTGCGTGATATACGGAGGAGTATCTCAAATGGGGCAGACACGGGCGCTTTCTCGTGGTGTGGACACGATCATTGCAACGCCTGGGCGCCTTAATGACTTGATTCAGCAAGGGGAAGTGAATTTAGAGCACATTGAAGTGTTTGTGCTCGATGAGGCAGACAGAATGCTCGACATGGGCTTTATGCCAGACGTGACACGCATTCAAGAACAATTGCCCAAAACGAGGCAAACACTGCTCTTTTCAGCCACCATGCCTCCTGCTGTGGAAACGCTTGCATTGAGCTTGCTCAAAGACCCGAAGACGGTCAAAGTAGCCCCCGAAGTGACAACGGTCAAAGCCATTGATCAGCAACTTTACTATATAGATAAAGAAAATAAAAAGCTCTTGTTGGCGGCATTGGTGAAAAAACAAGGGGTGGAAAATGTACTCGTGTTTTCTCGCACCAAGCACGGAGCAGACAGGATTGTGCGTGAATTGGCAGATGCAGGCATTCGCTCTGCTGCCATTCATGGAGAAAAAACACAGGCAGCAAGGCAAAAAGCGCTCAATGACTTTAAGCAAGGCATTGTCAAAGTGCTTGTGGCAACGGACATTGCAGCACGTGGCATTGATATATTGGCGCTATCTCATGTGGTCAATTATGATTTGCCCGAAGAAGCAGAAGCGTATGTGCATCGCATTGGCAGAACAGGGCGTGCAGGGCGTTCAGGCTGTGCCATTTCCTTCTGTTCTATGGAAGAAATGAGCAGGCTCAAAGCTGTGCAAAAGTTCATTCGTCAAAATATCCCTGTTGTGGAAAGTCCGTGGCCTATGACAGCGAGTGAACCTGCTGTAAAGCGTGTTCGTGGTGGTCAAAAAGCAAAGAGTGAACGCTTTAAAAGCGCTGATGCAAAACACAGAGGCAGTGCGAACAGGGAAAAGAGCGAGCGTTTTAAAAGCGCTGATGCAAAGCCTAAAAGCAATGTGAACAGGGAAAAGAGCGAGCGTTTTAAAAGCGCTGATGCAAAGCCTAAAAGCAATGTGAACAGGGAAAAGAGCGAGCGTTTTAAGAACACCGATGCAAAGCCCAGAACAACGGAGGGCAAGGCAAAACGCAGTGCGCCTCATGCGTATGCAGAAAAGCCTAAGAAAACGTCTACGTATGAACGCTCTAAAAAATATGAACACGGCACGCCCAAAGCAGGTAACCCAAGAACAGAAAGACCTAAGAAAGTTAATACTCGTTTTCGCACAAACAAGGGCAGAGCGTAATTGAAAAAGGAACACATACATTTGCTTGTATACGTGCTTTAAAAACATAGTAAAACAAAAGTTTTGGACGATATCGTCTGAAACTTTGTTTTTTTGGAAGCATTGCATTATACGGCAGAAAGATTGTATTTATGAACAGAGCATGTGCAGGCGTGCGTTTTTGTCCATTTTAAACAGCGTTTTATAAAAAAATGTATGTATTTTTTCAACTTTTTAAAAAAATTTTTTTAAAATATATTGACAAGTTTGTGTGCAGGTGGTATGCTTGTACTGCAATTCCGACAAAATTAGTCGGGATTAAAAGGAGGGAGACCCTTGAAGCTGTCTACCAGAGGGAAGTATGGGCTATATGCCATGGTGTATTTGGCTGAACACCAAGCAGAAGGCCCCAAATCCTTAAAGGAAATTGCAAGCCTTGGTATGCCTGAAAACTATTTAGAGCAGCTTTTGGGTGCGCTTAGGCGCAATGACCTCGTGTGTTCTATTCGTGGGGCACAGGGGGGCTACATGCTCAAAAAAAGTCCAGATGAAATTACTGTGCTGGATATCATTGATGCCATGGAAGGGCCTGTTTCTTTTTCCGATTGCTTGGACAATAAGCACGTCCAAGAGTGCCCACGCTGTAATGGGTGTAAAACACGCCATGTTTGGGAACACTTGACAAATGAAATCAACAGTTTGTTGTCAGGCATCACACTTTCTACCATGCTCAATGCAAAATGATATATTTACATAAAAAGGAGACTGTATGAACAATAGAATTTACATGGACAATGCAGGGACGACAGCCATGTCCAAAACTGTTTTTGAAAAAATGACCCCTTATTTTATGGAGGTGTACGGCAATGCGTCCAGCATCCATCAAACAGGGCGAGAGGCTAAAAAAGCCTTGGAAGAAGCAAGGCGCAATGTGGCAAGCATTTTAAATGCTGCCCCTAATGAGATTTATTTTACAGCAGGGGGCACAGAGAGCGATAACTTTGCACTCAAGGGTGTTGCTTTTGCAAATAGAAAAAAGGGCAACCACATCATTTCAACAGCGATTGAACACCACGCAGTGTTGCACTCTTTGGAGTTTTTAAAAACACAAGGGTTTGAAGTGACACTTTTGCCTGTGGACGAAAAGGGCTTTGTATCTCCTCAAGATGTGGAAAATGCCATTACAGATAAGACGATTTTGATTTCCGTTATGATGGCAAACAACGAGATTGGTACAATAGAGCCCATCAAAGAGATTGCTGAAATTGCACACAAACACAATGTGTATTTTCATACAGATGCTGTGCAAGCAGTGGGCGCAGTGCCCATTGATGTTCAGGATTTGGGTGTGGATATGCTCTCCCTTTCTGCCCACAAGTTCCACGGCCCCAAAGGTGTGGGCGCCTTGTACATCAAAAAAGGGGTGCGCATTGAAAACTTTATGCACGGAGGCGCACAAGAGAGAAACAAGCGTGCCGCAACAGAAAATGTGGCAGGCATTGTGGGGCTAAGCTGTGCATTAACTGAAATTACAACGAATTTGGAAGAAAAAAATGCAAAGCTCATTCATTTAAGAGATAAGCTCATATCTTCCATTTTAAGCACCATCCCTTACACCCGTTTAAACGGTGACGAGGAAAAGAGATTGCCTGGCAATGTCAACATTTCTTTTCAGTTCATCGAAGGGGAAGCGCTGCTTTTGCGCCTTGACTTAAAGGGCATTTCAGGCTCCAGTGGGTCTGCATGTACCTCTGGGTCGTTAGACCCTTCTCACGTGCTTCTCGCCATCGGCTTAAAGCACGAAATAGCGCACGGTAGCTTGCGCCTTTCCTTGTCCAAGCTCAACACAGAAGAAGAAGTGGACTATGTGATTGCCTCTTTAAAAGAAATTGTGCAATCCTTGCGAGATATGTCTCCCTTGTATGAAGAATTTTTAGAAGAACAGAAAGGATAAAATACAATGTACAGCGAAAAAGTAATGGACCATTTTACCAACCCAAGGAATGTGGGCGAAATTGAGAACGCAGACGGCGTGGGCAAAGTCGGCAACGCAAAATGCGGGGATATCATGAAAATTTATCTCAAAGTGGAAGACAACGTCATTACAGATGTGAAGTTTAAAACATTTGGTTGTGGCGCTGCCATTGCCACCTCCTCTATGGCAACAGAGCTTGTAAAGGGCAAAACATTGGAAGAAGCATTGACGCTCACCAACAAAGCAGTGGCTGAAGCGTTGGACGGCTTACCCCCTGTAAAGGTGCACTGTTCTTTGCTTGCTGAAGAAGCCATTCATGCGGCAGTTGAAGATTATATGAAAAAGCACGGTAAGACATTATAATTTTTAACTTCCTTTTCAAACAGAAAGGAAATATATGCAAGAAATTCATGGAAATAAAGAAGGCATTAAAAATGCCACATTAGAGCGCTTGGCAGAACTGTATGAATACGAGTTTGACCAAGATGAATTTGCGCCAGTTGAGCTTTTAAAGCTCTTGGCGCAATTTTCAGTATCGTTTAATAGAGAAATCGCCCTCTATGTGAGCAGGTATGGCGAAATATTAGACATTGTGATTGGGGAGCAAAATCACGTCAATTTGCCCTCCTTTAGCTTACGGCGCAGTCAAAAAAGGCTGTCCATGGTGCGTGTCATTCACACACACCCCAAGTGTTCGGGCGCATTGTCTGATGTGGACATCACAGCCCTTCGTTCTTTGTATTTAGATGCTATGATGGCAGTGGGTACAGACAGTCAAGGCAATGTCACAGACGTGTCTTGCGCATTTTTGGGTGAAAAAGTGGGGGGGATTCCAACACCCATTTTAAGCCCTTTGTATACTCTAAAAAAGCTCCCTCAAAAAGCTTTGATGGATCAAATTTTGGTGTCTGAAAGCCTTGTTATGCAAGGGGAAGAAAAGGCGCAGGACGAAAAAGAGCGTGCCTTGCTCGTGTCCATCGACAGCGAATATTCCCTCTACGAGTTAAAAGCGCTCGCAGAGTCTGCAGGCGCTATCGTGGTGGAAAAAGTGCTCCAAAAAAAGCAAAAGCCTGATACGGCAACGTATGTGGGGTCAGGCAAAGCACAGTCCCTCTCTTTGACAGCGCAAGCTGTGGAAGCAGATGTGGTGATTGTGGATGATGAGTTGACAGGTGCACAAACACGCAATTTGGAAGAGCTCATTGGCGTTAAAGTGATTGATAGAACAACGCTGATTTTGGATATTTTTGCGCAACGTGCAAAGACGAACGAAGGCAAACTTCAAGTGCAGTTGGCACAGCTTCAATATAGGCAAAGCCGTTTGATTGGGCAAGGGCTTGTGCTCAGCCGTTTGGCAGGGGGCATTGGTACAAGAGGCCCGGGCGAAAGCAAGCTGGAGATGGATAGGCGCCGTATTAGAGATCGTATTGTAGAGCTTAGAAGAAATCTCCAAGAAATGGAAAAACAGCGTGCTTTAAGGCGCAAGAGCAGGGAGAAAAACAGCGTGCCCATGGTGGCGCTTGTGGGGTATACCAACACAGGCAAATCCACTTTGCTCAACAAGATTACAAATGCAGGCGTGTACGCTGAAAACAAGCTTTTTGCAACGCTGGATGCCGTCTCTCGTAAGGTGGAATTAAAGGACCAAGAGCCTTTTATTTTAACAGACACAGTCGGCTTTATCAGCAAACTGCCCACAGACCTTGTGGAAGCTTTTCACTCCACTTTGGAAGAAGCGGCGCAGGCAGATTTATTGCTCATCGTGTCTGACTTGAGTGCAGAGGACATGGCAAAGCAACACGCAGTCGTGCTCAAAGTGCTTGAAAAATTGGGTGCAGAGGACATTGAGCGCATTGATGTGCTCAATAAATGTGACAAGGCATTGGAAGAAAATGCGTGTGTGTTGCCTGCTGGCATCCCAATCAGCGCCAAAATGGGGGACAATTTGCCCCAATTGCTTGATGCCATTTCAACGCATTTAAAGAAGAAAAAGCAAGTGGTCAAAGTGCATGTGCCCTTTAGCAATTACCAAATGGCAACACTGCTTAGAAACAACGGCACCGTGCTCAGCGAAAAGCATACAGACACGGGCACAGAGCTTGAAGTGTGTTTGCCCAGTGAAGCCTTGGCACGGTTAAAAAGCAAAATGGGCAAGGATTTTACCATTGTGGAAGCAGAAAATGCGCAAGTTTCGGAAGAAAAGGTCTGATTCAATCGTTCTATACGTATTGCAAGATATACGAAAGGAGAAAATATGCTCAAGAAAATATTTGTGTTGCTCAGTCTGTTTTTAACGCTTTCTCAAAGTGCACTCAACACGTACAGCGACCAAACAGCACTGGGGGGCAATCTCTTTTTGGTGAACAGAACGTATAGAATATCCCCCGACTATATTCCAAATGATTTGGTGATGCCCAATGTATCTCGTGCAACATCGAGCGTGCTCATGCGCAAGGAAGCGGCAGAGCATTTGGAGCTTCTCTTTCAAGCTGCCAAGGAAGAACGCCTTTATTTAACGTGTATTTCGGGGTATCGCTCCTACCAAACACAAAACATCATTTACAATAGAAAATTAAAAAAAGTGGGCAAAGAGCGTGCAAACCTCTATGTGGCATTACCTGGCGCAAGCGAACATCAATTGGGGCTTGCTATGGATATTGACAAAAAAGGTGGGTCAGGGCTGAACGGCTCTTTTGGCAAAACCAAAGAGGGCGCATGGATCAGGGAAAATTGCCATAAATTTGGGTTTATTTTGCGCTATAAAGAAGAATGGACGGACATTACAGGGTATGCGTATGAACCGTGGCACATTCGCTATGTGGGCGAAGAACATGCCAAAACGATTTATGAAATGGACATGCCTTTTGAAACGTACATTCAAACATTGTCTCAGGCACATCGTGCAGTTACAAGCGCTGAAAAGGAGAAAAAAGAGTGAAAAAGGTCGTCTGGTTGCTTTTGATGCTGTGTTTTTCAGTACTTTCTGCGCAAGCGAGCGTAGAATGGAATTACCCTTTAGACCCTGAATTGTTGCAAGATAATGAGGGATTTATCACACTTGTAAACAGGGAGAGCCTGTTGGAGGAAGACTATGTGCCTCATGATTTGCAAAAAATCAATGTGCGCTGTGTTGGCTCTATCAAAGGGGATTTTTTAAGAAAGCCTGCCTTAGAAGCGCTCAATGCCATGTTCAAACAGGCTGACAGCGAGGGCATAGAGCTGTACGCAAAGAGTGTGTATCGCTCTTATCAAACGCA
>CAYTPJ010000082.1:7082-9251 GCA_964439755.1 uncultured Oscillospiraceae bacterium
TTGCGCTATTGTGGCAAAGAGGTGGCAGAATACATCTATTTAAACCATTTGTCTTTGGAAGAATTTGATGCAGAATGGAAGCTGTATATAAAAGAGTATGAGCAAAACGGTGGAAATTTTGACCAGCTTTTAAAAGACAGGCAAAAGCCTAACCCTGTACTTGTGCTCGAAGAAACGGAAGAAGGAGAAGAAGAGGTGTCTCTCTTCTACCCCAGATAATGCCTTCATTGCGTGACAAATTAAACGCATATCACAGCGCACCCAAAAAAGCGCCTGAAAAAAAAGAAACGTCTTTGCCCTCTTGTTACGTACAAAAATGGGAAACGAAATTAGACGTTTCTTTTTTAGAGCACATCAAGGGGGAGGACTTGAGCTTTCTGTCAAAAGCAAATATCTCGGACACAACGCTTTTTGACATGCTCTTTTTGGACACGGAAAACACAGGCTTAAATGGTGGTGTGGGCACGATTCCCTTCCTCATGGGTGTGGGGTATTTTACGCAAGATAACTTTGTGGTAGAACAAATATTGATGCGTGATTATGACGAAGAAATAGACGCACTCAACACGCTTTCTAAGCACTTAAAAACGCATTCTTTAATTGTCACTTTTAACGGCCATGCCTTTGATTTGCCCCTGATAGAAAACCGATTTTTGCTCAACCGATTAAGAGAAAAATATGTGGTGCATCAGCATTTGGACTTACTGCCCATCTTTCGGAGCACGTACAAATTGCGCTTTCAAAAGTACAATTTGACGACGCTCGAAGAACACATTTTAAACATCAAAAGGCAGGATGATTTACCTGGTGCGCTCGTGCCCAAACGTTTTTTTGACTACATTAAAACAAAGGAATTTTCTTTGCTTTCGCCTGTGCTTGACCACAACAAAGAGGACATTGTGTCTTTGCCCCTCCTCTTAAACAAAGTATTGAGCGCATACAAAAACCCCTTGTTTTCCCCCTTTACAAAAGATATTTATGCCATGGGCAAAGTGTTTGAAAAAAAGGGGCAAGTGCACACTGCGCATAAACTGTATCGTGCACTTGACCAAACGGACATGTCCAAGCTCTCAAGGCTTACGCTCTGTGACAGCTTAAAAAAGCAAAAAAGGTACGATGAAGCGCAAAAAATATACGAAAAAATGATTTTTGACCACCAACAGAACATTTATGTGCTCATAGCCCTTGCAAAAATCAAGGAGCACCGTTATAATCAATATAGAGAGGCGCTCGCTCTTTCCAAAAAAGCGTTGCTTCTCCTCCCTGCTTCGGATGAAAAAGGGATGATCGATGTGCAAAAAAGAATTCTTCGCTTGATGAAGAAAATAGAAAGGACAGATAAAAATGGGATTTTTTGATGGATTTAAAGTGCGTGCAGCCATGCTCAAACAGCAGAAGGAAGACTATGAGGGCGCAAAGGTTGCGTATGAAGCACTGTATCAAGAGGGCAAAATAGATGCAAGCTATTTACTTCCTTATACCGTGCTCTTGCTCCGTGATGGAGGCGAACAAAACTATTTAAAGGTGAAAGAAATCTTAAAAAAGCTGGATAAATTGCCCAACTTATCTGCTGATAAAAAGCAACAAATTCACTTAAACTACGCATGTGCGCAATTCAAATTGGGGCATTTAGACGAAGCCATTCACCTGCTCGAAGCCACCCACCAAAAAAATCCTTGTGGCAACACCTACGGCGCTCTCGGCTACTTGTATGTAGAAAAAGGCGACACGGAAAAGGGCTTGCCCTTCCTTCAATCTGCCCTTGATTATGACGATGAAGACGCTATTTGCTTAGACAACATGGGTCAGTACTATTATCGTGTGGAAAACAACAAGGAACAAGCCTACGAATACTTTAAAAAAGCGCACGACATAAAGCCCAAGCAAATCGACACCCTCTATTTCCTCTCTCTGTACGACATCGAAAAAGGCGACAAAGAAAGCGCTCAGGAAAAACTCCAAACAGCCTTGGAAGGCCGTTTCTCCCCCCTCAATTACGCCACCAAAAACACAATTGAACAAACACTTCAAACACTGTAATTTGATTGTTTATATGATGAAAAGGGCTTTTCTTGTGTTAGGAAAAGCCCTTTTTGTTATCGTAAACGCTTATTATTTATCAATCCAAACTTTTTCTTTTGCACTCCATAAGCAAGCATACTTTTTATC
>CAYTPJ010000083.1:0-9233 GCA_964439755.1 uncultured Oscillospiraceae bacterium
TTTTTTTTTTTTTTTTTTTTTTTTTTTTTTTTTTTTTTTTTTTTTTTTTTTTTGTGGTTTTTTTTTTTTTTTTTTTTTTTTTTTTTTTTTTGTGTTTTTTTTTTAACGCATAACATATTTTTTTGTTTTTGAATAGTCTACATCACAATTTTGACACTTATTTTTTATAAAAAAACAAGGTTTTTTGTTTGGACATTTGTTCTATAAAATATATAATATATTCCTTTTTTATTTTTTTGCTTTGTGATACAATGTTTATTGGAATTGGGAAAGAGTTATTTTCTTTCCAATTTTTATTTTGTTTTAATTCAAGGAGGGTGTTACATATGGAAAAGACAATGCCAGCACTTGTGAAAACAGAGCGTAAAGAGGGGCTTACTTTACAAACTGTGCCTGTACCTGAAGTGGGAATTAACGATGTGTTAATTAAAATCAAAAGAACTTCTATTTGTGGTACAGACGTGCATATTTACAACTGGGACAGCTGGTCACAAAAAACAATCCAAACACCCATGACCATTGGCCATGAGTTTGTAGGCGAAGTAGTCGAATTTGGTTCTAACGTAAAGGGCTTTGAAGTGGGCGAAATGGTATCTGGCGAAGGGCACATCGTGTGTGGTTATTGCCGTAATTGTTTGGCAGGGCGTAGACACCTTTGCAAAAACACTTTGGGCGTAGGCGTTAATAGAAACGGTGCATTTGCAAAATACCTTTGCATTCCTGCCACCAACGTTTGGAAGTGCTCTAAGGGCATTTCTGAAGATATTTATTCTCTGTTTGACCCCCTTGGAAACGCAGTACACACAGCCCTTTCCTTTGATTTAATTGGGGAAGATGTGTTGATTACGGGCGCAGGCCCCATTGGTGCTATGGCTGCTGCTGTGTGCCGTCACGTGGGTGCGAGAAATGTCGTCATCACAGATATGAATGACTATCGCTTAAACCTTGCAAAAGAATTGGGCGCTACACGCACTGTGAATGTGAAAAATGAAAATTTAAAGGATGTCATGGAAGAACTTCACATGAAAGAAGGCTTTGACGTGGGTCTTGAAATGTCTGGAAGCCCTCAAGCTTTCTCCTCCATGGTAGACTCTATGCACCACGGTGGCAAGATTGCGCTTCTTGGCATTCAAAAACCTGGTACTGTAATTGACTGGGATAAAGTTGTATTCAACGGCCTTGTGCTCAAGGGCATTTATGGCAGAGAAATGTATGAAACATGGTATAAAATGACTGCCATGCTCCAAAGTGGTTTAAATGTTGACAAAGTGATTACACACCGTTTTGATTATACAGAGTTTGAAAAAGGCTTTGACGCTATGAACTCTGGTAGCTCAGGCAAAGTTGTGCTCGACTGGACAAACGCATAAAGGAGAAAAAATACAATGAAAAATGCACTGAATATTTTTAAATCCACTGTGGAAGAAATCAAAGAACAGGGCTTATATAAAGAAGAAAGAATCATCACCACCCCCCAAAAGAGTGTGATTGACACCACCAAAAAGCAAAAAGTGCTCAACATGTGTGCCAACAACTACTTAGGGCTTGCAGACCATCCCCGTGTGATTGAAGCTGCCAAAAAAAGCTACGACAAGTGGGGCTATGGCTTGTCCTCCGTGCGTTTTATCTGTGGCACACAAAATGTGCATAAAGAGCTTGAAAAAACCATCAGCACATTTTTAAAAACAGACGATACTATTTTGTATTCCTCCTGCTTTGATGCAAACGGTGGTTTGTTTGAAACATTGCTCTCCAAAGAAGATGCCATCATTTCAGACGAATTAAACCATGCCAGCATCATTGACGGTGTGCGCCTTTCAAAGGCACAGCGTTTCCGTTATAAGAACAACAATATGGAAGATTTGGAAGCACAACTCATCGCTGCCAAAGATTGCCGTATTAAAATGATTGCAACAGACGGCGTGTTCTCCATGGACGGCACCATTGCTGACTTGAAGAGCATCTGTGACTTGGCAGACAAGTATGATGCCCTCGTTATGGTGGACGATAGCCATGCTGTGGGCTTTGTGGGCAAAACAGGCCGTGGCACACCCGAATACTGTGGTGTGGAAGGCCGTGTGGACATCATCACGGGCACACTGGGCAAAGCATTAGGTGGTGCAAGCGGTGGTTACACCTCAGGTAGACAAGAAGTAATCAACCTCTTGCGTCAACGTAGCCGTCCTTACCTTTTTTCCAACACGCTCGCCCCTGCCATCGCCTCTGCTTCTATTGAAATTTTCAACATGCTCACAGAAAGCACAGAAATCAGAGACACTTTGGAAGACAATACAGCGTACTTTAGAAAAGAATTGGGCAAATTGGGCTTTGACGTGCCCGAGTCTGTGCACCCCATTGTGCCTGTTATGCTCTATGATGAAAAAACAGCTGTGGAATTTGCCTCTCGCATGATGGAAAAAGGCGTATACGTGGTAGGTTTCTCCTTCCCCGTTGTGCCACGCTCTAAAGCACGCATTAGAACGCAAGTTTCTGCCGGTCAATCCAAAGAAGATTTGGATTTTGCCATCCGTTGCTTTAAAGAAGTGAAAGAAGAAATGGGGATTTAAAACCTCCCTGTACACACAAAAACACAGTCAAGGCGCTTTTCCTTCGACTGTGTTTTTTATTTGCCATTCTTTAATATTCTTCTTTTTCTCTCTCGTTTTCAATATATGTTTGAAGCCACTTTAGCCCTTCTTTGTAGCCCATAAACCCTTTGCCCGTAATTACTTTTTGTGCGTACAAAGACACGTAAGAAAAATGCCTAAACGGTTCACGCACCTCAATATTAGACAAATGCACCTCTGCCGTGGGCAATTTTACTGCCATGAGTGCATCCAAAATTGCAATGCTCGTGTGCGAATACGCCGCCGCATTGATTAAAATACCGTCCATTTTTCCATACGCTTGCTGAATTTTGTCTACAATAGCGCCTTCATGATTGCTTTGAAAAATCGTCACTTCTAAATCCAATGCATCTGCCACAGCTTGAATGTGCGTTTCAAGGTCACTGTACGACAAGTGCCCATAGATTTCTTGTTCTCTCATGCCCAACAAATTGAGATTAGGCCCGTTAATAACTAAAATATGCATCGAATTCCTCCTTGATTTTTTTCACTGCTTCTTCTTTTTCGCCCATATTGCGAATGATGACATCCTTGAGCTCTAAGTAGATGGGCATGCGCCTTTTTTGCATGTTCAAAAGCAATGTTTGAGAAGCAGATAAAGGCCTGTTGGACTGGTCGAGTTTTTTAATCTCTCTGTCAATCATATAAATGCGCCCATTCATGCGCATTGCCATGCGATTTTCTTCTTCCAGTACAGCCCCTCCACCTACTGCAATCACCTTGCCCCCTTTAGAGCAAGCCTCTTTGATTGCCTTTTTTTCAAGGTCACGGAACGTTTCTTCGCCATAGCGTTCAAAAATGTCTTTGATTTCCATTTGACATTCTTTTTTTATCAGCTCATCCGTGTCCACCAATTCTCTTTTTGTAATTTCTGCCACTCTCTGCCCCAACGTTGTTTTACCACTGCCCGGCATACCAATGAGCACAATGTTTGTCAATTCTTTTTTGAGTGTAAAGTAAGCATTTTCCATTTCTATTAAAGGCACGTGCTTTGAAAAAAAGAGTTCGTTGGACAACCTCGCCTGTTCAACAAGCATGGGCAACCCACATGTACAGCGAATTTCTTTCTTGTTCGCCATTTGTACAAGAGGTGTTTTTAGAGGATTGTACACCACGTCCACCACACCATGTAAGTGTGGAAATCTTTCTATATCAACTGGGCAAGAAAACACATCAGGGTACATCCCTACAGGCGTTGTGTTGATGATTAGGTCTGCATCGTCATGCTTATAGACTGTATCATAATTTTCTTCCCCACGGCGTGATACTACGACAATTTCTCGTGCGCCCTCGTCTTTAAGCAGGGTACACACCATTTTAGAAGTGCCTCCTGTGCCCAACACAACAACCTTTTGTTCAAAAATCGCAATGCCCTTTCTCCTGAGCATTGTTAAAAATCCACCATAATCCGTGTTATCTCCGTACAATGTGCCATCTTTTCTTTTAATCACTGTATTGACAGCGCCAATTTCTCTCGCTCTATCGCTCAATGCATCCATGTAGGGCATCACGGCTTGTTTATAAGGAATAGTGACGTTCAAGCCGTCAAACTGCTTTTTCGTCATAAAATCGTGCAATTCTTCTTTCTTTACAGGGAGCAATTCATAATCCATATTAGAAAAAAGTGCATGGATTTTCTTTGAATGACTGTGAGAAAGAGGATAACCGATCAAATAATACGCCATTTTTCAATTTAACCTTCCTTTATATCCTTTAAAATACTTTCTTGATACTGTTTGCTCAAGCAAAATAATTTTTTGAACAGTTCTTCTGTATATACTTTCATCTCTCCTAAATTGCTTGCAAGGGAAAAAAGAATTTCTTCTTCTCGAATCTTGTTTTCAATAGGCAAATGATGAAATGCCTTTGTTTTCGCAATCTCTTTGGATATTTCCATACGTTTTAAAAACAAAGATAAAATTTCAGTGTCTACACTATTTATGTTCTCTCTTAACACCTTTAAATCCTGCATAAATTTACCTACTTTTCAAATATATTTTACAACACAAATTGGCTCACTGCCAAAGCGCACATGGACAACACACAAGGCACTGCTCTAAGCGCCACACACGGGTCATGTCGCCCGTCCAACTTAAGAACACACGATTTTTTCTGCTCTATATCCACTGTGTTTTGAGCTTTTGAAATAGAAGGTGTGGGCTTAAAGTGGCAACGCACCACAAGAGGTGCAGAAGATGTAAGCCCGCCAAGCACCCCTCCTGCATTGTTTTGTTTTATACAAATTTGCCCCTCTAAAAGTGCATACGCATCGTTGTTTTCTGACCCTTTTAATGTGGAAGAAAGCACACCTGCGCCAAACTCTACCCCTTTTACAGCGTTTAAACTAAAAAGTAATTGCCCCAAAATGCTGTCTATGCCCTCAAAATACGGTTCGCCAAGCCCTGCTTCTAAGTGGAGTATTGCGCACTCTACGCACCCCCCCACAGAGTCTTTTTCCTCTTTTACTTGTAAAATCAACTGTTCTATTTCTTCTTCTGCACGCTTTTTTATAACGGGTAAATTGTTTTTTTCTATTTGGTTGAACACTTCTTCTGATACATTTTGATAATCGAAAGGTGTGTCGTACACATGCCCTACATTGTATAAATGTGCGCCCATTTTAATGCCCTTTTTTTCAAGCAACTGTATTAGAATGCCCCCACATGCACAAAGTGGAGCTGTGATGCGTGCAGAAAAATGTCCGCCCCCTCTTGAGTCATTACACCCCTTGTGCTTTACAAAAGCAGGGTAATCGGCATGAGAAGGGCGCAAGATGTGTGCATTTTTTTCGTAATCTGACGACTGCACATCTTTGTTTTTAAACAAAATGCAAATGGGTGCACCACAAGTGTAACCGTCCACAATGCCCGACACAATGGAAAAATCATCTTTTTCCTGTCTTCGTGTGGTTAAATTACTCCTTGAACTGCGTGTTTGTACAAAAGCTTGGAGCAACTCCATGTCTATTTTTTCCCCTGCCTTGATGCCATCCAATACGGCACCCACTTGTTCGCCGTGCGACTGCCCAAACAGAGATATTTTTATTCTGTTTCCAAACATGGAAGCCATGTCACATTCCCTCCCATCGCATGTAACTGTTCAAAATAGTTGGGGTAAGACTTCTCCACGCACTGCGCATCTACAATTTCAACACCCTTTTGGGACACTGCGCCTGCAACGCCTGCTGCCATTGCAATCCTATGGTCACTAAAAGTATGCACTTTGCCCCCTTGTATTTGCCCCCTACCAAATATCAATATTTCGTCTTTTTCGTTGTCATACACAGCTTTTTCGCCCAAACTTTGCACTGTGTTTAATATACTCAAAATGCGATTGCTCTCTTTGTATTTTAAGCGTTTTACGTGCGTGATTTTGGATGTACCCTTTATCATCAGCATACATATCGCTAAAATAGGTGCACTGTCAATGCACTCTTGTACGGATATTTCAAAAGGCGATAAAGTTGATTTTTGTACATGAAGCACACGGTTTTTCCAAAAGATGTTTGCTCCATTTTGAATGAGAAAGGGCAATAATTTGCAATCTCCCTGCGTGCTATTTTCTAACACACCTGAAATGGTTATTTCTCCACACATAAGCCCCAAGGCTACAAAGTTCAAGGCAGAAGTCCAATCCCCTTCTGCTTTATATGCATTTTGCGCCTTGTACGTTTGCCCTTTTTTTACATGATATGAGGTTTCCTTTTCCTCCACATTTACGCCCCATGCACGCATCACTTCCATCGTCATGTGTACATAGTTTTTGGACTGTAAAGGCGAAGTCAATTGAATATGCACATCTTCTTTAAAGCATGGTGCGCATAGCAACAACCCGGACACAAACTGGGAGCTTGTATCCCCTGACAAGCAAAAATCCCCTTGTTCTACCTCGCCATAAACAGTGTATGGCATTTCATCAAACTGCCCCTGCATACCATGTTTTTTTAGCGTATTGAGCAGTTCTTTCATCGGGCGCACTGCCAATTGTTCAGAAAAATATGCTTGCCCGCCCCCTAAATAAAACAAGAGAGGGAGCAGAAAACGGAGCGTTGCGCCACTGCTGTTTGCGCATATTTTTTTCTCCTTTATCTCCTTAAACCCAGATACTGTGCACACATTTTGGGCGCATGTAATCTCTGTGCACAAATGGTTTAAAGACAAAAGGGTTGCTTGCACATCCTCGCACCTGTCTTCCATATACAGCGTGCTTTTTTCTTTGCACAGCGCTGCACAAATGAGTGCTCTGTGTAGGTAGGATTTGCTCAAAGGAGGCCTCACATTACCTTTTATATTGCTTTTTCTAACATACACATTCATTTTTTATGCTTTCTCGCTCAAAGCGATAAAATGGGCAAGCTGTGCATCATTTAAAGACACAAGCGTTGCTTTTCCCACTTTTTGAATAACAGGGAGTGCAATCTGTGCATGATGATGTTTCTTGTCTAAAAGCACCCACTTTTGCACTTCTTCTACGCAAAATTTAATGTGCACATCGAGTGCATTTGCTTTAAAAACGTTCTGCAAAACATCTTCATGTACATTGCTCAGCCCCATTTTTCTGGCTGCACGCATTTCTAAATACATGCCTTGTGCCACGGCTTGCCCATGAGGCAACGTGTAGTTTGAAATGCTTTCAAGTGCATGCCCAATGGTGTGCCCAAAATTGAGCATTTGCCGTATGCCCTTGTCCTTTTCGTCCTGCTCTACAAAATGCGCTTTCACGCACACATTTTTATATACCATGTCTTCTAAATCACTGTTCATGAGAGGGTTTTCAAAGCTTTCAAAAAGCGTAGCGTCGTGTATCAATCCATGCTTTATGCCTTCTGCCGCCCCCATAGAAAAAGCAGAGGCTTCATTCGTCAAAAAAGTCATCGGGTCACAAATCACCCTGCTTGGTTGATAAAAAGCGCCTACCATATTCTTGCCCTCTGATAAATCCACCCCTGTTTTCCCTCCAACGGAGGCATCAAAGGCTGAAAGAGGGGTTGTAGGGATGTTCAAAAAACACATGCCACCACGCTGATATGTAGCGCACACAAAGCCTGATAAGTCGCCCACCACGCCCCCACCAAGCGCCAACACAACATCGCTTTTTTGCACTTTATGGGTCGCTAAAAACTCAAGACATTGTGCATACGTGGTCAAATTCTTGCTTTTTTCTCCTGCTGGAAAGCAAAAGCAAAGAGGGGTTATCCCATGCTCTAAGAAGCTTTTTTGGAGCGTGTGATAATGATATTTTTTGACATTATCATCTGTTATCACGACAACTTTTTTATTTTGAATAAAGGAAGAAACAAAGTCAAATATGCGTTTTAAACAACCCTTTTGTATCATCACATCATACGAAGGGTTTAAAGACACTGCGCACTGTTTCACTCTTTTCTCCTCCTTGCTTTATAATACGCTTTTAATCTTCTTTACCTTTTCAACAAGCTCTGAAAAAGTGCTGGGCAAAAGCGCTTGCCCACCATCACACAGTGCTTCATTGGGGCAAGGATGCACTTCAATCATCAGACCATCTGCCCCTGCTGCAACGGAAGCAAGCGACATAGGGAGCACCATTTTGCTCATGCCCAGTGCATGGCTTGGATCCACAATCACAGGCAAATGGGACAAACTTTTTAAGAGAGGCACAGCGCTCACATCAAGCGTACACCGTGTGCGTGTTTCAAAGGTGCGAATACCTCTTTCACACAATATCACTTCTTCATTGCCCCCAGACAGAATGTATTCTGCACTCATGAGCAACTCATCCAAAGTGGAGGACAGCCCTCTTTTTAATAAAACAGGCTTTTTAATCTTGCCCAATTCTTTTAATAATTCATAATTTTGCATGTTGCGAGCGCCCACCTGCACAATGTCCACATCATCAAAAAGGTCAAGCTGTGATATGTCCATGAGTTCTGTTACAATGGGCAACCCCACTTCTTTTTTAGCTTGCACAAGCAACTTAATGCCCTCTTTGCCCAAGCCTTGAAAAGAGTAAGGAGAAGTGCGTGGCTTAAAAGCGCCCCCTCTTAACACGTCTGCCCCTGCTTTTTTCACTTGTTGTGCACAAAGCATCAACTGTTCTTCGTTTTCCACCGTGCAAGGCCCTCCAATAATAGAGAAATCACCTTGTCCAAAACGTGCATTTTGCACTTTCACCACGCTGTCTTGAGGGTGAAACTTTCTGTTCGCACGTTTGAACGGCTCTTTAATACGTTTCACATCTTTTACAATGGTGTGTGTTTTTAAATGTTCCACATCAATTTTGGAAGTATCACCTGTTAGCCCAAGCACCACATGCCCATCATGCTGAATTAGGCGCACCGTGAGGGGCACATTTTGAAGCCTTTGAACAAGCTTGTCCACCTGCTCTTTTTGTGCTTGTTCCCTTAAAATAATCATCATACGCTTTTGCCCCCTCAGATAATAACAAAAAGTTTGGGCATACAAAAATGTACACCAAACCCCACTATATTGTATCACTTTTCAAACCGTTTTGCAACTGATTTACATGCAAAATAAAATAGAACGGTGCGTGATTTGCCTCTTGCATCGTTCTATCTCGTATTTTATTATATAACGTATTTCAGTACAAGGAAACAAGAGTTTTTATGAG
>CAYTPJ010000084.1:0-9055 GCA_964439755.1 uncultured Oscillospiraceae bacterium
AAAAGCAGTTCTCCACTTTTCCTTTGTAAGAAAGATGGTATCAAGAAAAAGTATTCAGTTTTAGTATTTTAAGAAATATGTGCTGACATACCCTCTTGTGTTGTCATATTCTACGAGGGACCAGTTTTCGCCCATTTCATAGACAGTCACTTCTGTGCCAACAGGGAGGGACTTGATGATGGCTGTGTTCATGCCAGGGGCTTTTCTAAAATTGACGACAGAGCCACCGTTGATGTTTTTGAGCGTTGCTTTAAAGGGATTGACAGGCTTTGTGTAAGAAGGGGCTTGAGAAGGGCTTAAAAAGCGTGATGCCATGTAGCCTTCTGTGCCGTTGACGCTGACTTTGCTCCACTCTTTTCCCTGCACGATGACGTTCACCTTGGTGTTGACCTTAAAGGATGTAATGATGTCATACCCTGTGCCTGGGCCTTTGCGCAAGTTTAGCCCAATGCCTGTGTTGGTGCGCACATAGCGAGTTTGAGTATTTGAGCCATCGCCCAAGTACTTAGACATCATGTAGCCATTTTTGTCTTGTACTTTGACTTTGGACCATTCGTTTTCTTCGCTCAACACTTCAACCCATGTACCTGTGTTGTATTGAGAAAGCACATTTGCACTGAGCGAAGGGGTTTCACGCAAGTTGAGTGCGCCCCCTTTGACCACTTTGAACGTGCTTGCAAGCGCAGAGAGTGCGCAAGAGGTGAGCACGAGCACAGCGGCAAAGACTGAAATGATTTTTTTCATAATTTTGTTTTTTGCTTTCATGAGAAAAAGCCTCCTTTGTTGTTTCCGTTTATTTTTCCAGTAGTGTGTTTTCTTGACGACCACCGCACATTATACGAAAAAAAATCCCCCTTCTATCCCACATTTTCATGGTAAAAAATGGGGGAAAAAGAGGGAAATGCCTATGTTTTCCAATGTGTTTTAAAGAAAGGCTTTGTATTGAACAAACATAATAATAAATGTTACCAATAGTTTCCAAACCTGTTTATCGAGGGGTGACCCCGATATACAGCACTTCTTGTTTGGGTTCATATCTGTCTGTGCTGATGAGCGTTTCAGATACCAGCGTATTATTTTCATAGCGCTGAAGGTATGTTTCTACCACACTGCCTTCTTTTGCTTTTTGCTTTACATGCGTTTCATCTGTAAATGTAACGTGCTTGGCTTTTGTGTCCTTTTCATAGATGGGCATAGGATCGGGCTGAAGCACTTCTGTGACATTGCTCTTTAATTTGAGTGTTACACTTTCGCCCAAAGATTGCCCATACATGCGCACCACACACTGCATTCTGCTCTTTGTGCGGGGCACTTTTTCCACATGTGCTGTAATGTAAATATTGCTGTCAGAATCGTTTTTAAACACAAAGTCAATACGATTATCCGACACTGTGGCATCTTGCCCCTTTTCGGTATAATTTACAGGAGAGGAGTGTTTTCTTCTATCAACAATTTCTTGACCTGAAGTGACAGCGGCAATATAGATGGTGGAGCTGACTTGACACACGCCCCCACCAATGCCTGATACAAGCTCACCATAAGCGTATTCGGGGGCTTCTTTAAAGCCGTTTGCAATGGTGCGTTTGCCTACTACCGAGTTAAAGCTAAAGCGATCGCCTGGCTCTAAAATTTTACCATTGATTTTGGCAGAAGCAATCTTTATATTTTCATTTCTGCCATATTCGCTCGTTGTAGCAATGGCAGTAACGCCTTCGGACAAGAGAGAAACGGAATTTCTCACATCTTTTGTCAACACTTTGGGGGCAACAGGCGTGGGCATAAGCTCTAAAGTGCCCGACTTGCCTTCTGATACACGTTGCAAAATTTCTTCTTTGTATTTTTGTATATCCAGCGTTTCTCCGTATATTTCAGGCTGAATGTAAAAAGGGTCGGGTAAGTCAGGGTTAAAGGACACGAGATAGGCATCCACAGGGGATTTTTCATAAAAAGAGGCGATCTGTGCAAGCACAGCATCCACGTTTGTATCCGTCATTTCAGACTGCGTGGTGTAGAGGGTCAGCCCTTCTTTTTGAAATTGCTCAATCTCTGCTTTTTGCGCCTTTAAATCTCCTCTATGACCATACACATACGCTTGGTCGAGCAAGTTTTGCACAGCTGTTTCGTCCGTTACAATACCCAACGTTTGATAATCGAAGGTAAAAAACGTGTGCGTATTACTTGTTAAAGAGAGAGAAAAACTATTTTGCCTGTTGTTGACGTGTTCAAAAACCTTTTGTTGTGCCTGCTCTTTGGTCATGTTAGAAAGGGAAATGCCATCAATTGTAATGTTGGGCAAATACACATTTTGATAAGGCTCTACAAACGTTTTTATGGCATTGTATTGATAGTAAAAATATCCACCTGCGCACAAAAGTATGCCTAAAAAAATCCAAAGAAAGAGGTGACTCGAATGCTTCTTTCTCTTGACGTGTTCAGAACGACGCTTTTTCTTGAAAGATTGCGTGTTTTGATTGTGTTGTTCCATGTTGTTTTGCATACAGTTTGCTCCTTAGGTGCTTTATGAATTGAGAAGAATAATTTGTTTTTCCAATTGTGCCACATCATAAGATGCAGAGGTGTATTTTGTTGCAATGAGGTCAACGCTTTCTTTGTCCACATGTTCAACGTGGAAATCACTGCCCCCCGTTACAAGCAACCCTTTTTTCTCTGCAAGCTTTTGGTAATACAGGCATCCTCTTTCTGCTTCGTTCATGGGGTGGAAAGCTTCAATACCCATCAGCCCTTCTTTGACCCACGCATCCACCAGAGCGCACAGCACATTTTCTTCCACTTTTAAAAGAGAAGGATGCGCCAGTACGGGCACAAAGCCTGCACTTTTCAAATATTTTATGGCATCTTTTACAGAGAGCTTTTCACGTCCGACATATGCAGGGCAACCATTGCCCAACCATTTTTCAAACGCTTCTTGCACTGTTAAAACATACCCATCTTCCACCATTTGGCGTGCAATGTGTGGCCTGCCCAACGTGCCTTTTGCCTTTTCTCTTATGCTCTTTTCATTCAGAGGCATTTGGAGTGTACGCAGTTTGTCAATGATTTTATACATCCTGTCCACTCTGTCTTGTTGCATTTTTTGAAAGAGCGTTTGGAGCAAATGCTTATTTTCTTTTAAGCCATACCCCAAAATATGCGTTTCGCCGTCATCCCCTGCGCTGATTTCAACCCCACAGAGTACCTTGACGCCTATTTGTTGCCCTTTTTCAAAGGCTTCTTCCACGCCACCCACAGTGTCATGGTCTGTAATGGCAACCGTGTATATCCCATGATCTTTCACATATTGAACAAGCTCAGATGGCGATAAAACACCATCTGAGGCTGTTGTGTGTGTATGTAAATCTGCGAGGTACGTGTTATTCAACATGAAAATCCACTTCTTCTTGAATTTTATCTTGTTCTTTGGGCGCCTCCACAATGTTCAAGAAATCTTTTCTTGAAAGTGTTTCTTTTTCAACAAGCTGTTCTGTCACTTTTTCAAGCACATCACGATGTTGTGTCAAAATACTTGTCGCCACATCATAGCAACCAAGGAGCATCTTTGCCACTTCTTCGTCAATCACAGAGGCAGTTTCTTCACTATAAGCACGTGTTTGACCAAACTCCATGCCCACGAACACTTCTTGGTCAGAGCCTAAGTAAATGGTGCCCAAACGGTCACTCATACCAAACTTTGTGACCATGTTACGAGCAATTTGCGTTGCTCTTTGAAGGTCGCTGGTGGCACCGTTTGTATTGTCATCCAACACGAGCTTTTCAGCAGCGTGCCCACCCAACATCATAGACATTTTTTGGAGCAACTCTTTCTTGGTGGAGAAGTCCATTTCTTTTTCAGGCAAAGAAAGGGTAAAGCCTGCTGCACCGTTACCACGGGGCACAATGGTAATCAAGTGCACATCATCGCACTTGGGCAAAAAGTGACCTACAACAGCGTGGCCTGCTTCGTGATATGCTGTCATGCGTTTTTCTTCCATAAGCACATCATGGCTACGCTTTTCAGGCCCCATTTGAACACGCTCTACGGCACTGATGATCATATTTTGTGTAATCACAGAAGCACGAGATCTCGCTGCCATAATGGCTGCTTCGTTCATAATGTTTTCAAGCTCTGCACCTGTTGAAAAAGGCGTGCGCTTTGCAATGTTTTCAAGGTCCACATCTTCTGCCAAAGGCTTGCCCTTTGTGTGCACTTTGAGGATTTCAACACGACCCTTTAAGTCAGGGTAATTGACCGTAATTTGCCTATCAAAACGACCAGGACGCAAAAGAGCAGGGTCTAAAATATCACGGCGGTTGGTGGCAGCGAGCACAATAATGCCTTCGTTTGTTGCAAAGCCGTCCATTTCAACGAGCAATTGGTTTAAGGTTTGCTCTCTTTCGTCATGCCCACCACCAAGGCCTGCGCCACGGTGACGGCCGACAGCATCAATTTCGTCAATGAACACAATGGCAGGCTGATTGCGCTTGGCTGTTTCAAACAAGTCACGCACACGGCTTGCGCCGACACCTACGAACATTTCCACGAAGTCAGAGCCACTGATGGAGAAGAAGGGCACGTTTGCTTCCCCTGCAACTGCCTTTGCAAGCAAGGTTTTACCTGTGCCAGGAGGGCCTACGAGCAACACGCCTTTTGGAATGCGTGCGCCCAAGTCCACATAGGTTTTGGGGCTCTTTAAAAAGTCCACAATTTCTTTTAATTCTTCTTTTTCTTCTTCAGCGCCTGCAACATCATTGAATGTAATTTTGTTTTTAGCAGGGTCTACCATGTTGGCTTTGGATTTACCAAAGTTCATCACTTTGCCACCACCACCCATTTGTTGGCGCATCATAAAGAAGTAGAAAGCAAAGATTAAAATCATAACGACTAAATAGGGCAGGAAATCCAAATACCAAGGGGTAACAATGGGGGCTAAATATTGCACTTCAAAAGCAAAGTCTTTAACAGACACATCTTCCAAGTCCATGTTCTGCTTTTTTGCCACCATAGAACGCACGGTGTCGATAAAATCTGCACCGATGGTTGTTTCAAAATCATATTTTTGAGGATAATCAGAGAGCGCAATGCGTGTGTCACGCAAGCGACCTACAAGCAAAGAGTTTCTGATAGACACAATCTCCACTTGATCATTCTCAATGTATTCCAAGAGTTTTGGGTATTCAATGCGCTTGCTTGCGCCTGACCCATTTGTAAGGGCAATGCCAATCACAACCAAGGTGACTAGAATTAAAAAATAGCTTAATAAACCACGTGATTTTCGCAAAAGGGTATCCTCCTTAGAGTTTAAATACCTACCTTCTCTGCCTTCTTTTAAAGCAAAAGAGGGTATTCAGATAATTATAGCATATCTCTACGCAAAAAGGCAAGAATTATTCAACATCCGTGTAAATTTTGGGGTCAAGCACACAAATGTCCGGTAAATTTCTATATTTTTCGTCATAATCCAAGCCGTACCCCACCACAAAAGCATCTGGCACGTTAAAGCAAGAATATTCCACTTCAAAAGGTACACGCCTTCTGGAAGGCTTGTCCAGCAAAGTGACTACGGACACAGAGGCAGCATTTCTCTGCTTTAACACGTCTGTTAAATAGTGCAAGGTCATGCCACTGTCCACAATGTCTTCAATCACGAGCACGTGTTTATTTTCAATGCTCCTGTCCAAATCCTTTACAATGCGCACAATGCCTGAAGACTTGGTGCTTGCGCCATAGCTGGACACCACCATAAAGTCCATAGAAAGAGGAAGGTCAATATGCCTTGCAAGGTCAGAAAAGAACATGACTGCGCCTTTTAAAATGCACACGATGACAAGCTCTTTGCCTTGATAATCCTGTGTGATTTTTTCGCCCATCAAGGCGACTTTTTGGGCAATTTCTTCTTTTGTGATGAGAATACGTTCGATGTCTTTGTAATTGTTCAATTGATGTTCCATGTGTGTGCTCCTTTAAATGATAGTATTTTTATCTTCCCAAGGGAAGGGGGTACGTAGTGTGACTAAAATGTTTTCCTGATGCGCTGTAAGGCGAAGCTTTTCGCTTGCACCTACACCAAACACCATCAGCACTTCATTTTGCACAGCAAGTAAAGGCAAATGCTGACGAAAAGGCAAGTCCACCTTTTTATCAATCAAGTATTCTTTAAGAGATACTTTTTGATGTTTGGAAAAAGGAATGATAAAGTCCCCTTTTTGCTTGTATCGAAACACAGCATTTTGAAAGAGGGAAAGGGGAAAAGCTTGCGCTCTTTTGCCATCAAAATGCGTCATCTCTTTAGAAACAGTGAGCATACGCTCTTTGTCTAAAGGCAAAGAAGGCGCATCTTCAAACACAAGGTGTACATTATGCTCCAAAATGAGCAAACTCGCTTTGTGCGAAAGATTGACCACCTTCCTATTATACGGCAAACAGTGTATGATTTCCTCTGTTTTAGAAAAATCTATTTCTATATATGGAGATAAAAACTGCTTGATTAAACGGCGTTTTAATGCGAGGTGCAACTGCGCAAACACTTCCTTTTTAAGGAAAATATTTGTGTTTGAATGTACAGCGTATTTTTGAAGCAAAATCTGCGTTGTTTGATACAGATAATCATCTTCTGCCTCTGCAATTTGAGCGAACCTTGCAATGTTGTTAGAAGCGTTGTGCATGCGTTGATTGATGGGCGCTAAAATATCGTGACGCAAAAAATTACGTGTAAAGCACGTGTCGCCATTTGTTTCATCTTCCATAAAAGGTTGATGCACACTCTTTAAATAGTCTATGATTTGACTTCTGGACACACGGAGCAAAGGGCGAACAATGTGCATTCCGTTCATTGTACAGCACGTGCGCATGCCACGAACGCCTTGAAGGCCAGTGCCGTACAAAAGGTGCAGGAGCACTGTTTCTGCCTGATCATCCATATGATGTGCAAGGAGCAAAAGGTCTGCATTTACTTTTTTATACGCTGTTTCAAAGGCTTGATAGCGTGCAATGCGTGCATTGTTTTCAACACTGCCTTCTGTTTTAACTGTAACAGGGTATACATGGCAAGGCACAGAGAGTTGCGTGCACAATGCACACACAAACTGCTCATCTCTTTTGCCACTTTCTCTCAAGCCGTGGCTTACGTGCACAGCGTGCAAGGAAAAGTGCTCTGCCTGTTTGAGTGTGTTTAAAAGGCATAAAAGAGCAACAGAATCTGCACCGCCTGAAATACCTACAAGCAGTGTTTTCTTTTCCCCTTGTTGTGCGAGAAAAGAAGAGAGGTCAGCCAATAAAAGAGAAGAAATATCCATACTATATTATTGTACCCATTTTTTCGCTTGAACGCAAGAGGGAAAAGCAAATTTTTCATGTTTTTTGATTGGAAATTTTATTTTATTTTTAAAAATACTAAAAAATGCATTTTAATATAGAAGAAAAATAAAAATATCTTTTGTTTTGTCTATGCCTTTCAGCGTTCAAAAAAGGAACTGGAACGAAATAACATCGCCCCAGTTCCTATAAAGTAATACGAGAATGTTAAATTACACAGTGAAAATACGGAGGATGAACAATGCAGTTGCAATCCACATAACAGGGTGAATTTGCTTGATTTTGCCAGAGCAGATCTTGAGGATCACCCATGCGAGCATACCGAACATGATGCCGTTTGCAATGGAGTATGTGAAAGGCATCATAACGATTGCGAGGAAGCCACCCAAAGCGTCAGCCATGTCGCCATCAAAGTGCATTTTCTTAACTGCGCTGATCATCATAAGGCCTACGAAGATGAGGGCAGGAGCAGTAGCAAAGCCAGGGATTGCTGTGAAAATGGGGTAGAAAGGAATAGCGAGTAAGAACAAGATACCAGTGGTTAAAGAGGTTAAGCCTGTACGGCCACCTTCTGCAACACCTGCGCTGGATTCTACATAGCTTGTAACAGTAGAAGTACCAAAGCATGCGCCAGCCACTGTACCAACAGCGTCAGCCATCAATGCAGAGCCTACACGGGGGAGCTTGCCTTCTTTGTCCAAGAGGTTGCCCTTGCTTGCAACACCAATCAATGTGCCTACGGTGTCAAAGATGTCAACAAAGAGGAAAGTAAATACGATGATGGCAAACTTCACGATGTTTTGGAATGCCCATGTAAAGTCAAACTTGAAGAAAGTGCCTTCACCAGCAGGAACAGCAGGGATCAAGCTCCAGTTGGAGAAGTTGGGGTAGAGGGAGAAAGCGCCAGCTTCGGGGTTTACAACGTACCAACCCACTGCTTGTGCTGCCATGCCCAAAATCCAAGTAGCCAAGATGCCGATTAAGATAGCGCCCTTGACTTGACGTTGATGTAAGAAACCAATCAACAAAAGGCCAACCAAAGCGAGGATGACTTGGGGGGAAAGTAAAGAGCCGAGGTTTACGAGGGTAGCAGGGTCATCAATTACGATGCCAGCGCCCTTGAAGCCGATTAAGCCAATGAAAAGGCCGATACCAGCTGTGATGCCGTACTTTAAGTTTTCAGGCACAGTGTTTACAAGTGTTTCACGGAAACGGAAGAAGCTCATGATGATGAAGATGATGCCTTCAACCAAAACAGCTGTCAAAGCCACTTGCCATGAAACGCCCATGCCAAGACATACGGAGAAAGTAAAGAAAGCGTTCAAGCCCATGCCAGAAGCCAAAGCGATTGGGTAATTTGCAAGGAATGCCATGCACAAGGTGGCAACGCAAGCAGATAATGCAGTTGCAATCAAAACAGCGTTCTGATTCATGCCAGCAATTGCCAACATGGAAGGGTTAACAGCTAAAATGTAAGCCATTGCAAGGAAAGTAGTGATACCAGCCGTAATTTCGGTACGGACAGATGTGCCGTGCTCCTTGAGTTTGAAGAATTTTTCCATCAGAAGATTCCCCCATCAATTTTTCTTTTGGATAAAATCAAATGTACATTCGTGCTATTTAATAAGAAATAATACAAAAGTGCATTTGCTTTTCCTCTGCCTATCAGCAGGTGAACATTGTAACACAAAAGAAGATAAATGTTAAGAGATTTTGCAACATTTATAAGATTTTTCTATCACATTT
>CAYTPJ010000085.1:0-9034 GCA_964439755.1 uncultured Oscillospiraceae bacterium
GGATTTTATTGATTTTGAGGGTGTAAAAGATGATAAATATTATTATACATCCAAATGTAAGTTTTACGATGCATTAGAAAAAGACTTAATCCACATGGACACATGTTACCAGTGGAGAAGAATATACGTAAGAGAAAATAAAAGCCATTTGTGCCCAACATTGACAGCAAATATGGGTACAGGAGGGCATAACGTTCCAATTATTAAAACATATTCGGGCAAAATTAGAAAATTGACACCAAGAGAGTGTTTTAATTTACAAGGTTTTCCAAAAGATTTTATTTTGCCTGATCAGTTAAGCAACGCTTCCCTTTATAAGCAAGCAGGAAATTCTGTTGTAGTAACAGTGATTGAAAGAATTGCAAAACATATAATGGAAGCGATGAGCGAATGACATTATTCCATTTGGTTTTGATGTTCTTTAAAATTTTCATATGTGCCTATTTCAGCAAAATCAATTTTATATTTAAGTGCATCTAATTTGGTGAAAATAACACTGTCGATACCGAAATATTCAAGCATTTCGTAGGTGACAAGTGTTTTTTCTTTTAATTCAAACACTTTTCTTAATAGCCATTCGCCTAATAATCGATTTGGATTGCTCATAATGGCTTTCCCATCTGCTTGGCATACAGCGGCTGAAATAACAGTCCCATCAGGCAGTAAAAGTTCAAATGCTGTTTTTCTTGGGGGGAAAAACCCCTCAGAACGGACACGGTCTTTCACAGGATAGGGAATGTATAATTCGTTGACATTGCGTTTTCTGCCACCTGCATTCCACTGATTTAAGCCACTTTTTTGAGGCACAAAGTTACCTCGTGTTTTAGATGTGGAATACAATTTAAGGCATATTTGACGATGATAATCAAAGCAGGGTGCAGTTTCACAAAGTACAGGTTGATTTGCTTGTTCAGCAGCTGATAAACTCATAAGATATTGATAAGGGTCTGCCATAATGCTGACTTCAAATTGATCAACAATTTCATAGTCTTTAAAAATCATATAAAGTGTATTTTTTGAAACGCTGAAATGATACGTGTGCTTTTGGTCTGTGAAATAAGTGTTGTTTTCGTTTCCTCTGTTTGCAAGGAGAGAAATATGATCTATGTCTATATAATCAAAAGCACATTCGATGATTTGCATTTGATTTGGTTTACGTTTTACAATGTGATATATCATTTCATCAATGCCGTGCATGTTTTTTGTAATACGAATTCGTTCGTTACGATATTCTGAAATTTTCTTTACCAATTTCAAACCGTGAAGATTTTTATATTTATCTCGAAGCTTTCCAAATTCTGCTACTTTTTGGTCATCTTGCCCCATCCATGTTTTTAACCCTATACCCATGCGATTTTTTTTAGCATCGGCAGAACAGTCAAAGCGTGCAAGATTTTCTGCTTCCATATATTTACAAAAAATGTTTTCATGCGCTCTATATGGCAAATAAGGGCAGTCACTTTGAGAAAAAAGAAGTGTTAAGTTTCCGATAATGGTGAGCATTTTCTTGTATTGTTCTTTATTTTGAGTTGGTTGATTTTGATAAAACATACCATTTTCTCCCTTCGATTGTTTTGAATGATTTTATTATAACGCAAAATGTAAAAAAATACAAATATATTATTTAAAAAAATAAAAAGATATGATATAATTGTTACGACAAGAACAAGGAGAGAAGTGCAATGGATAAAAAATTGAGTGTTGCTTCTATGTTTTCGGGTATTGGTGGTATCGATTTAGGATTTTTACAAGCAGGATATGAAATTGTGTGGGCAAATGAAAGAGATAAGGCGGCATGCAAAACATATAGATATAATTTCAAAAATTCTAATCTTGTGGAAAAAGATATACTGTCTGTCCATGCAAAAGATTTACCTGACTTTGATGTCTTGGTTGCAGGATTTCCTTGTCAACCTTTTTCAATTGCAGGGAAACAAAGGGGTTTTCAAGATGCAAGAGGCAATATGTTTTTTGAAATTGCACGTATTGCTAAAGAAAAAATGCCTCGTGTGATTTTTCTTGAAAATGTAGCAAATTTGCAAGAGCATGATGAAGGAAAAACTTTCTTGGTGATATTTAATATTCTTGCATCTCTTGGGTATTCTGTTCGATATAGAATTATGCCCTCGCACGAATATGGAAATACACCTCAAACAAGAGATAGAATATACATTATTGCATTTTTGGATGATATAGAATGTGATATGTTTTCCTTTCCAGAAAAAGAAGAAAGAACAGTGAAAATAAACGATATCATCAACCGAGCAGAAAAACAACATAATATATATTATTATGATGGAAAACAAAAAGAACTTTTTGAAAAAGTTGTTCGAGATGTTCATTTTATTTATAGAGTATCAGATTATGGAATTTATAAAGTGAGAAATAATATGTGCCCCACTTTGACAGCAAATATGGGCACCTATCTCAATCGAGTGCCTCTTGTGCGTGATGATTTTGGTATACGCAAACTTACGCTGAGGGAATGTCTTGATTTTCAAGGTTTTCCTAAGCATTTCAAATTTCCAAATAGCATAACTATACAAGATGCATATAAACAAATTGGGAATAGTGTTGTTGTGCCAGTTGTAAAAAAATTGGCAGACAGTATAAAAAAAGTAATCACCTAAAACGTTTTGTATGCATTAAAACTATTATATACATAAATTCCTTGCTTTTTCTTTGTTTTTTTCTTGACAAGGAAAGAAATGGGTGCTAAAATAAGCTTAACTTCATATTATAAAGGCGATGACGAAGAAGGCAGTCTGTTTCAAGAACACAGAGAGTGGAGAACTGGTGAAAATCCACAGATTGGAAAGACACACGCTATCCCTTCCGAGCTGGAGGCTTGAACAAGTATTTAGTAGGGCTTTCCCGTATGGCTGCGTCAAAGCACAAGGTTTATTGACCTGATGAGTGGCGTGTAAAAGCGCAATTTGAGTGGTACCACGGAGATGATCCGTCTCAAGAAAATGTTTCTTGGGGCGTTTTTTTCTATTAAAATGTTTGAGAAAAATGTTTGAGAAAAATGTTCAATGAAGGGGAAGAAACAGACCTGGTTTTGTAAAACACATAAAAAAAGGAGGATACTTACATGCATCAAAACACAGTGGATAATTCTTTATTACAGGTTGCGGAGCGCATTAAAGAGTTGCGTGAGATATTCGGATACAGCGTAGACGAAATGGCGAAAAAAACAGAAGTGGAAGCGTGTACGTATTTAAACTACGAAGCAGGTACGGTGGATTTACCCTTTTCTTTTATTCACAAGTGTGCGCTTGCTTTCGATGTAACGCTCACAGAGCTTTTGGAAGGTCAAAGCGCAAAATTGTCTTCCTACACGGTGGTTAGAAAAGGGCAAGGCAGAGTGACAGCGAGCGAAGAGGGCATTCAAATTCAAAACCTTGCGCCCATGTTTAAGGACAAATTGGCAGAGCCTTACTGGGTAACGTATGAATATAAAGAAGACCTTCAAAATAAAGAAATCCACACCACCAAGCACACAGGGCAGGAATTTAACTTGGTGCTTGAAGGAGCGCTTAAAGTGCGTGTGGGCGAGCACGTGGAAACACTGCATCAAGGGGACAGTATTTACTATAATTCTGCCACCCCCCATGGCATGATTGCTGTTGAAAACAAGGATTGCTTGTTTTTGGCCGTTGTATTGTCAGGCGATGAAACGCACGAAAGGGAAATCACACAGACGTTTGTGAAACGGGGCGAAAGCAGCCACTTGCTGTGCGAGGAGTTTGTGCAGGCAAGAGAAGATGAAAAGGGCATTTTACAATCCATTGACTTTAAAAATCAAGAAAAATTCAACTTTGCTTTTGATGTGGTGGACAAGATTGGGAGAAAATATCCCGATAAACTTGCACTTTTGCACGTGACAAGGGATAAAAAAGAGAGAAGATTTACTTTTTCACAGCTCAAAGAAGCGTCTTCTCAAACGGCAAACTACTTTAAGTCCTTGGGCATCAAAAAGGGCGACCGTGTTATGCTCGTGCTCAAGCGCCATTATCAATTTTGGTTTTCCATTTTAGCGTTGCACAAATTGGGCGCTATTGCCATCCCTGCAACGAATTTGTTGCAAGAGCATGACTTTGAGTATCGCTTCCAAGCGGCGCAAGTGAAAGCGCTTGTGTGCACATTGGATGGGGACACGGCAACGCAAGCAGAAAATGCAGCGAAAAAATGCCCCTCTGTGGAGCTTTTGATCTCCGTCAATGGGGAAAGAGAAAATTGGCATGATTTTGACAAGGAATATGCGCTCTTTTCACGCCGTTTTGAACGCAAAGAGGAGGCACCTTGTGGCAATGACCCCATGCTCATGTTCTTTACGTCAGGCACAACAGGGTATCCAAAGATTGCAACACACAGCTACACCTATCCCCTTGGGCACTATGTAACAGCAAAATATTGGCACTCTGTATCTCGTGATGGTTTGCATCTCACAATTTCAGATACAGGGTGGGGCAAAGCGCTTTGGGGCAAGCTGTATGGACAGTTCATGTTAGAAGGTGCAGTGCTCACGTATGACTTTGATAGATTTAGCGCATCGGACATATTGCCTATGTTTAAAAGATATGGTGTGACCACCTTCTGCGCACCTCCTACCATGTATCGCATGATGATCAAAGAGGATTTGACCAAGTATGATTTGTCTTCCTTAAAGCGTGCCACCATCGCAGGGGAAGCCTTAAACCCCGAAGTGTATAAGCAATTTGAAAAGCTGACAGGCTTGCGCCTCATGGAAGGGTTTGGGCAGACGGAAACGACATTGACGATTGCAAACCTCATGGGGGACGTGCAAAAAATCGGCTCTATGGGCAAAAAAATCCCTCTCTATGATATTGACCTTGTGGACAATGAAGACAAAAAAGTGCCTGTGGGTGAAACGGGTGAAATCGTCATTCACACAGATAAAAATGTGCCTTGTGGGCTTTTCCTTGGGTACTATCAAGATGAAGAAAAAACAAAAGAAGCGTGGCATGACGGCTTGTACCACACGGGCGACCTTGCGTGGCAGGATGAAGATGGATTCTTTTACTACGTGGGCAGGAAGGACGATGTGATTAAATCGTCTGGGTACAGAATTGGGCCTTTTGAAATTGAAAGCGTGATTATGGAACTGCCCTATGTGCTCGAATGTGGCGTGTCTGCTGCACCAGATGATGTGCGTGGGCAAGTAGTCAAAGCAAGTGTGGTGCTTACAAAAGGTACAGAAAAATCTGAAGCCCTCAAAAAGGACATTCAAAACTATGTAAAAACGCATACTGCGCCTTACAAGTACCCTCGCATTGTGGAGTTTAGGGACGAACTGCCCAAAACCATCAGTGGCAAAATTCAAAGAAATTTACTCTAAAAGGGGGCAAATGTATTGGATAAAGACAGTTTGCTTGAATTGCTTGAAACCTCCCCTATTGTGGCAGCTGTAAAGGATGAAGAAGGGCTTTTAAAATGCCTCCACTCTGACTGCAAGGTGGTGTTCATTCTCTATGGCAGCATCCTCAATATTGACACCATTGTGGAAAAAGTAAAGGCGCAAAACCGTATTGCGTTTGTGCATGTGGACTTGATAGAAGGCCTTTCTTTAAAAGAAACCTCTGTGGATTTTATCAAGCAAAAGACAAATGCAGACGGCATCATTTCTACAAAAATGCCCTTGATTAAATACGCCAAACAAAAGGGTTTTTTAACGGTGCAACGGTTTTTCCTCTTAGACTCCATTGCACTCACCAACCTTTCCAAGCAAATCAAGCAATCAGACCCCGATTTGGTGGAAGTGCTCCCAGGGTGCTTGCCCAAAATCATCAAAATCATATCTTCCATGACGGATACACGAGTGATTGCAGGGGGGCTTATTCAAGATAAGGAAGACATATTGTCTGCCTTAAACGCTGGAGCACTCGGCATTTCAGCGACACGAAGTGAAATTTGGGCGATGTAAGCTTTTTTCATCGCACATAAAAACAAAAGGAGAAAAAAGTGTGAAAAAGATAGGCAAACTCTCTTTGGCAACGCAAATTTTCATTGCCCTTGTGTTGGGTATTGTGGTGGGTGTGTTGCTCACGTCACATGCAAACGTAGCAACGGAATATATCAAGCCTATTGGTGTGATATTTCTAAACCTCGTTCAGTTCATCGTAGTGCCCATTGTGCTTTTTTCCATCATGTCGGGCGTGATTTCTATGCGTGACATACGAAAAGTGGGGTCTATCGGGGGCAAAACAGTGCTCTTTTACCTGCTCACCACAGCTGTGGCTGTGAGCATTGGTTTGGCCGTTTCTTTGCTCTTTAAAGGCGCTTTTCCCTTGCTTGAAACAAAGGGTCTATCCTATACGCCTTCTGAATCTGTACCTTTTATGCAAACAATCGTGAATATTTTCCCTTCCAACTTCATTTTACCCATCACAAATGCCTCCATGCTCCAAGTGATTGTAATGGCATTGCTGCTCTCTTTTGGTGTGCTCTTTGCAGGGGAAAAAGGGGCGCTCGCAGCGAAGACAATTGATAGCTTTAATGAAGTGTTTCTCAGCGTGATGAGCATGATTTTAAAGCTTTCCCCCCTCGGCGTATTTTGCCTCATTACCCCTGTGGTGGCAACAAATGGCCCCATGATTTTAAGCTCCTTGTTCATGGTGCTTTTGGCAGCGTACATCGCATACATTTTGCACGGCATCATCGTGTATTCCTTGTCTGTACGCACCATGGCAGGTGTTTCCCCTTTTGCATTTTTTAAACACATGATGCCTGCCATTATGTTTGCTTTTTCCAGCGCCTCCTCTGTGGGCACGCTCCCCATCAACTTGGAATGCACGCAGAAATTGGGTGCCAACAAGGAAGTAGCAAGCTTTGTGCTCCCCTTGGGCGCAACCATCAATATGGACGGTACAGCCATTTATCAAGGCGTGTGCACGATTTTTATCGCCTCTTGCTTTGGCATTGAGCTTACCTTTGCGCAAATACTCACCGTTGTGCTCACTGCAACGCTCGCATCTGTTGGCACAGCAGGCGTGCCGGGCGCAGGCATGGTGATGCTCATGATGGTGCTCCAAAGTGTGGGCCTCCCCGTGGAAGGCATTGCCCTCATCGCAGGTGTTGACCGTATCTTTGATATGGGTAGAACAACTGTGAACATCACAGGCGATGCCGCTTGTGCCATCGTGGTGAGCAAATTGGAAGAAAAGAAAATGCAAAGGCAACAAAAAAAGCCCGTGTAAAACAGACGATTTAAAATGCTTTTAGGGTTGTAAAAACATTCTAACTCTTGTTTTTAAAAAATATATCTGAAGTAGATGGGGTTTTACTTTGTCTACGCAAGAGATATCATATCAAATTCAGGCTCTTTTCTATTTGTTTCAAGCCAATTCATCAAAAGTTTTGATGTGACATTCCTTTTGGCATGATCAAGGATAGGAAAGAGCCTTTTAATGTAAATTTGCTTAAGAATAAAACAATGCGTTTCCGTCAATACGACACAATAATACGGATAAATGGAGATTTTCTTTTCATTTTCATCTTTATAAATGTCAAGATTTTTGTATAAAGATGGTTCAATTAACCACAAATTCTTTATTGACTTTAAATAAAAATGTTGATAAAATAAAATGGACATAGAAAGGATTGCCTTATGATGAAGATATTACGTCAATAAGCATTGCTTTTTATGTGTTTTTTGATTTTAAGGAGATAATTATGGAGAAGAAAATGATTGTTTTAGTGGTAATTGCAGTTGTTGTTATAGGATTTGGAATGTTTGGCGCAAAAAAATTGGGTCTGTTTTATCAAAAACAAAGTGAGTCTGCCCTTGAAATGCCACAATGGAGGGAGAAAATCGTAGTTACAAATGATCATTATGTGCCTTATAAAGATGAATATGATATTGTAAAAAACACTGCCCAGCTGGGTGGAGCGGCTGCCAAGTATTACTCAAAATATATTGATTATATAGCACCCAATGGGAAACCTATTCGCATTCTTGCACAAAATGAAGTGAATGACGAGCAATTGCTCTATGCTTACTCCATTTTAAATTTCTATTTGTATAATTTAGGAGATAAAGTTTCGGACACAATGGCAAATAATGAGGCTGTTTTGGTTATGCCAAATGGAGCAGATCGGGATGGAAAAACGCCTATTGCTGCTATGATCGGACAAAATCAAAATCAAGCAGAAACAGCAAATGTGGGTTCAAAGTGGTATATTGAAAATGATTATGAGCATAGAGATGCTGCATTTGAAGAAATTTTTCACTTAGTTCACGGGTATGGAATTGGAGCATATGCAAAGAACATATGGACGTTTAAAGAGGAACAAGGAGCGCCTGAAGTGGCTCAAGCTATCGGAAGGGCACAGCAAAACGCTTTACCGTCCGATAAATCTCAATGGGGAAAAACAGGACTTTGGGGCTATGACAGCGTGAAGTGGTTAAAAGAATTGAAACAAGAAGGAAGCCTTGAACATGAATACATAGTATCTGTTATAGACAGTTACTATGGCTTGTGGGAGGCTTGGACAGAAGGGGAAGGCGGCATGTGGGGAATTTATTGTGCCAAAACCCGTGATGAAATTAAAGAAAAAGATTTGATGGGCTATGAAGCATTGACATCGTTTTTACCACCATATATCAACACCTTTATGAGAGTTGACCCCAATTTTGAAGGTACATTTGAAATGGCAAGAAATGAAGAAAAGCCCTATACTTTCAAATCACAGTATCTTCAAAATATCATTTTGACGGGCAACCATGATACCAATGTGATTGGCAACGAAGCAGATAATATATTTATGGGCAACAGTGGAAACAACGAGATTGACGGTTGTTTGGGTGAAAACATTGTGCAGTTTCGTGGTTCTTTTTCAGAATATGACGTAAAAAACCAAGGAGAGTTTCTTGTAATTACTGACAACGTTGCTCACCGTGACGGCACTTTGAAACTCAAAAATATTCAGATTTTGAGATTTATCGATCAAGAAATCGCTACAAATTCACTTTAAGAAAAATAGACATAAAATGGGAAAAAAATCGGCACTT
>CAYTPJ010000086.1:0-9020 GCA_964439755.1 uncultured Oscillospiraceae bacterium
AGTGTTTTCCCTTTGAGCAAACTTTTTTTAATAAAAAGAACCATTTTTAAAGCATATGGACTCCTTTTCTCTTTTTTGCTCCAAAATTTCATGGTGATAACTCCTAAAGACGGGTTTTGCATATTTTGTTGTCATATTTTACATGCAAATAGCATTTTCTTCATATATTTTCACGAATAAATTACAAATTTTCCTTTTTAAATTGAAAAAAACAAAAAAGTGTGGTATGATAATATGTATTTTGTTGTAAATGCAACAAGAATGCAAGCAGAAAGGGGCTTTACCACATGATGAAGGATACACGTCGCACCATTGCCGACTTACTCAAAGAAACCATTTTAAAAGCGTATGGCGAAGTAAATGATTTAGAGGATTTAATGCCTTTTATTGAAGTGCCAAAAGATACAGACATGGGCGATTATGCCTTCCCTTGCTTTAAACTCAGCAAGGTATTAAGAAAAGCGCCTCCTATGATTGCAAAAACTTTGGAGGAAAATTTCGATGCGCCTGAAACAGCAAGAGCGCAGTCTACAAACGGCTATTTAAACTTTTTCTTAAATAGAAATAACTTTTCTAAAGAAATTTTGTCCAGCGTATTGGACGCACAAAAGCCCTACGGCTCCTCGGATATGGGCAAGGGCAAAACCATTTGCTTGGATTATTCTTCCATCAACATTGCCAAGCGTTTCCACATTGGCCACTTGTCCACCACTGTATTGGGCAACAGCTTGAAAAGGATTTTTGACTTTTTGGGCTACAAAACAGTGGGCATCAATCACTTGGGCGATTGGGGCACGCAGTTTGGCAAAATGATTGCCGCCTACAAACACTGGGGCAGTGAAGAAATGGTAAAAAATGGAGGCGTCAATGCGCTGACAGAATTGTATGTGCGTTTCCATGAAGAAGCTCAAACAAACCCCGCTTTGGAAGACGAAGGGCGCATGTGGTTTAAAAAAATTGAAGATGGAGACGAAGAAGCGCTCTCTATTTTCAATCAATTCAAGGAAATGACTTTAAAAGATGCACAAAAGGTGTACGACCTTTTGGGCGTTACTTTTGACTCTTATGCAGGCGAAAGTTTCTATAACGACAAAATGGGCAGAGTAGTAGACGAATTAAAAGAGAAAAACCTGCTCGTAGAGTCTGACGGGGCACAAATTGTGGACTTAGAAGCATACAATATGCCTCCTTGTCTCATATTAAAGCGTGACGGCGCTACTTTGTATGCCACCAGAGATATTGCTGCCGCACTGTATAGAAAAGATACGTATGACTTTGACCAGTGCTTGTATGTCGTAGCTTATCAGCAGGATTTGCACTTTAAGCAATGGTTTAAAGTGGTTGAACTGATGGGCTATGACTGGGCGAAGGACTTAAAGCACGTATCCTTTGGCATGGTGTCCTACGAAGGGCAAGCGATGGCAACCAGAAAAGGGCACGTGGTGTATTTAGAGGAGCTTTTAAACCGTGCAGTTGAAAAAGCTGAAAACATCATTGACGACAAAAGCCCTGACCTTGAAGACAAAAAAGAAGTGGCAAAAAAAGTGGGCATTGGCGCTGTGGTGTACACCACACTGCAAAACAGCCGCATCAAAGACATTGACTTTTGGTGGGATAGAGCGCTCAACTTTGATGGAGAAACAGGCCCTTATGTGCAATACACATACGCTCGTTGCTGCTCCATTTTAAGGAAAGCGCCCCAAATAGATGTGGAGCCTGACTACTCTGCTTTGGACAATGACGAAGCACAGCAATTGTTGCTCCAACTCTCCAGATTTAAAGATGCCATCAAAGAAGCCGCCCTCCGTTATGAGCCCAGCATCATTACAAGAAAAACCACAGACCTTGCAAAGGGCTTAAACAAATTCTACTATGAACACAGAGTGCTCGATGAAAACGACTTGCCCAAAACAAAGGCACGCCTTATGCTCGTGGACAGCGTGCGCACTGTAATTAAAACAGGGCTTACATTGATTGGCGTTGAAGCACCCGAACGCATGTAAAATGCACAAAAGGGCAATTCTATAATACAATGAAGAAATCACCTTTTTAAGGAGGTATGTCCATCATGCGATTTACAAAAATGCACGGCTTAGGAAACGACTACGTGTTCATCAACTGCTTTGATGAAATCGTTAGAGACCCTGAACGCCTCGCCATTCTCATGAGTAAACCCCATTTTGGCATTGGTTCAGACGGCCTTGTGCTCATAGAGCCTTCTGACTGTGCAGATGCCGCCATGCGCATATTCAACTCGGATGGCAGCGAAGCTGAAATGTGTGGCAATGCTTTGCGTTGCATTGGCAAATATATGTACGAGCGTAAGCTCACAGATAAAAAGGACTTGACCATTCAAACCAAAGGGGGCTTCCGTCACCTCTTTTTAACCACTGAAAATGACATGGTGAAAGAAATCAAGGCAGACATGGGCACCCCCGAATTAAACCCCAAAAAAATCCCTGTGGATTTACCCGGTGAAATCGTGTTGAAACATCGCTTACAAGTGCTCGGTCAAACACTTTTTATAACGTGCGTGAACATGGGCAACCCCCATGCCGTCATCTTTGTGCGTGACCCCGAAGTGGTGGATTTGCCTGTTATTGGCCCCATCATTGAACATCACCCCTTGTTCCCTCGCCGTACCAACGTAGAGTTTGTGCGCCAAATCAAGCGGGATGTGCTTCAAATGCGTGTGTGGGAACGTGGTGCAGGCGAAACGCTCGCATGTGGTACGGGTGCAAGCGCTGCACTTGTTGCAGCTGTGCTCACAGGCGTGGCAGATAGAACGGTGCAGATGAAGCTTGCTGGAGGCAACCTCATTGTGCAGTGGAACGCAGAAGACAACCATGTGTATCAAACAGGTACTGCGACCACAGTGTTTGACGGTGAATTTTTCGATTAAAGCAAGCTTTAAAGGAGATACAACATGCAAGTAAACAAATACCTCGCCAATATGTCCAAAGCCTATTTGTTTGCAGATATTGCGCAACGTGTAAACGCTTATCAGCAAACAAATCCTTCTAACACCATCATAAAGTTAGGCATTGGAGATGTAACGCAACCCCTTGCCCCCTACATTGCAGAGCAATTTTCCAAAGCTGCGCTCAACATGGCAACGAAAGAAGGTTTCCATGGCTATGCGCCAGATGGTGGCTACCCATTTTTGATTGATGCCATTTTGGAAAATGATTATAAAAAACGCAACATCACTTTTGAAAGAAATGAAGTGTTCATTTCAGATGGTGCAAAGTCTGATGTGAGCAACTTGCAAGAGTTGTTTGACAAAGACTGCGTGATTGCCGTTACAGACCCTGTGTACCCTGTGTATGTGGATTCTAATGGCATGGCAGGTCGCCTTGGCAACATGGTAAACGGCGCATATGAACGCCTAATCACTTTGCCTTGCACCAAGGAAAATGACTTTGTGCCCCAAATGCCCAAAGACAGGGTGGACGTGCTCTACCTGTGCTACCCCAACAACCCAACAGGCACCGTGCTCACAAAGGCACAACTTCAAAAGATTGTCAACTGGGCAAACGAAAACGAGTGCCTCATCGTGTACGATGCTGCCTATAAAGGATACATTTCAAACGATGATATCCCACGGAGCATTTACGAAGTAGAGGGTGCAAAAACATGCGCCATTGAGTGTTCCTCTTTTTCTAAAACTGCTGGGTTTACAGGCGTGCGCTGTGCGTATACCGTCATTCCAAAAGAGTTAAAAGGAAAAAATGGAGCAACTTCTGTCAGCATCAATGCACTGTTTAGAAGGCGCATGGAAACCAAGTTCAACGGCGTATCTTTCCCTGTTCAGTGCGCTGCAAAAGCTGTGTTTGACGAACAAGGTCAAGCGCAAATCAAGCAGATTGTGGCTGGGTACATGCACAACGCTGCCCTCATCTATGATGGATTAAAAAAAGCAGGTTTCACTGTGTTTGGGGGAGAAAATGCCCCTTACATTTGGATGAAAACGCCCAACAACATGACTTCATGGGCATTCTTTGATGCCTTGCTTCAAAAAGCGCAAGTAGTGGGCACACCAGGCGCAGGGTTTGGCATAAGTGGTGAAGGGTACTTTAGGCTCACAGCCTTTAACACCCTTTCTAATACACAAGAAGCGATTGAACGTATTATCAAAGCTTTTTAAAGCATCACTCAAACAAATGTAGTCAAGCAAATTTCGCCTCACGCAGGCATTTTGCTTTCTAATTACAAGGAGGATATACACATGGTTCGTGCAATTGTTGGCGCTAACTGGGGCGACGAAGGAAAAGGTAAAATCACGGATATGCTTGCCGGGGAAAGCGATATTGTCATTCGCTTCCAAGGAGGCGCAAACGCAGGGCATACCATCATCAACGATGCTGGTAAGTTCGCCCTTCACTTACTCCCTTCCGGTGTGTTTAGACAAAATGTAACCAACGTCATTGGCCCTGGTGTGGCACTTGATATTGAAGCATTCTTTACCGAGTTAGAAGGCATCTTGGCACGCAATGTAGAAATGCCCAAACTCCTCATTTCAGACCGTGCGCAAGTGCTTACAAGCTATCACGTGGCTTTTGACTGCTATGAAGAAGAACGCTTGGGCAAGGGGGGCTTTGGCTCCACCAAGTCAGGCATTGCACCTTTTTACTCTGATAAATATTCCAAAATCGGCATCCAAGTGTGCCAACTTTTTGACAAGGAAGCGCTCAGACAGCGTTTTCAAAACATTGTCACCATCAAGAATGCACAGCTTGAATACTTGTATCATAAACCCTTGCTCAATGCAGATGAATTGACTGAAAAATACTACGCTTTGGGGCAGAAAATCAAACCCATGGTGGGCGATGTGACGCAATTTTTGCACAATGCCATCAAGCAAAACAAGAGCATTTTGCTCGAAGGTCAATTAGGCTCTTTGCGTGACATTGAACACGGCATTTTCCCCTACACCACTTCTTCTTCCCCCCTTGCCGGCTATGGCAGTGTGGGTGCAGGCATCCCTGCAAGAGAAATTACACAAGTTATTTGCGTAACCAAAGCATACTCCAGTTGCGTAGGCGCAGGCCCTTTCACCACAGAGTTGTTTGGAGATGAAGCAGAGGAGCTCAGAAAACGTGGTGGCGATGCAGGCGAATATGGCGCTAAAACTGGCCGTCCACGCCGTGTGGGTTGGTTTGACGCTGTGGCTACTCGCTATGGTTGCATGGTGCAAGGCGCAACAGACTGCGTGATGACCAACTTGGATGTATTGGGCTACTTGGATGAAATCAAAGTGTGCGTAGGCTATGAAATAGACGGCGAAATCGTGCGTGATTTCCCTGTTACTCCTCTTTTAAACAAGGCAAAGCCTGTGTATGAAACTGTTGAGGGTTGGAAAGAAGATGTGCGTGGCATTACGGACTTTGAAAAGCTTCCACAAAAATTAAAGGACTATTTGGACTTTGTGGAACAACAAATTCAAACGCCTTTGACCATGCTTTCAAACGGTCCTCGCCGTGAAGAATTTATGACAAGAAAAAGCAAACTGTAATTTTTGCAAACAAAAATCTCCACTGAAAATCATGTCAGTGGAGATTTTTTTGTAGGCCTTTTGAATATAGCTTTTAAGCTTTTACAAAAACTTAAATTTGGTTGACCAAATTGTATAAGCGCTTGTTGAAACGATGTTTTGCACTCAACGCCTTGTCAATGGAAGTGTAGAAAGTACGGCCATTTTTAACGCCAATCACTTGGTTGCTAGTGCCTGCTTTTAAAAGCTGCACAGCCATAGAGCCTGCTTCAAAAGCAAAGGCGCTATCTCTTGCTGTGGGTGCGCACCCTCTTTGGGTGTAACCAATAACGGTCGCACGCACTTCAGCGCCACCACATTTTCTCTTTAAAATGCTTGCAAAACGGTTGGAAGACATGGGTTCGCCCTTAAACACCTGCTTGCCGTAGGGCTGTAAGAAGGAATACACATCAAAGTGCTTCATGGAAGCCCATGCGCCTTCTGCAATCACAACAGTAGCACGTGTGTTGCCCATTTCAATTTGCTTTCTAAGGCGATCTGCAGCTTGATCAATCGTCCACTTTGCTTCGGGTACGATAACGATTTCAGCGCCAGTAGACACAGCAGTGGTCAAAGCGATGTCACCACAATCTCTACCCATTACTTCTACCACAGCAGGTCTATCGTGTGATCTGGAAGTAGCACGAATAGAACGCACTGCATCAACGCACACGTTGACAGCTGTGTCATAGCCCAACGTCATTTCTGTATACGCAAGGTCATTGTCGATGGTGCCTGGAATACCAATACATGGAATACCAAGCTCTGAAAGCAATTGTGCACCGTGGAAACTACCATCCCCACCAATAACCACAAGGCCTTCAATGTCCATTTCCTTTACAAAGTTCACGGCACGTGCACGAATAGCAGGGTCTAAAAACTCCTTGCAACGTGCTGTACGCAAATAAGTACCTGGAAGGTCTGCGATATCGAGCACTGTATCCAGTGTCAATTCCACAAAATTATCTTCATTGTTTGCGCCAAGAGAAAGCAAACCATTATATCCACGCTTAATACCAATGAGGGGCATGCCATGATAGGCTGCATTTTTAGCAATAGACATGACAGCGGCGTTCATTCCGGGGCTGTCTCCCCCACTTGTTAAGACTGCGATTTTACCCATAAAACCCGTACTCCTTTTGGTGTCGCATTGAGCTTTTACAAAAGCAAACTGCGTTCAATTAATATTTGTTGCGCCTCTTTGACCTCGGAAGGAAGCACCATGATTTCGTAGTAGTTTTCCTCTTTTGATACAGAACGATACACTTGGTGGCTTTTTACAAAGAAATCTTCTTCCAAAAGCGCTTCCACAATTTTTTGGGCTTGTGTTTCGCTCCTTGTCATGTGAATCACTTTGAGCGAATCTTTGCTCTGCATATCAGCTGTACCTCCTGTCTGCTTCCTATAAGGTAACACGAAAAAATCGTTTTCCGCGCACCATACTATTATACATGGAATTTTCAGAATTGTCACGTGTTTTTATAATTATTTTAGTAAAATCTCTTTAAAAAGCAGGAAATTTGTGCATTTAAGACGAAAATATATTCAGTCGATCTATTTTTCTTAATTTCGGAAGGGGGTTTGGCATAAAATGGATGCTCAAAGTGAAGAAAGGCTTGTTACAAGAGCGCTCTCTTTATGTGTGCAACAGCCCACTTTGTCAGACGCTCCTTGTGCCGTTTTTAAAGCGTTACACAAAACGATGAGCGAATGTTTTCCTTTGCTTTTTTCTAAATCAGAAATACAAGTGGTCAATGACCGTGCTTTGCTCTTGTGTTTACCAGGTGCGCAAACGGTGCGCCCTTTGCTATTTTTATCACACATGGATGTGGTGCCTGCCAAATTTCCAAAGGACTGGAAGTACCCCCCATTTTCCGGCAAAGTGCTCCATGGTTATGTGCACGGTAGAGGTACGCTCGACATGAAGGGGCACATGTGTGCTTTGCTCACTGCAATAGAATCTTTGCTGACGGAAGGTTTTGCACCCAAAGGAGATTTGTATTTTGCTTTTTCATCAGATGAAGAAACACGAGGCAACTCCATGCAAATGCTCCGTGATTTACTGCGTGCAAAAGGCGTGTCGCCTGCGTTTGTGCTCGATGAAGGTGGCTTTGTCACCCCCTTTACATCGCACCATAAATCGCCCGCTGCCCTTGTAGGGGTGGCAGAAAAAGGGCATATCAAATTTTCCATCACGGCGCAAAACGACATGCGTGCTGAGCGCCTTTTAAAAACAGGTGTAAAGCTTACCAAAATCAAGTTTGCCCCTCGCATAACACCTACGGTTGAACAGACCATCAAAGCACTTTCTACTCAAACTGCCCCTTTGCTTCAATATGCCTCCAACCATATGCAAAGTGCTTTTTTCAAAAACATGTGGGTCAAAACGCTCTCGCATCAAAAAGAGTATAAAAAGCTCGTACAAAGTATTTTAGAGCTTCAACAGCTTTCAGGGGATGCACTCTATTACCAAACCCCCAAGCTCACGTATTATGCCTCTCTTTTGCATGGCGATTCAGCTGAAAACTTTATAAACCGTCTCAACAAAACATTGAAAAACAGCCGTGTGGACGTGCATGTGGAAATCATTGAAGAGCCGAGCATGCTTTCTCCTGCCCACGGTGCAGCCTTTGATGCCATCAAAACTGCCATTCAAGTGCATTTCCCCCACGTGCCCATTGCCCCTTGTTTGCTCCCTGGTGGGTCTGATGCACGGCATATGGAAATGATATGCCCCAACGTGTATCGCTTTAGCCCTTTTGTGCTCACAAAAGAAGAACGAGCAACCATTCATCATACGGATGAAAAAATTTCCATCCAAAATTTATTGCGTGGCGTACAATTTTTTAAACAAGTGCTCCAAGCATAACATAGATTGTGAGATAATACATGTTCAAAAAACACCTCCTTGCGCTCTTTCTGATGCTCCTGATTTTGCCCTTTGGTAAGGGAGAAGAAATGAGCGTTTCCTTTTATAATGTTGTAGATATTTTTGACCAAAAACCAGATGAAGACGTGTTCTTTGCACTCAATGACACCTTTTTTTCCTATGAGCCTGTGCACAAGGGCACTACGGATATTGTGTTGTCAGGCGCATGCGCCATGCACTGTGCTTCTGTCACCATCAGCAATTTAAAGTGTGCACTCATCACTGCGCAAGATGTTGCAACAGTCAACAACGTCAACATCCGAAAGCACAAAAACTGGACAAACTTTGTTAGCTGGGGAAAGCTTGAAAACGCATATGATGTAACCTACACATCTGAAGACATGGTGCGTTTTTCCTATCTGCTTTCCTCTAAAGGGATCAAGAAAAAAGATAGACAGCAAGAAAAGCTCAACGAAGTGGTGCGCATTTTAGACACGTATGGCAAAAACACAGGCATCATATTGCACTTTAACAGTTCAGGCAAATTAAACGGCTCGGGCAAGCGTCACGCCGTGGTGCTCATTGGCTACATCATGCAAAATGGCATTGTCACGGATC
>CAYTPJ010000087.1:0-1128 GCA_964439755.1 uncultured Oscillospiraceae bacterium
ATTTAAATTGCATATTTTCACATATTTTCAAGCTTTTAATATAAACGATATTGAAAGGAGAAATATGCTGGAATTTAACATATCGCTGCAAAACAAGGGTCTAAAGCAAAATACGATTAAGAATATTATTCGCTTATTAAAATCAACATTCAGATTTGCGCAAGAAGAAGGGCAGATTATGAAAAACCCTTGTGTTCGATTTCATGCTTCCTTTCAAATGAAGGAGCAACGTGTTTTAACACAAGAAGAACAAAATAGATTGCACATAGAAATGGTTAAAGAAAACAATATTGCAGGGTTATTAAGCATGTACACGGGCATGCGTGTTGGGGAAATATGTGGTCTTCGATGGTCGGACTTTGATTTTAAAGAAGGTGTTATTACTGTAAAACGATCTGTGCAGAGATTGAAAAAAGAAAATGATTTTTCAAGTAAATGTAAAAAAACATATCTTGAAATTGGAATGACAAAAACAGAAATGTCTTGTAGAACACTACCTGTGCCTATTTTTCTCTATGATTATTTAAAAAAAGAAAGCGAAAAACACGCTCTTAACAACTTTGTATTTGGTAAGGATGAAATGCCTGTTGACCCACGAACAGTACAAAGACAATTTCAAAAGATCACGACAAGTTTACAATTGCTCGGCGTACATTTTCATACCTTACGGCATACTTTTGCAACACGTCTTGTAGCACTTTGCGTAGATATAAAAACAATCAGTGCGCTTCTTGGTCACAAATCAATTAAAACAACATTAGACTATTATGTGCATACGATGTTACAACAGAAAAAAGATGCTGTGTATTTACTCTCAAATATTTCTGCATAAATAAGCCGTCAAATAAGCCGTTTTATAAAAAAACAACAAAATTAAGCACTCAAACTATTGACAAACATTAAAAAAAAGAATATAATTCAGATAGGCTGAAGCGCCTAAGAGTAGACTTGGATTATATGCCATAAAATGAACAGTTTTATGACATCCCAAACTCTGCTCGCAACACCTTAGGCAAAGCCAATTTATTTCTAATTTGCAATTGTCTATCAGATTTTCTTATGCACATATGCTAAGGGTTTAGTGATGTATACGTAAGGAAAAACATAGTACGATTTAATGCCGATTGA
>CAYTPJ010000087.1:1228-8932 GCA_964439755.1 uncultured Oscillospiraceae bacterium
AAAATTGACAAAAGGAACAAGAGTGGTCAAGTCGTACTTGTTGTTCATGGTAAAGAAATACGTGTATGGTTAGGCTTTGAACTGCTCAATGAAAAAAAGGCAATGCTCAACATATCCTCTCTTTAAAACAAATATGTTATGAAAGGGGGCAACATTCTGAATAATCCTCATTCTAAACGAAAACATAGTCCAAAACGCTTACTCATTCTCACACTATTTATTTTATTCGTGCTTGGCGTTTGTTTTTACATTGCTATACGCATGGAAGAAAATCAAAAAGTGCAGGAGCGAAGCGTGCCAACAGTCAACATCGGTGTACGAAAAACGCTTGAACACGATGGCGTTTCTTACATTGAAAAAACTGGCATAACCAATATATTGTTACTTGGCGTAGACATAAATCAAGGAAAAACAGTCTATAATGCAAGGCAAGGTGGTCAAGCAGATTTCTTGTTATTGTTAACATTTGATGAAAATGCAAAAACCATCTCACAGCTACAAATTGATCGTGACACGATAGAAATGGTTGACGCATTAGGTGTTTTTGGAAATGATATTGGTGCCATACCAATGCAAATTTGTTTAGCACACGGTTTTGGTCACACAGAAGCAGAAAGATGCTTCAACTCTGCCAAATCTGTCAGTCGAATGTTGTCTGGTCAAGAAATTGACTACTACATATCATTCAATATGGATGGCATCGCATTGCTCAACAATGCATTGGGAGGTGTCTCTGTCACATTGACAGATGATTTTTCCCACCTCGACCCAAGTATGACAAAAGGTGCAACGCTTACACTTGCAGATCAACAAGCTGAATTTTTTGTAAGAGGTAGAATGGGTATTGGAGAAGGCACAAACGCTTCTCGTATGGCACGTCAGCGCCTTTATCTTCAATCAGCCACATCGCTACTCAAGCTAAAATTACAAACGGAAGAAATGAACTTCATCGACTCATTTCTGGATCAGTTACAGCCTGTTATGTACTCAAATATGAGTCGCTCTGCAATGCGTAATCAAGCAATTGCTGCTTATGACTACGAAACATTCCCAGCGCATTCATTAGAAGGTACACACGCAATCGATGCACAAGGTTTTATGTCGTTTAAGAAAGATGATGATGCTACGAAAAAATGGCTTCTTCGTACTTTTTTTGAACAAATAAATGAATGAATAAATTAATGGAGGAAAACAACAATGAAAAAACTCATCACTTTACTCATGGTGCTCTCTCTCTTCATGACCTCTGTGGCGTTTGCAACCTCTGTGCCCAGCAAAACAACAGAAGATACAACGGTGGTTGAAGAAGTAAAAACAGAAACTGGTGTTGCCGTAGAACCCGATTTTACCATCAGTGTCGCTCCTCCCACAGAAGAAGTTTCCACAGAAATTGCAAAAATGTATGAACAAGTCACCTCTGAAGAGACCAAAGAAAATGGCATAATTGCATACTTCCCTGCTGAAGTTCAAGAAGCTGTTAAAGAAACATTGATTGCCCAAGGTGCGCCTGCTGATATCGACCTTAAAAAAATGACAATCAACGAAATCGTGCCCGTAAAAGTGGAAAACTACAAATCTGAATACGGTGCAATAGATATTTCTCTTTCCACTTTAACCAAATACGAAGCAGATGAAAAGCTCGTTGCATTGATTGGCACAATCCACCAAGGTGAAACCACATGGTTCACTTCCACTGCCACAGCAACTGAAGACGGCGTCAAAGTGGTCATTCCTCAAGAAGCTTTAACAAATGTTGAAAACGGTCACGAATTAACTGTCGCTATTATGAGCGAGGGCAAATAATCTCTACAATATGCTATCATTAGGTGTCTTTATTTACTTTTTTAATAAAGACACCTAATGTTCATATCATCACACAAAATGAACGGAGAACATACGCATGTCAGAAAACAACATGTCTGCAAATAACATGCAGAATGTGCGACAAACTGCACAAATGCCATTGGAAAATGAAGAAAAAGAAATTGACCTTTTGGGTCTTTTTTATCGTCTAATTGAAAAGGCAAAGTACATTGTTATAGCCTCCGTTCTGGTTGCGCTTATTGCAGGTATTTATACCTTCAATTTTGTTACCCCTTTATACACTGCTACTTCTAAGATTTACGTTATGAACTCCGATAGTGCGGGCATCAATCTATCAGACTTTCAAATTGGGTCATACTTAACAAATGACTATAAGGAAGTATTTAATAACTGGCATGTTCATGAAAAGGTGATCAGCGAGTTAAAACTTCCCTACTCTTACAAACAGCTTTCTAAAATGCTCTCTATTTCCAATCCTTCAGATACACGTATTATGTATATTACTGTATCTTCCCCCGACCCTGTAGAAGCAAAAAGCATTGCAGATACGTATGCAAAAGTAGCACAAGAATTCATCACAGTCACGATGGATACTCGTGCGCCCAGTCTCTTTGAAGAAGCTCTTTTGCCATCTGCACCTTCTTCTCCCAGTAAAACAAAAAATATCATGATTGGTTTCCTGCTTGGCTTTGTATTGTCTTGTGGTATCATCACTGTACTATACATTACAGATGATAAAATCAAATCCACAGATGATATGGAAAAATATCTTAACCTGCCCGCTCTTGGCATCATGCCCTATACTCAAACTCAAGAAAAAACCAAATCAAAAAAAACGCAAAGTGAGAAGAAAAAATGAAAAGCATAACCATTGAGCGTATTGAGCCTCTTAATTATTCAGCCAGTGAAGCGCTGAATACCATTGCATCCAACCTCTCCTTTGCAGGTCGTGATGTTAAAAAAATCCTCTTTACAAGTGTGGATCAAAACGCAGGCAAGTCATTTTTGACACTTCAGCTTGCTAAAAATATGGCAGAACGTGGTAAACGTGTTATTCTGTTGGATGCTGACATTCGCAAATCCTATCTGTTAGAACGTTGTCGTATTGATGCAAAAGGCGAAGTAAAAGGGCTTGTCCATTACCTCGCTGGTTACAACAATTTGAACGACATTGTTTACCAAACAAATATCTATGGTTTAGACATTATTCCTGTTGGCAGAAACGTTGCCAACCCCATTCAACTTTTAACAAGCCCTTACTTTTCCCTCATGATGAATCAACTTGCAGAAAACTATGACCTTGTGCTTGTTGACACCCCCCCTATCGGCGTGGTAATTGATGCTGCAGAAATTGCACAATCTTGTGACGGTGCTGTACTTGTTCTCGAATACAATTTAACTCGTAGACAAGAATTGATCGATGCCAAAAAGCAAATTGAGCAAGCAGGATGCGCTGTACTCGGTGGTATTTTAAATAAGATGGAATTTGACTCTATGAGTAATAGAAAGTACTATAATCGTTACTACTATAAACATTATTCCAGCTCTTATTATAAGAAGAAAAGTAAAAACTTTCCGACTAAAAATCCCTAAACTTTGTGTTTTAAAAGCCTATGAAATATTATTTTTCAGGCTTTTTTCATGTAATTTTAAACAAAGATATTTGTATAACGATATTGTAAGGAGTTAGTCAATTGCACGAACAAATGAATCAAAAAAAAGAAAAAGAGCAGAATGTGAGAACGCCTGTTAGACGTGTTACACTTGCATTTTATGATTGCATATTGCTTTTGATATCCATCACTATTATGCTTGTTTTAAACCCAAGCGGAATAGAAACGCCATCTTTTCCCCTTGTAATCATTCAAACAGTTTCTTCAGGTATTTTTCTTTTATTCTTTAGAATTATCGGGAAAGTATATCTCCAAGTATGGCGTTACGGCGGTTCTTCTGCTTATATTCGTTTAATTGTATCCGACATGGTAGCTACGTTTTTATACGTTATCCTTCAGTATTTTTTGCCGACTGAATATCGAGTTACTATGCTTCGTGCCTTTTCAGTCATCGCTCTAAATTTAGTGCTTTCATTAACTGTTCGTCATTTTTATCAACACGCTTATGAAAATGCACGAAAAAACACATCATACGGTCGTTTTATTTGTCGAATAGCCTCTAAATTTGCAGGGCTTGATTTTGAAAGAGATGAACGGACTTTTCAAGAAGAAAGAAACACCTCGAAAATCAGAATTGCCATCGTTGGTGCTGGTCGAATCGGCGTTATGCTCGCTGAGGAACTTCAAAAAAACCCTCGTTCTTCCTACACCCCAATCTGCTTTATTGATGTTGACCGTACAAAAATCGGCAGAGAAATCATGGGGCTTCCCGTATTGTGTGAAGAAGAAGCCATTAAGGATAAACTTCTTGCTTTTTCTATTCAAGAAATTGTATTTGCGCTCCCCCCTATGTCGCAAGATAAAAAGAAAACGCTCTATGAAATTTATTTAAAAACAAACCTTAAAATCAAAGTTTACGATTATCCTATTGTCAATTATTCTGAAAAGGGCAAGCGCCATATGCGCACTTTTGACGTTGAGGAACTTCTTTTTAGAAATCCCGTTTCCTTTTTGGATGAACAGACAAGCAACTTTTACATGAACAAGTGTGTACTTATTTCAGGCGGTGGTGGCTCCATTGGTGGCGAAATTGCACGTCAAATAGCTACCATGCATCCCAAGAAACTTGTACTACTTGACATTTATGAAAATGGGGTGTATGATATACAGCAGGAGCTAAAAATTATGTATGGCTCCGAATTGGACTTATCAGTTGAAATCGTCTCTGTAACGGACAAAGAATCACTGGATAAAGTCTTTTCTGTACATCGTCCAAACATTGTGTTGCATGCCGCAGCACATAAGCATGTTCCACTCATGGAACACAACTGCATTGAAGCTGTCCAAAACAATGTCTTTGGTACAAAGACAATTGTAGAGACGGCTGAAAAGTATGCTGTCAACCGCTTTATTATGATATCAACAGATAAAGCAGTGAACCCCACCAACGTAATGGGGGCTACAAAACGTGTTTGTGAAATGATTGTGCAGAGCAAAAAAAATAGTGTGACCAGTTTTTCTGCCACGCGCTTTGGAAATGTTTTGGGCAGCAATGGGAGTGTCATTCCCCTATTCAAACGTCAAATCGCAAAGGGTGGTCCCATCACTTTAACGGACAAACGCATTATCCGTTATTTCATGACCATCCCCGAAGCATCTCAACTTGTTCTCCAATCAGGCGCTATGGCAAAAAGTGGTGAACTCTATGTATTGGACATGGGCAAACCTGTTAAAATCTTGGACCTTGCAGAAAACATGATCAGACTCTCAGGGTACGAGCCATATCAAGATATTGATATTGTTGAAACAGGTTTAAGGCCGGGTGAAAAACTTTTTGAAGAACTTCTGATAAAGAGTGAAGAACTCGATAAAACGACAAATAGTATGATTTTTATCGAGCGTGACACGCCAAAATCAAAAGAGGAAATTCAAAGTCTTTTATCCACATTAAAGAATGCTCTTGATACTATGGACGATGAGTGTGTGAAGTCTGCATTGCATCAAGTTGTTCCCACATATCATCTTCCTGAAGAAGTGAATGCCACAGTACTCGAAGCAAAAGAAAAAGAGAATGTAAATACAGCAGTAGCCGGTTAAATCGTTTGCATTGCTGTTTTCTGTTCTGCTCTTTTATCTTTTTCATTTCATTTACCTTGTAGACTTGTAAGCATTAAAGCACTCATGTAAATCAAGAGCCATTCAAAAATCAAAGTATGTTCTTTGAATATTTTGAAGAAACATGTAAAGACACCAAGGGATTCATGATGACATCGAAACGATCACAAGAGATGCTATTGAATCACGCTTTCTTTTCATGTAAATCAAATGGAACATACATACATTTTTAGAATAGAGGTTCATATGATTTTTACACCTTTCAAGAACAAAGTTTGGCTCTCTACGCCAACAATGCACGGAAATGAATTGAAATACATGTCTGAAGCATTTTTCACCAATTGGATGTCCACAGTAGGCGAAAACATTGATACGGTGGAAACGCTTGCAAGTGAATATATCGGATGTACGCACGCAGTTGGTTTATCGTGTGGCACAGCCGCTATTCACCTTGCAATAAAGCTTGCAGGTGTGAAAACGGGTGACAGGGTGTTTTGTACAGACACTACTTTTGCTGCCACAGTCAACCCCATTGCTTACGAAAAAGCTCTTCCAATTTTCATTGATTCAGAACGAGATACATGGAATATGGATCCTGTTGCGCTTGAAAAGGCTTTTGAGATTTACCCCGATGTAAAAGTTGTTGTCATTGCACACCTCTATGGCACACCTTGTAAATTGGATGAGATTTGTGCAATTTGCAAAAAACACAACGCTATACTAATTGAAGATGCTGCGGAGAGCTTGGGTGCCACATACAAGGGCAAAGAAACAGGCTCTTTTGGCATGTACAATATTATTTCATTCAATGGAAATAAAATCATTACGGGGTCATCAGGTGGTATGCTCTTAACAGACAGTGAAGATGATGCCAAAAAGGCACGCAAGTGGTCTACACAAAGTAGGGAAAATGCCCCTTGGTATCAGCATGAAGAATTGGGCTACAACTACCGTATGAGTAATGTCGTTGCAGGCGTTGTGAGAGGTCAATTCCCTCACTTAGACGAACACATCGCACAAAAAAAAGCCATCTACCAAAGATACAAAGAAGGCTTTAAAGGGTTGCCTGTTTCCATGAATCCCTTCACTTCCGACATGGAGCCCAACTATTGGCTCAGTTGCCTTATCATTGATAAAGATGCCATGTGTCAGCAAACAAGAACAGATAGCAAAGCCTCCTATGTTTCAGAAAAAGGCAAGTCCTGCCCTACTGAAATATTAGAAAAGCTCACAAGCTTAAACGCAGAAGGTAGACCCATCTGGAAACCTATGCACATGCAGCCCATCTATAAAGATCATTCTTTTGTAAGTGCTGAAGGCTTGGGAAATCATGTCGATAAGGACATCACGGTGGGTGCTGACCTCTTTGAAAGAGGCTTGTGCTTACCCAGCGACAATAAAATGAGCGTTGAAGACCAGGCGAAAATCATTCAGCTTGTACGCAGTTGTTTTGAGTAAATTAAGTAAAAGAAATAAATCAATTTCATTTAGTAAAAGAGGATAACTATGTATCAAAAGTATTTCAAGCGACCTTTGGATTTCATCCTATCCTTGTGTGCACTGATTGCACTCTCTCCCCTACTCCTTGTACTCATAATAGTAGGTGCAATCAAAATGAAAGGCAACCCCTTCTTTACTCAACTTCGTCCTGGTAAAGATGAAAAGATATTCAAACTCATTAAATTCCGTACCATGACTAATGCGAAGGACAAACAAGGCAATCTTCTTCCTGACGAAAAACGCCTTACAAGGTATGGCAGAATTTTAAGAAGTACAAGCTTGGACGAGCTTCCTGAACTTATCAACATTCTAAAAGGTGATATGGCAATTGTAGGGCCAAGGCCGTTGTTAGTCAAATACTTACCTTACTATACTGATGAAGAAAAGCATAGACATGATGTTAGACCAGGATTAACTGGGTATGCACAAGTAAACGGAAGAAATAACGCCGAATGGGCAAAGCGTTTCAAACTTGATTGCGATTATGTCCGTAATATTACTTTTTTAGGTGATGTAAAAATACTCATTGACACAATACGAAGTGTGAGTAGGAAGTCGGACATTACAATTGATGGTAATTATGTTATGAAAAATTTGGATGAGGAGAGAAAAGAGTGATCGAAGCACAAATATTATCCGTTGAAAAAGTGTG
>CAYTPJ010000088.1:0-8795 GCA_964439755.1 uncultured Oscillospiraceae bacterium
CTCATTGAACATATTTGGGATGAAAGCGTAGACATTTTTAGCAACAGCATTCGGGTGCACATGTCCTCATTGCGAAAAAAACTCAAAACCTCTTTAGGATATGACCCAATTACAACAAAAATCGGAGAGGGGTATATACTCAATGAAAAAAGATTTCATGAAGAAAAATAGTTTGCAATTGAGGCTCACCCTATTATCCAGCATACTCCTCACACTTGCTTGCGTACTTTTAACTGCTTCCATCCGTTTTTCTGCAAACAAAATGATCACGCCTGAAATACTTTCCCCTGCCCTATCAAGCACAGAAAGCCTCCCTATGACGAGCATCATTTCTGATGCAAAGAAAATTTCCTTTCAAACGGAAAGCCTTTGGGCGATGATACTCATTGTTGTAATAGGCACCCTTTCCACATATTTTCTTGTAGGATACACCCTTCGCCCTATAAAGAATTTGACAAAAGATGTAAAAAACAAGCGTGTAGACAATTTGACAGACGAAATACAATTGCCCAAATCCAAAGATGAAGTGTATGACTTAACGCTTGCTTTTAACGATATGAGCAAGCATTTAGAGCACGCTTTCACCCTTCAAAAACAGTTCAGCGCAGACGTAGCGCACGAACTGCGCACCCCTCTTGCCGTCATGCAAGCAAACCTTGAAGTACAAATTTTAAGCACATCAGAAACACAGGAAACAAAAGAGCTGTTGTCGCAAATTCAACGTTTACAAAAGCTCATAGATGACTTGCTTTGGTTTAGTAAAGACACCCCCTTAGAGCACGTTGTGCGCCTCAATGTGCATGATATTTTAGCTGATATTATAGAAGAAATGCAGGAGGATTTTTCAAAAAAACATCAAACAATCACCCTTTCAAATCAAAATCTTTTTTTAAAAGGAAATGATGCACTTTTAGAAAGAGTATTCTATAATCTACTGCAAAATGCAAATAAATATAGTGATGAGCACACGTCCATCAAAGTATGTGTAAATGAAAAAGAGCGCTCCCTTTCCATTTGTGACCAAGGTCATGGCATCCCTGATCAAGAAAAAGCCCTTGTTTTTGAACCTTTCTATCGCATGGATAAATCTCGTAGTCGAAAAATCGGAGGCAATGGCTTAGGGCTTGCCATCTGTAAAAAAATATTAAATAAGCACAACGCAAACATATCTGTGTTGGACAACACACCACATGGTACCATATTTAAAATTACTTTTCAATCTTAACACGGATTTTATATGCTTTATGTTACACTCTTTTTGTACCCAAATAAAAGGAGTGTATTTTTATGAAAAAAATCATCGTGGTTCTACTCATCTGTTTACTTGCCCTGTCCCTTGTAGCCTGTAACCAAAAACCCTCTGTGGAAGATGTCACCCAAGCCCTCCAAAATGGCACGCTCACGCTCTCTGATGCTGTAAAAAAAGGCTACGTCACCCAAGAATGGGCAGATGAATACCTCTCTCTTACCGCTGTCCCTGCTGCAGACAAAACAATTTCCAATCAAATAGGTGCATTTGAAACGTCCACTTTGCAAGGAGAAACTTTTACACGTGAAAATGTTTCCTTTATCACATACTACGCATTTATAAATGCAGATTCGCAAGCAGGTCAAGAAGCCTATCAAGTGCTACACGACAATTACGATGCAGTCAAAGCAAAAGGCGCAGACGTTTTAGTTATAACGCTCAATGACAAGAACAAAGAATTATTTCAAAACGCAAAAATGCCCGTTGTATATTACAATGAAAGTATGCAATCTGCTTTAGGTAATTTATGTCAAATGGTCAACACAGACAGTTTTTCAGGTGCATGGAACGGCAACACGGCTTTCCTTTCTGCATGGAATTTAAAAATAGAAAAAGATACACTTTTAGGTGCTATGACTTCTATTGTCGATATGTTAAGCCACTAACCTCTAACCACTAATCACTAACCACTAATCACTAACCACTAATCACTAACCACTATAACAGGAGATACCATGAATAAAAAAACAATTTTCATGCTTGTGCTTGCGCTCTGTTTTATCGCCTTTGGCATCTATCGAACAGAAGTGCAAACAGTGCTTGACAAAGGCATTAAATTATGTTTGGAGTGTGTGGGCATTGGTTAAAAAGAAAAAGAAGAACAATCGTTTTAAAATTCAGTTGGGCGCAACCTTGCTCACAAATCCTTTTTTCCTCAACTTTTTTCAAGGAAAAATCTTTAAAGGTAAGTTAAAATCCATCTGCGTGCCTGGGCTTAATTGCTATTCTTGCCCAGGCGCAGCAGGCAGTTGCCCCATTGGCTCTTTGCAAGCTGTGATCGGCTCCTCGAAATTTAAGTTTTCCTATTACATTGTGGGCATTTTAATCCTCATCGGCACATTACTGGGTCGGTTTGTGTGTGGCTTTTTGTGTCCATTCGGATGGTTTCAAGAGCTTTTACACAAAATTCCAAGCAAGAAATTCAGTACAAAAAAGTTACACTTGCTCACGTATTTAAAATATGTAATTTTAGTTGTATTTGTTTTTGTACTGCCCATTACAATCGTCAACGAAGTGGGGATGGGCAATCCATTTTTCTGTAAATACTTGTGCCCTGCTGGCATATTGGAAGGTGCGCTCCCCATTGCCCTTGTAAATAGTGGCATTCGAGATAGCTTGGGCTTTTTGTTCACATGGAAAATGTGCGTACTCCTTGGAGTCGTTACACTCAGTGTTTTCTTTTACCGTCCATTTTGCAAGTGGATGTGCCCATTAGGCGCTTTTTATGCGCTGTTCAACAAGATTTCCTTGTACAGATTTACCATTAACAAAGACAAATGCACGTCTTGTGGTGCATGCGCAAAGGTCTGTAAAATGGATGTCAGCGTGTTTAAAACGCCCAACCATACAGAGTGTATTCGCTGTGGTGACTGTATTCAAACTTGCCCACACGATGCCATTCGGAAACATTTTACAATCAAAAAGGAGCATACTATATCATGAAAAAAATCATTTGCATCTGTTGCCTTGTCCTGCTTTCATTTTCTCTCGTAGCATGTGACAAACAAACAATTGAAGTATCCATCACCCCCTTTCCCACTATGGTGGGCAAAGATTTTAACGGACAGGATATCAACAACGATATTTTTTCTTCTTACGATGTTACAATCGTGAATTTTTGGAACAACGGTTGTGGTACATGCATTGAAGAAATGCCTGAATTAGAAGCATACTATCAAGCATTTAAAGATAAAAACATACATTTTTTAGGCATAGGCGCTGACAGTGGAGAGAGCCAAGAAAAATATGATTTTGCAAAGAAAATCGTGCAAGAAAAAGGCGTCACGTATACAAACATCGCACCTGATACTTCCTCCTCATTTTATCTTGACTTTATACAAAATTTAACTGGCTACCCTGTTACATATGTTGTGGATAAAGAGGGCAACATCGTAGGTTCACCCATCATTGGCAATGTAAAAAAACAAGAGCAAAAGCTACATGCTCGCATTGAACTTGCGCTCAAATAAAGAAAAAGACGAAGGATCATTTGCCCTTCGTCTTTTTAATATAAGCATATTTTTTACTTTTTACGAGCTGTGTTCTTGGCACGTTGTTCATGGGACAATGTGCGTTTTCTCATGCGCAAAGATTTTGGAGTGATTTCAAGCAATTCATCATCGTCAATAAACTCTAAGCATTCTTCCAAAGTCAAAGGATGTACAGACACAAGGCGCATACTGTCTTCTGATGCGGAGGAGTTTCTGATGTTGGTCACGTGCTTTGTTTTGCACACGTTGACGACGATATCGCCAGGGCGGCTGCTTTGACCACAAATCATGCCACTGTACACAGCTGTTTGTGCACCAATAAAGAGCGTGCCTCTTTCTTGCACATAGAAAAGACCATACTGCGTGGAATCGCCTGTTTCATAGCACACAAGTGCACCCACACTACGGTGTGGAATATCGCCCTTAAAGGCTTCATAATGATCATACACAGCGCTCATAATGCCTTCGCCACGTGTGTCCGTCATAAATTCACTGCGATAACCGAACAAACCACGGGAGGGCACCAAAAATTCGAGGCGCACTCTGTCTAAACCACTCATGTTTTCAAGCGTACCACGACGGCGACCGATTTTTTCAATCACTGCGCCTGCATATGCTTGAGGCACATCTACCACAAGGCGTTCAATAGGCTCCATTTTGGTGCCATCTTCATAATGATACAATACTTCGGGCTTGCTGACTTGGAATTCATACCCTTCTCTGCGCATATTTTCAATCAACACAGAAAGGTGCAATTCCCCTCTGCCCCACACTTCAAAGCAATCAGGTGTTTCCCCTTCGTTTACACGCAAGGAAACGTCTGTTTCAAGCTCTCTAAACAATCTGGCTCTCAAGTGACGGCTGGTTACAAACTGCCCTTCTTTGCCTGCAAAAGGAGAGTCATTGACAGAGAAAGTCATCGTCACTGTGGGTTCGGAAATGGCAACAAAAGGCAATGGCTCTACGCAAGTAGGGTCGCACACCGTGTCACCAATAGAGATGTCTGCAAGGCCTGTTAAAGCTACGATATCACCCATAGATGCTTCTTCCGTGCTCACACGGCGCAAACCGTCATATAATGAAAGCCCTGTCAAACGCCATGGGTTGGTTTTTTTCGTTTCATCCAAAGCGTTGCAACGCACAACGGGCATATTGTCTACAAACTTACCTCTAATGATACGGCCCACACCAATACGGCCTACATATTCATTATAGTCAATGGTAGAAATGAGCACTTGCGCAGGGCCGTCTTCATCCCCTTCAGGCGCAGGAATGTATTTGATGATCGCTTCAAACAAGGGGCGAAGATCTGTGCCTTTTACTTCTAAATCCGTGGTTGCTGTGCCCTGTCTTGCAGAAACATACATAATGGGGCGATCGAGTGTCTCAGGGTCTGCGTTCAAATCGTCCAACAAATCGAGCAATTCATCTACAACTTCATCACAACGTGCATCTGGTCTATCCACCTTGTTGATTACGAGCAACACAGGCAAATTCAAAGACAACGCTTTTTGAAGCACAAAGCGTGTTTGTGGCATAGGGCCTTCAAAGCTGTCTGCAAGCAAAAGCACGCCATCCACCATTTTGAGTACACGTTCCACTTCACCACCAAAGTCAGCGTGTCCGGGGGTGTCCACAATGTTGATTTTTGTGTTTTCATAGTGCACAGCTGTGTTTTTAGCTAAAATTGTGATGCCACGTTCTTTTTCAATGTCGTTAGAGTCCATCACACGGTCGCTCACTTGCTGATTTTGTCTAAACACGCCACCTTGCTTTAACATCTGATCCACCAAAGTGGTCTTGCCGTGGTCAACGTGGGCGATGATTGCAATGTTTCTAATATCATTTCTGATCATAAATATCTTTTCCTGCTTTCACATTTTATTATCTTAATTTTTGGTCATGGGCGCAATGTCTGAAAGTTCAAGCCCCTTGTTCTTTTCGCAAGCAAGGCGAATGCTCCAGTCATTTTCAAAGAACAGACAATGGTTGCCCCTTTCGTCCATTCCCCGTGCTGTGGTAGAAGTGAGGTTTAAATCATGCACCTCCATAGGTGTGCTGACCACCCAACGCACAAAGCGATAGGACAATCTATCGAGCACCAAATCCACACCGTATTCACCCTTTAAACGGTAAGTGAGTACATCAAACTGCAATTCACCTACAACACCTACAATAAATTCTTCCAAGCCTGTTTCATCCCTTTTAAAGGTTTGAATAGCACCTTCTTCAGAGAGCTGAGAAATGCCTTTTTGGAATTGTTTTCTTTTCATCGTGTCCATGGGGCGTGCTCTTGCAAAGCGTTCAGGCGCAAAGATTGGGATTTTGTCAAAGTGCATTTTTTTGCCTGTGCACAGTGTGTCTCCTAAGTGATATATTCCAGGGTCAAACAACCCGATGATGTCGCCCGGATACGCAACTTCAACGCCTTCTCTTTCATCTGCCATGAAAGCTTGGGGCTGTTTCACTTGGATTTCCTTATTCATAGAGGAAAGCCACACATTCATGCCCTTTTTAAACTCCCCACTCACCACACGTAAAAAAGCAAGACGGTCACGGTGGGCAGGGTTCATGTTCGCTTGAATTTTAAAGATAAAGCCTGAAAAATCCTTATTTTCTGGCTCAATCATCCCCATGTCGCTTTCTCTGGGTGCAGGAGGAGTGGTGTAGCGTAAGAAACGATACAAGAAAGGCTCTACGCCAAAGTTTGTGACTGCCGAACCAAAGAACACAGGGGTCAACTCCCCTTTGCGCACCTTCTCTAAATCAAAAGGGTCACCTGCTTCGTCTAAAAGCTCAATTTCTTCTTTCAGCCTGTCCAAATAATGCTCTTTAAGTGCACCGTGAATGGCAGGGTCATCAATGGAAATCTCTGTTTTTTGCACCTTTGCAGAGCCATGATTGCCCCCTGAGTACAATTCCACAGTTTTTTCATCTCTATGATACACGCCTTGGAAATCGCCGTCTACACCAATCGGCCAGTTGACAGGACATGACTTGATGCCCAGTACATTTTCAAGCTCTTCGAGCAATTCAAAGGGGTCTTTGCCTGCTCTGTCCATTTTGTTTATAAATGTAAAAATAGGAATGTTGCGCATACGGCAAACTTTAAACAGTTTGACCGTCTGTTCTTCCACACCCTTTGCAGCATCCAAAAGCATCACAGCGCTGTCTGCAGCAATCAACACACGGTATGTGTCTTCAGAGAAATCTTGGTGCCCAGGGGTGTCCAAAATATTGATATGATATCCATCAAAAGAAAACTGCATGGCGCTTGATGTAACAGAAATACCACGTTTTTTTTCAATTTCCATCCAGTCACTCGTTGCAAAGTTATCAGCACGACGAGCTTTTACACTGCCTGCTTGACGGATAGCGCCACCATAAAGCAACAGCTTTTCTGTCAGCGTGGTTTTACCGGCGTCAGGGTGACTGATGATAGCAAAGGTTCTTCTTCTTTGAACCTCTTTAGAAAGCGTTTCCATGCGTTCCTCCTCAAAATAAGTCGTAGAAATAGGATGTAACAAGTTATTATACCTAAAGTATTCCCCTCTTGTCAACACTTTTTCATAAGAAAATTGCATTTTTTTAACATTAGACAAATTTTAACCATTCTATACATTCTTTTGTTTTTTTGTATCATCTGTACCAAAAAATAAACCTCTTTATGCAAATGCCTTTTGAGCAAATGAAATAAAGAGGTTTTGATCGTTTTACGCTCTGTGTGCAATATTATGGAGCCAAATACCCTTTTTGAGCATCACATACCCGATAAAACATTTGAGCACATCTATGCCATTTACAATGAAATAAATAGGCACGATATCCAGGTTTGTAAACATGACAAGTACATATGCAGCAGGAATGCTCACTACCCACAGATACACGCAGTCGAACAAGAAAGTAATCCACGTTTTGCCCCCTGAACGGATGGTAAAATAAGTGGCGTGTAAAAAAGCATGTAAAGGCATCACAAGCGCCATAATGCGCATAAACTCTGTTGCCAAAGTACGCACTTCATCTGTCGTTTGGTAAAGCTGTGGAAAAAGAGGGGCTGTTAAATACAAGAATACAGAAGACACGATTGTTGCAGCAATGGAAAACACAATAATGCGAGTTGCACTCTGCTTGGCTTCGTCAAATTTATTTGCCCCCAACAGTTGCCCTACAATAATTGCAACGGCACTGCCCATAGAGATAAAGAGCACGTTAAATAAGTTGGTAATGGTAGAGCTGATGTTTGCTGCAGCAACAACTGCAAGCCCTTTTTTCGCATATGCAATAGAAAGTATCGCCATGCCCGATGCCCACAAAAGCTCATTGAGCAATAAGGGAGAGCCACGCTTGATGATGTTTTTGGTGAGTGTCTTAGACACGTGCAACGTTTTATACGCATCCACAATAAAAGGATTTTTTGTTTTATTTTTATGCGTCCATTGTACAATAATCAAACATTCAACGATACGTGCGACCACTGTGCCCAGTGCTGCCCCTTGTACGCCCAACTTTGGCATACCAAAATTACCAAAGATGAACACATAGTTTAAAACCAAGTTGACCAAAATGGCAACAACGCCCGCTTTCATGGGAAGCAAAGTTTCCCCTGTTTCACGGAGTGTGCTGGCATACACTTGCTGGAGGGCAAAAGGCACTAAACCGATGAGCATAATGAGCAAATAATCTTTGCCAAATTTTGCCGTTCGCACCAAGTCCCCCGTTTCACTGCCTTCATTTAAATAGAGGGCGATCAACGCATCCCCAAAGGTGAACAACACAATTAAGCCCACCACGAGCAAGCCACAAGCGAGCATGAATTTAAATCGGAAGGTTTCACGCACCCCTTCATGGTCTTTTTTACCAAAAAACTGGGCAGTAAATATGCCCACCCCTGCCAAACCACCAAAAATGCACAAGCTGAACACGAATGTGAGCTGGTTTACAATCGCCACCCCACTCATTTCGTCTGTACCTACTGAACCCACCATCAAGTTGTCCAAGAGGTTTACAAAGTTTGTAATGCCATTTTGCACAATGATTGGAATAGCAATCATAATCAAATGCTTGTAAAACGCCTTGTCACCAATGTACTTAGAATTTTTTAACCTATTGACCATACACACGCTCCATTTACAATCTGCTGAAACCACAGCACCCCATTTTAACAGGAACTGACAAAAAAGTAAAGCACTTTTTTTACAACCTCAACATTGTCAAAAAAGTGCATAGTGTAAAATAAGTGTTGGAGAAAATTTTCAAAAAAACAACAAATGAACATC
>CAYTPJ010000089.1:0-8744 GCA_964439755.1 uncultured Oscillospiraceae bacterium
GTTTAAAAAAGCAATGCAGATATTTAAATATCCAGCAAATGCCACCCAAAAGGCATATGGAATGAGTAAATATGCAGATATCTTGTTGACGTGATAAAAACAATAAATTGTTTTGAGTATAAGAAATAGTAACGCAATCAACCATGCGAAGGAAAAGAAATAGAGAGAAAATCTAAAAAAGAAAATTGTCCAAAAGAAATTGAACACCAGTTGAAGGAGATAATAAAAAATACATTTTTTCTTCTCATTTTCATTTGCATTAGAAGCAAGCACAAGGTAGGAAGCTATCCCCATAAGTATAAACAATGTGGTCCAAACAATTGGAAAAAGTATAGCAGGAGGGGAAAGGGGAGGTTTATTCAGTTCATTGAAACTTTGCCTTGTGTCGCCTGCTAAATATCCTGATAACATGCCAACAGCAAGAGGAAGAAGAATACATACAATGAGCAATTTGTAATTTATTTTCATGAAAATACACTCCTTTTTGATATAGTGTATTCCAATGAACGTGAAAACATGCGTTAATTTGCACAGTCATGTGTTAAACATTTTTTATATGTTTTTTCAATCAAAAATGCACCAAGAGGGGCTGTGAGGACAATACCCAATACAGCAATGGATAAAATCAATTCTCCACAAGGAAGGGCAAGGGATAAGGGCACAGCGCCAATGGCCGCTTGTACAGTTGCTTTTGGTAGATATGCGAAAGTTACAAAGATGCGTTCCTTGAATGAAAAATCAGTTTTTAATTTACTTATAAATACGCCAAGCGAACGGATAAACAGAGCGCACAATAAAAGCAAAATTGCTTTTATACCAACGTCAAATAGAAAACTAATATTCACAGAGGCACCGACTAACACAAATAAGAGGATTTCAGCAAACAGCCATAATTTAGAAAATTTTTGAGAAAGCCGAAGGCATACTTTTTTAGGTGCTTTGATGTTGAACACAAATGCCATGCTAAGCACAGATAACATGCCTGAAAAGGGCAAGATATCTTTTAGTATTTCTTCTAATGAAAAGAGAATGAAAGATATCGCAAGCAATAGAATGACTTTAAAACTATTTCTAATAACAACTTTTTTATTGTAAAAGAAACGAAACAGACCATTTAAAATCAAAGCGCACAATGCACCGAGCGATACACCCGTAATAATAGAAAGAGGAATGTTTAAAAGCGTTTGAGGGGAAAAACTTTTCCCTTGATTTAAACCCAAACATATACTGAACAACACGAGAACAAACACATCATCCAAGGATGCACCTGCCAAAACAAGCTGTGGGATCCCTTTTTTTATGCCATAATTATTTTCAATAAGCATAGTCATTTTAGGAACGACAACAGCAGGAGATACGGCGCCCATTACAGTGCCCATGAGTAGACCTTCAAGAGGAGAAATGCATAAAATAAGAGGGGAAAGGAGCGTAAAGGAGAGTATTTCAAAAGTTGCAGGCAATGTGGACATACAGAGTATGGGCAAACCTAATTTTTTAAGGGAATTGATGTCCAGCGTAAGCCCTGCCTTGATCAAAATGATCATGAGTGCAATATTTTTTAAATCAGAGGAGATGAGTAAAAGATTGCTATCCATGAGGTTAAAAACGGTTGGCGACATTAAAATGCCTGCGAAAAGCATACCGATTAAACGTGGCATACGCAAAAATTTACAAATTGTACCCATGAAAAGGCCAATCAAAATCGTCAATCCAAGAGAAAGCAACATGAAAATGCCTCCAAATTTTAATAAAAAAATCGTCATCCGTATGAATGACGATGCATGAATTGGCACCTCCAACGGGGTTCGAACCCGTGTTTCCGCCTTGAGAGGGCGGCGTCCTAGGCCACTAGACAATGGAGGCATAAAAAAATGGCTGGGGAACAAGGATTCGAACCTTGACAATACGAGTCAGAGTCGTATGTGCTGCCGTTACACAATTCCCCACCACGCAATCTTTCGGACTGCATGAAATATTATACGTTATTTGGACATGTTTGTCAAGAGCAAATCTTTAAAATATCAAAAAAATCACATGTTTTTTTTGAAAATAGCAAGAAAATGATGATTTTTTTGAAAATCAGAAAATCATATACTCACATTCCAAGCGACCGTTGTAAAAACGTTTTTTTTGTTGTGCTCGTGCGCCATAATAGCGTTCAAAATTCGTGTTAGAGGCAATGGCACACAATTTGCTTCCTATATGCCTATCCTTTAGACGGTGCAAATCTTTATAGAGCAATTGGCATGTTTTTTGGTCTGCCAAACGTTCCCCGTAAGGGGGATTGACAATGAAAAGAGGGGCTGTTTCATTTAAAACCAAGTCTTTTACATCCTTTTGAAAGAAAGTCACTTTATTTGAAAAACCAGCCTGCACCAAGTGTTTTTTTGCAAGAGACAGCGCTTCATCGTTGATGTCAGAGCCACTAATGTGCGTGATGTCTTGAGGTGCAAATAAATCATGCGCTTCTTCTTTTGCTTCCTGAATTGCTTTTCTATTTACAAAGTGCCAATTTTCCATGTCGAAAGAACGATTGAGACCGGGTGCACGGTTAGAGGCAATCATAGCGGCTTCAATCAAAATCGTTCCTGTACCACAACAAGGGTCATGGAGAGGCATTTCCTTCTTATATGGAGAAAGGAGCACAAGCGCAGCAGCAAGCGTTTCTCTTAAAGGCGCTTCGCCATTCCATGTGCGATAGCCTCTACGATTGAGCGCTACACCACTTGCATCTATTGTAAGTCGGCATACATCTTTGTGGAAGGCTACTTCAATTTTGTATTGACTACCTCCTTCTTGACACCAATTGACATTGTACGCTTTCTTTAAACGCTCTGCAATCGCTTTCTTTGTAATGGCTTGGCAATCACGCACACTCATCAATTGACTGCGTGCACATTTACCTGAAACAGGAAAAGAGGCATCCTTGGGCAAAAACTTTTCCCATGGTAGGGAATATACATAGTCAAACAACATTTCAAAGCTTGTAACTGTTTGTTCGCCTACAATAAGCAACACACGGTCTGCTGTGCGTAGCCATAAGTTAGCTTTGAATGCATCTTGTGCTGTACCTGTAAAACGCACACAACCAAGGTCTGCTTTAGGATTTACGTGGAGAGAGGATAATTCTTTTTTTACAACGCCTTCAAGCCCAAACGAGGCAGTAGCGAGCCAATTTAATTGCATATAATTCCTTTCAGTATAGAGGATTAGAGATTTACAGAGGAAGTTTCTTCGTCCGAAGGGAGTTTTTCAACAAGGAGTTTTGTAATTCTTCTGTGGTCGACATCTTGCACAGTAAAAATCAAGCCTTCCTTTGTAAAGGTATCGCCTTTTTGAGGGATACAGCCCAAACATTCCATTGCCCAGCCACCAATGGTGGTTGCATCCGTTTCAACGGATTTAGAAAAATAGTCAAACACAACATCCGTAGGCGCACCACCTAAAATATTAAAGTGCGTATCGTCAATTTTTTCAATGTTTTCCACGATGTCATCATGCTCATCCCAAATTTCGCCTACTAATTCTTCGAGCAAATCTTCCATGGTTACAATGCCCAGTGTACCGCCGTATTCATCACTCACAATGGCCATATGGCACTTGTTGCGTTGAAGCATGCGCAATAAGTCATGTACTTTTACGCCTTCTGGTACCACGATCACAGGTTTAATCATTTGCTTTAAAGGGATGGTTTGCTTAGCAAAATGATAAAAATCCTTCTGATGCAAAAAGCCAATAATATTGTCCGTTGTACCTTCGTAAACAGGCAAACGAGAAAAACCACTTTCTGAAAAAGTGTCTGCAATCTCTTTGTTTTCTGCATCCAAAGAAATGGCAACAATGTCCACACGAGGGGTAATGATGTCCACTGCATCTGTATCGTTAAACTCAAGCACATTGCGAATCATTTGGCTTTCTTGCTCATTGATGCCACCGTCTTGCTTGGCTTCATCCACCATGACAATAAATTCATCTTCTGTAATGCCTGAATCTGCATTATTTTTGCTGAAATGAGAAATGAATTTGCGCCATTTCATAAAGAGAAAGTTAAGAGGTGTAAAAACTTTGCATGTAATATTGATGATGGGCGCAGAGAAACATGCAAAGGATTCTGGATTTTCTTTTGCCAAGGATTTAGGCGTAACTTCACTGCATATTAAGAGCACAATGGTGATGACAGCCGTTGAAATGGTTGCACCAGCATCCCCAAAATGCTTTACAAAGAACACAGTGCCCAAAGAAGCACATAGGATGTTTACAATGTTGTTACCAATCAAAATAGTAGACAAAAGTTGATCAAAATTATCGGCTAATTTGTCAGCCAATTGAGCTCTTTTGTTTCCGTTTTGCGCAAGGTTGCGCAAGCGAATGCGATTGAGAGAGGAAAAAGCTGTTTCAGTAGCAGAAAAGTAAGCAGAGAGAATGATACACAATCCGATAATGCTTAATAGGACACCGTCGTTCATGGTTTTGTTGTCTTCCTTCCATTTTTTAAAAATAAAAAGCAAACGTACACTATATCTACAAAGAAATAGCGTGCGTTTACTTTAAATCCCATTCGTTACCTGGCTTCGGGGAATACTGTCGTCAGTCATGGTTTGCCTTCCTTAAAAGAAATTACAAGAATATTATGCCACAATCGGCTTTGAAATGCAAGTGTTTTTTTGTGTTTTTACAATTTTATTCAAATTTTATCACATTTTTGACATAAAGATAAGAAAAAAGAGACTATTGAACTTTGGTACAAGCAAAATAGTCTCTGTTTTTTTCAAATTTTATGCAGCCGAGTCAGCGGGGATTTGATCCAATATTGCTTGTGAAAACAATATAAATGTCAACGCCATTTCATCTTGAGTAAATGTACAGGTGATGGACATATCTTGGTGGAAAGCCAAAGCAATTGTTATTTTGCTTGCACCTTCTGATGCAGGCAATTCTACTTGGAATACGCCTTCCTTGAGTTGAACAGGAACGGGGATGGGTTGATCCATACCAATGCCCTCAAAAGTCAATGTGGCATTTTCTTTTTCAATCATTAAATTCAAGCTCATGCCAATCATATCAGGTGGCAAGACCACACCCATTGAATTTACAAGCACTGTAACGTAATTACCCTGAAATTCATCCAACACAGCATCTGTTTTAACAGGGGCAACTTGGAATGTTTCGGGCTTTTCACGAGTAAAGAGAATTTCTTGCCCTTCTTCTTGAGCATACAATCCTTCTTCCGTCACAGTAAATTCAAAAGCGATTTCTTCGCCTTCTTTGAGTAACATTTTTCCTTCAACTATTTCCCAAGTGCCTGTTTTATTTTCATCTTGCATGTTGAGGACACATGTGCCATCTTCTTGAATGTCCAATTGCATCATGATGCCAAAGAAATCAGCGTACCACACACCGAGTATGTCTGCTGACTCAGCGAAAGAGAATACGGGAAGGGATAAAACAAGGGTAAGTGCCAACAGAATAGATAGAATTTTTTTCATGATAGGGGATCCTCCTTTTTTTGTAACGATAAGCAGCATGTGAAAAGAGACTGCTTTCTATGCTTAGTATAGCATACATATTGGGAAAAGAAAAGTGTTTTTTTTAATTTTACAATGTTTGGGCATGCTTTAAAAATGCAATCATTTCTGTTACAATCGTCATGTATTCATTTGAAATGGTCGATACATGTGGAGCGTCGTGGAGCCATACTTGCTTTTTGGTGAGGGATTTTATGTTTGAAAAAATAATGTCCGAACTATTTTTAGAAACAGTATGATCGTTTTTAGATTGCACAATGAGCGTGGGGCAGTGAATAAAGGGTAAATCCCGTTTAGCACATGCCATCAGCACATTCAAATCATGCGTTTTGCGTGTGGGAATTTCGTTGTATCCCATATCATATGTTTTATTGAGTGTATCTCGTGCGCCATCTGCACGCTTGTGCATGATGGGTACAAAAAGCGAATAGGGTAGAGCGAAATGCCGAAAAGGGTTGGTGGTGCCCATGGGCGCTTCAATGGCAGTACAAGAGGTCAACTGATGCTTTGTGTTGTTGGCATATGCTTCAGCCATGATTAAGGAAAGCACGCCTCCCATGCTTAGCCCTGCGATGGACACATATTTGTATTCAGAAAACAACTGGGAGAGCGCCTTTTCAACATCCATCACCCAGTCTTTCCACGAGGCTTTCATCATGTCCTCAATCGTTGTGCCATGACCTTTTAAGCGCAAGCCATATACGGTGAAGCCACTTTCATGCAAAGCTTCGCCCACGAGGCGCATGTGGCTTGGAGAGCCTGTGAATCCATGCACAAGCAACACAGCATGGTCATTGCCTTTTAGGAAAAAAGGTTCAGCATGTTTCATGATAGATTCCATTTGTGTACCTCCTTGAATGGGTATTAAAATCAGATCTTTTTATTATATGAATCAATTGCCGTAATATGAAAATTGACCGCTATGCAATCAAGCAAGCGGTCAAATGAACAGGAAAATCAGTCGTCTTCCTCTTCTTCTTCGTCATCATCCATGTCTTCATCTTCTGCAAACAAAGGTTCATGGCAGTTTGGGCAAAGATAATCTTCGTCAAAGTCGAAATTATCCACTTCAAAAGTCATTTCTTCGCCACAGTGAGGGCAAGCATATTGAACAACACGATCATCTTCTTCAGCGTCGTCACAATGGCAACCACAGCTACCGCAATCGCAGTCACATTCGTCATCATCGTCTTCATCTTCAAACAATGTTTCTTCGATGTCGGAAAGGTCTTCATCAATGGATTCAACATATTCGTTGAGCTCTTCCACGCTGTCTACCAAGGCATCATGTTCTTTTGCCATTTCTTCCAAAAGCTCTAACACTTTTGCAAGGATTTTGCCTTCTGCAGTTTCAGTTTCAAGCTTCATGCCTTCTGCCAAACCTTTGATGTAGGAAACACGATCTGTTAAATTGCTCATACTAAACTCCTTTCAATTAAGCACGGGAGAGATAGTCCCCAGTGCGGGTGTCGATTTTAATCTTGTCACCAATGTTGATGAACAAAGGCACCATGATTTGATAGCCTGTTTCAGTAGTTGCAGGCTTAAATGCGTTGGATGTGGTGTCGCCTTTGAAACCAGGTTCAGTGTCAGTGATTTCAAGGTCAACAAAGTTGGGTGCTTCTACGGAGAATGCACTGCCGTTGAAGAAACGTACAGTTACATTTTCATTTTCCTTCACGAATTGAAGAGCATCTTCCACAGTGTCTTTTCCGAGGGGAAGTTGTTCAAAAGTTTCGGGATCCATGAAATAGTAGAGGTCATCATCATTATAAAGATATTGCATATCTTTTGTTTCAATGACTGCACGGGGCATTTTGTCTGTGGGGTTGAATGTGCGTTCGATAACAGCGCCTGTCATCACGTTCTTGATTTTGGTACGAACAAAAGCTGCGCCTTTGCCGGGCTTTACGTGTTGGAAATCCACAATGTTCCATACGCCGTTTTCCCATTCAATTGTAACACCTTTTCTAAAATCGCCTGCTGTAATCATACTGAAATTCCTCCGTTTTGTGTTTTATTGGACGCTGAAAATTATAAAATAATCAGCTCTTTATTGGATTGTGTGAGGGGCAAAGCACCCTCGTTGGTGATGAGCACAGTATTTTCAATACGCACGCCACCAAGGTTGGGCTTGTAAATGCCCGGTTCGACCGTCATGATTATGTTTTCCTTCATAACGTCGTGGCAAGTTTGTGAAAGGCGAGGATTTTCGTGAATATCAATACCCACGCTGTGCCCTAAACCATGGCCAAACATACCTTTATATCCAGCATCGTCAATGATTTGACGTGCAATGGAATCAATTTCTGCGCCTGTAACACCAGCTTTTAAAGCATCTTGAGAGGCTTTTTGCGCATGGAGCACAGTGTTGTAAATAGTGCGCATTTCATCGTTTGGTTGCCCCAAAGAAACTGTACGGGTCATATCCGAGCAATACCCATCTTTTTTAGCGCCAAAATCCATTGTAATCATATCACCCTTTTGGATTTTGCGTGTAGAAGGGATTGCGTGGCATAAAGAACCATTTTCGCCAGATGCCACAATGGTATCAAAAGCAAGAGAAGATGCACCGAGTGAAAGCATTTTAAACTCTAATGCAACTCGGATATCCATTTCAGACATGCCCTCTTTGATTTCTGTTAAGATGTAAGAGAAAGCTTGGTCTGTGATGTTACAAGCACGCTGAATGGCTTGTATTTCACTTTCGTCCTTGATTTCACGAACTTTTTCAACTGCACCGTTTAAAGGCACAAAAACCATGTTGGGCATATCGCTTTTCAGCTTGTCAAAAGCAGACACTGTGACTTCGTCAGCTTCAAATAAAACTGTGTCAACACCATGATCTTTCAACACTTGAAAAGAGAGTTGATTATGGGATAAACCTGTTTTGACTTCATAGGGGGTAAAAGCAGGCGCCTGTTTTTGTGCTTGCTCTGTATAACGGAAGTCTGTCACAATTGCATTCAGATTATGTGCAATCAGAGCGTATCCTTCTCCAGTGTACCCACTCGCATAAAAAATGTTAGAGGGCTTAGAAAGGAGAATGGCTTGATTTGGTTGCAATACGACCTGATTTATAATTTTTTCACTACGTGTCATACTGTTCGCCTTTCTGCCAAATAGATAAATCCATAGGCACTGTATATTGTACCACAAAACTTGCATTTTTGCTATACCTAAATTTAAAAAATAATAAATTTTTTTATCATTTTATGG
>CAYTPJ010000090.1:0-8690 GCA_964439755.1 uncultured Oscillospiraceae bacterium
AAATAAAATTATTTAATTTGGTAACATTGTTAAAAATTAAAAAGCTTAAAAATCAATATTTTCTATTTAAAAAAGAGCTGGAAAAAACGTCAGATAAAAAAATATATCATTTGGAAAACGTCATTCGCAGTCGCCTCGTTACGCTCTTAAAATATGCAGGCGCTTTAAGAAATGAAAAAGAAGACATTGTATCTCAATACCTTGAGCTTTTTGATCAGGTGAGCAAAAGAGTGCTTGACTATTATAATATGAAAAATCATACGGATTATGATTTTGAAAAAGTTATAAAGGGCAATGAAAAAGCATACGTGCGCTCTGGTATATTGTCCGTACTCTTTTCTTCGCACATTCCAAAGCTTCTAAAAAAAGAGTTTAAAAGGGTATTTCCGTATGACCCTAAGGATGAATATAAAGAAGCTCGAAAAATACATAGAACTTTTTATTTGCATCTGGGAGAAACAAACACGGGCAAAACATACCAAGCCATTCAAAGCTTAATGCAAGCGTCAAATGGCATTTATTTATCTCCCTTGCGTATATTGGCACTTGAAAATTACGAAAAAATGAATGAACAAGGCGTGCCTTGTAATTTGCTTACAGGGGAAGAAGAACTTATAAGTAATGGTGCGCAACATGTGAGTGCAACCATTGAAAAGTTAGATTACAGACAAAGCTATGATGTCGCAGTCATTGATGAAGTACAGTTGATTAAAGACACGCAAAGAGGAGATGCGTGGACACGTGCCCTGCTCTCTTTAAATGCAAAAGAAATCCACGTGTGTGGAGCTCTCAATGCGAAAAACATTGTGTTAGACATCATCAAATCTTGTGGGGATTTTGTGACAGTAAAAGAGTACACACGTGCTGTGCCCCTTGTGGTGCTCAAGGAAAAAGTAATGTTAAGGCAAATTCAAAAAGGAGATGCACTTGTAGCATTTTCCAAAAAAGAAGTGCTTAAATACGCTCGTTCATTGAGTGAAAAAGGACTTAAACCTTGTATTATTTATGGCAACTTGCCCCCTGAAGTGCGCCGTCTTCAATACGCACAGTTTTTAAAAGGCAAAAGTGATGTGCTCGTGTCCACAGATGCAATTGGATTGGGTGTCAACCTTCCCATACGCCGTATTATATTTTCAAAATTAAGCAAATTTGACGGTCGAGATATGCGTGATTTGACGTCACAAGAGGTGAAACAGATTGCAGGGCGTGCAGGCAGGTTGGGTATTTATGACGTGGGGTATGTGGGCACTACAACGGACGATTATGAATTTATAGAAAACAATTTAGAGTATGAAGATGAAGAAATCAAGCAAGCAGTATTAGGCCCCAGTGAAGCACTCATGGACATAGAAATGCTTTCATTAAAAGAAAAACTCACGCTTTGGCAGACAGAGGAGGCTGAAAACCCCCTCTATCAGAAAAAAGACGTGAGTGAATATTTGCTTGTGCTAGATCACATAAAGTACTATCCTTTGCCTGACAAAGTCAAGTGGCAGTTGATGAAAGTACCTTTTGATGCGACAGACGAAGGGTTGCTTGCACAATTTATGTTTTACATGGAGTTATGCTTTAAAAAACATGTGGAAGCTTTGCCTTGCCCCATACAAGGGAATTTTGATTTACAAGGGTGCGAAAAGTATTACCAACAGCTCAATCTGTTTTACTCTTTTAATAAAGCTGTGGGCATGGTGTTTGATGCACAGTATGTGAACAAGAAAAAGATTGAAGTATGTAAGCGCATGAATCGCCTTTTATAAAGAACGCACAGAGCGCATTTGATGAGGGGTAATGCCTGTAATGCGCTTAAAAGCTTTTGTAAAACTACTTTGGTCTGAATAACCTACTGAGAGTGCAATTTGGTTTAAAGGGTATTCTGTGGCTGTTAAAAGCGTCTTGGCTTCCTCCATGCGCACACGGGTTAAATATTCCTGAAAACCTATGTTCATCTGCTTTAAAAAGAGGGCAGAAAAATAGCTTGCACTGATGTGCAGATGTTCAGATAAGGACTGTATGGACAACGGCTCATCATAGTGCTTTAAAATATAGTCCGTTGCTTGTTTGCAAAGTGCATTGGGCACGGAAGCTTGAACGGGTACAATGTTTTCAATAAAACCTTCCACTATTTCTTGTAAAATAAAACAAAGTGCTTCATAATGGGTAGATTGTTTCAGCTTTTCTATGTAATTCTGGCTCATTTTGAGCGCACGCTCTGTGGGTGCACCTGCTTCAATAGATACACGGCTCAAAAGAGAAGTGAGTTCCATTGCACGGTTTTTAATTTTTTCCGTATCTCTACCTTCTGAAAACAACACAAACCCCAACATATCATTTAAAAGAGCTTTTGCTCCTTGTACGTCACACAAACGCACTTTGGAAAAAAGTTCTTTTTCCTTTATGTATATGTAGGACGACACGTCTTCATCCTCGTTGCCTTTATAATGTTGTATTGTTTCGTTGATCTTGGATTGTTGGTAAAGTTTGGCTTGTTTTTCAAGCATCATCACACGTTCATTTTCAAACAGAGGTTCAAACAAATATTGCGTTAATTTACTTACTTTTTTAACCTTTGCAGGGGATAAAATAACAAGTGAACCCAACTCATCATACAGTTCCAAGCTGATTTGAGGAGAAAGAGATTTTTTATCTGCAAAGTTTGCAATCAACGTACTGTCCGGCTCGTCCATCAAAAATGGACCAATAATAATCGTTCCGAACAAAATATGCTGATACACAAGGGGATAGGCGATGTGATTGAGGTCAGCATGGCAACTAAAGATATAGCTTTCCCCTAAAGCATAAGCAATTTGCCCTGCTTTCATATGCAGTTGCTCACACTCATGATTGACAAATACTTTTTTCTTGATCAGCGCACAATAAGGGGTGTCGCTGTCTGTTCGATACAGACCAAATCCTTTATCATCAATGATTTGAACAGGCAAAGAAAGGCAGATAGCGAGTGTTTCTGCCCGTTTAATCAGTTCCTCTTTGTTAATCATGGAAAAATAATCACTCATTTTTACAAACACCTCGAAAATAAACAATATATCACTAAAATAGACAATAAAACACGTTCCAAACACATTATAATAAATTTAAACCAAATACGCAAGAGAAAATTTGGTTTTTCTCAAAAAAATTTCGGAGGGTTTTTAAAATGGAATTATTGGATAGAATTTCTGAATTACTTCAAAAGGGCAAAGCAAAGGATGTTAAGGTACTTGTTCAGCAGGCAATTGATGAAAACATTCCTGCACAGCAGATTTTAGATGAAGGCCTTTTAAGTGGCATGACCATCATGGGCAATAAATTTAAAAACAACGAAGTGTTTGTACCTGAAGTGCTTGTAGCCGCTCGTGCTATGAACCAAGGCGCACAGCTTTTAAAGCCCTTGCTTGCTGCACAAGGCGTAAAAGCAAACGGCAAAGCTTGCATCGGCACCGTTAAGGGTGACTTGCATGACATTGGCAAGAACCTTGTAAAAATGATGCTCGAAGGCAAAGGCCTTGAAGTGGTGGATCTTGGCACAGACGTTTCTCCTGAAACTTTTGTAAACACTGCAAAAGAACAAAATTGCCAAATCATTTGCTGTTCTGCACTTTTGACCACCACCATGGGCGTGATGGAAGAAGTGGTAAAGCAAGCTGAAGCAGCTGGCATTCGTGATAGCGTTAAAATCATGATTGGTGGTGCACCTGTTACAGATGCATATGCAAAGCAAATTGGCGCAGATGCATACACACCAGACGCTGCAACTGCTTCTGACGTTGCTGCTGAATATTGCAAGCAATAATTTAAAAATCAATAAATCAAGCTTTTCAAGCTGAATTTTAGGTACGTTTATTTTACCTATAACGGCGCTTTTTGTCCTTCTTTTTACACAGAATGATGGGGCGCCGTTTATAAAACCCAAAAAAGGAGAAAAACACATGAATCATAGAGAAAGAGTGGCGAAAGCGCTCAACCATCAAGAGGCAGACAGAGTGCCTGTGTATCCCATTTTAAGTGGTGTGTTGCGCAAATTAGTCAACGCTACATATGAAGAATGGTCCACAAATGCAGACATTTGCGCTGAGTCTTTTATCAAGGCGACAGAAGTGTTTGATTTAGACTGCATTGTGACATTGATTGACTTGTCTGTGGAGTGCGATGCATGGGGGCAAAAGCTCATTTTCCCAGAAAATGAAGCAGCACACCCTGACTATACGCAGTGTCTTATTCAAGATATTGATGAGTATGAAAAAATCAAAGCAGTGGATTACAGAAACAGTAAGCGTATGATGATGCATATTGATGTGTGCAAAAAGATTGTTGAAAAGAAGGGCAAAGACTATCCTATTTTTGCCTTTGTGTTTGGTCCTTTGGGTACACTGTCCATGCTTCGCAATCAGCAAGATATGTACATGGATATGTATGATGACCCTGATGCCGTAGCTAACGCCGCAAAGCAAGTGGGCAAAACATTAGAAGGCTATGTAGGCGCACTGTGTGATACGGGCGTAGACGGCATCATGTGGGACACACTTTTTTCAAGTGGCTCTGTAATGAGCAAAGACATGTGGAACGATATGGAAGCAGAACCCATGCGTGCGCTTGCACAAGTGGTGCGTGACCATGGCAAGCTCAACACGGTGCATAACTGTGGGCAGAAAATCTATATGGATGCACAAATCAAAGCCATTGACCCTGTTGCCATTTCTTTCTTATATCCTGCTGATGATTGCAAGGATTACGCTGAAACAAAAGCAAAATATGGCGATAAAGTGTTGCTTATTGGTGCTGTAACGCCTGCAAGCGCTGTGATTGGCACAGATGAAGAATGGGATAAACAGTGCACGGACCAAATTGACCAAATGGCAAAAGGTGGGGGCTTTATGCTTGCAACAGGGTGTGAATACCCTGCAAATGCATCTTTTGACAGAGCAGAACGCATGATTCACATTGCGAAAACATATGGGGTATATAACAAGTGACAAAGCTGGATGTTGTTACAGGTTTTTTGGGTGCGGGCAAGACAACTTTTCTTGCTCGCTACCTTTCTTTTTTAAATAAAAATCACATCACCTATTGCATCATTGAAAATGAGTTTGCACATGCTGGCGTAGATGGTGAAGTGCTGAAAAGACAGGGTGCCAAGGTCAAAGAAATATCGGGAGGATGCGTGTGCTGTACATTAAAAGCCACACTGTATGAGCTCCTAAACACCATGGCAGGCACAGTGGAGCGCATCATATTAGAACCTTCAGGGCTGTTTTGTGGAGATGACCTGATGGACATTCTAAAAACGCCTGAAATAGAACAAAAAGTATCTTGTGGTATGTGGGTGGGCATTGTAGACCCTTTATCAACACACTTGATGACACAAGGCGATTTAGAAGTGCTTCAAAGTGAACTCATGTATGCAGGCAGTATGGTGATGAGCAAAGTGCAACTTTCAACGCACGAAGATGTAATAAACACAGAAAGTATGCTGACTCATATGTCATTACAGCCCATGCCTTTTGTATACAACAAACCTTGGGATGAGTATACGGCAGACGCATGGTTTTTGAGCCTTCAAGAAAATGGCACAATTTTGAGAAAGCACCAACGCAAGCTCTTTGACCATGTCAATATGTTTTCCTGTACTACAATTAGAAAAAAGACCCTTTTTAGCAAGGATGATTTGCATAAAAAGCTTTGTAATCTAATGCAAAATGCCTCTTGTGGAGAAATATTGCGCATAAAAGGAACACTTTGTTGTAACGAACATACGAGCTTTTTTATCAATTGTACCAAAGGCAGTGTGTGCATAGAAGAAGTGGCACAAACGCATCCTGCGCTTTCCATAATCGGTCGAAATATGAATAGAAAAGAAATTCAAAGAATTTTAGAGGGTGAATAAAATGTCTACAATGTCTAATGAAAATAAAATTGCCCTTGCACTTCAAAATGGTGCAACAAAAGCAACGATGATATCTGCTGACACCATTGTATTGTCTGATATTTTTCGTAAAATTTGCAAAGACAATGGGTGTGGAAACTACGGCAAATGCTACATGTGCCCACCAGATGCAGGCGATATATATGAATTGATGGATAAAGTTAAAACATATAAATCAGGGCTTTTGTATCAAACCATTTCTGAAATTGAAGATAGTTTTGATATAGAAGGTATGCAAGATGCAGGGGTCAGGCATGCTCAAACAAGCCAACAAATTGAAGAAAAAATCAAGAGTGCATATCAAAACGAACATCTGCATTTAAGCTGTGGTGGATGTCATTTGTGTGTCAAATGTGCCAAACAAGACAATTTGCCATGCCGTTTCCCTGACAAAGCCTTGTGTTCTTTAGAAGCTTACGGCATTGATGTGTACAATACCACAAAAGATACGGAATTAAAATACATCAATGGGCAAAATACCGTTACATTTTTTGGCTTGGTGCTCTTTATGGAGGATAAGTAAATGCCTATTTTAACAGTTGTACAAGGGGATAAAAAGACAGAGATTGTTTTTAACAATACGCCTGTTTTGGACACTCTTTTACAAGAAAATGGATTTTTTGAACTGCGTCCTTGTGGAGGTAAAGGCACGTGTGGCAAATGCGCTGTTCAAATCCAAGGGGATGTTTCTCCTTTTAATGAAGCAGAGAAAAAAATCGGTGCTCACCTTGCATGTCAAACAAAGCTATATGGAGATTGCACCGTATATTTAAAGAGCAAAGGCGAAATTGAAGACATTGCTTTTGATGCGCAGGAAAACAATCAGAGCATTTCTCCTATGGGCACATCTTACGGCATTGCAGTTGACATCGGCACAACTACGCTTGCACTTACTTTACATAATTTAAAAACAGGGCAAACATGCGCAAAAGAAGGGCACGAAAATCCACAACGCCATATTGCAAGCGATGTCATGGGGCGCATTGATGCTTCTTTAAAAGGGAAAAATCTTGAACTTAAAGAAAAGTTGATGTCTGTTTTACAAAGCATGATGCTTTCCTTGTGTGATACAGCACATATTTCATTTGAAAAAGATGTGGATGCCCTCGTCATCACAGGCAACACCACCATGCTGTATCTTTTAACGGATACAAACCCTAAATCTTTGGCATTCGCTCCTTTTGAAGCAGATAAGCTGTTTGGGGAAACCGTCTATTTGTTTGGTAAAAAAACATACTTACCACCTTGTATCAGTGCATTTGTTGGGGCTGACATCACCTGTGCCATTCTTGCAAGCAACATGCTCCAAAAAAACAAGACAGCTTTCCTCTGCGACATTGGCACAAATGGAGAAATGGCATTGCTTAAAGAGGGTGTGCTATACACTTGTTCTACTGCAGCAGGGCCAGCTTTTGAAGGTGCAACCATCACATGTGGCGTAAGTGGCATCAAAGGCGCCATTGACCATGTGTATGTAGAAAACGGAAAAATCAAATATACCACAATTTCAAATGCACCTTCTGTGGGGCTATGTGGGTCAGGGCTGATTGATGCCATAGATGCACTTTTACAGCTTGAAATTTTGGATGAAACAGGCGCAATGGATGATGAACAGGTGTATTTAAGCGAAAATGTGTATGTGGATCAAAAGGATGTGCGTGCCGTTCAGCTTGCAAAAGCTGCCATTTATGCAGGCATGGTCACATTGCTTCAAAATGCAAATGTAAAAGAGGAAGAAATTGAAGACTTTTATATTGCTGGAGGCTTTGGCAACAAAATCGATATAAACAAAGCCGTCAATATCGGCATGTTTCCAGCTTCTTTTAGGAACATTGCGACCGTTATGGGCAATGCTGCACTCACAGGCGCACAAAGGCTTTTGTACAATCAAAACGAAATTTCCACTCTACATACCATAAAGCAATCTGCCATTACAGTGGATTTAGCAACCAACAAAGTATTTCAAGACGCTTACATTGATAATATGCTCTTTGAAATGTGAAATTTAGGCATTGACTTCATAGGTATTTGATGGTAAAATATAGAGGAATGGCGATGCGGGAGAACAACCTCTGCATTTGTGTTCTAAAAGAGAGGGACGGTCTGTTTGGCTGAAAGCTGTCCTTAGAACTTGGCAGAGCATTCGCTTCCAAGCTGTCCTTGTGAAACAAAGTAGTGAGGGCCGTTTGACCTACGTTATAAGGTTTACGAGGAAAACAATTTTGTTTTCAAATTTGGGTGGTACCACGTGTGAATTTTCACGTCCCATGTACATTGTGCATGGGATTTTTTTATTTTAAAAAACGGCAGAACACAAAATTACGTAAAGGAGCAAGTGAAAAATGATTGATAATTACAAAGAAATACTTGATCATTTAGATGTGGGTGTTTATGTAACGAATGCAGAAACGTATGAACTCCTATACGTCAATCAGAAAATGCTCAATTTAGAAAAGTCCAAACCCATTAAGTTGGGCAATTTTTGCTACAATGAGTTTTTTGGTTTGGATGCTCCTTGTGCATCTTGTAAAGTCAAACAATTAGAAAAAGGTAAATTTATTGCACGAGAGTTTAAACACCCTCGTTCTAAGGAGTATTTAGAAGTAAAAGGAACACTGATCGATTGGGGAAATCAACTGGCGCATATAGAATATGCACGAAACATTACGGAAATTGTAGAGAGTAGAGAAAAAAATCTTCAATCAAGGCAAATTTTGGAAGATTTATTCATCAATGTTCCAAATGGTGTGTGTTCTTATTATTATAATGG
>CAYTPJ010000091.1:0-8619 GCA_964439755.1 uncultured Oscillospiraceae bacterium
TCTTTATATTTATCAAGGTAAAACATTCTTTTTTTAGAATCCTTTTATTTTTTCACCTTCTTTACAGAATCTTAATACAAGAAAACATATCTTTATCCCTTTTTTATTCAGGGAGTAGTACAATACTTTTTGAAGGAGGGTGAAACAATGCGTATTTTAATTGGTATAATTGGCCTTTGTTCAGTCGCTTTACTCATTTACTATCTATACATTTTAATGAAAGGAGATCAAGAATAATGAATACAATTTTGCAATATGTGTTATATTTGAGCCTTTTGGTGATACTCGCCATTCCTCTTGGCGCATATATAAAAAAGGTGATGTTTGGGGAAAAAACATTTCTCTCTCACTTTTTAATTCCCTGTGAAAATGCTGTATATAAAGCTATGCATGTAAAAAAAGAGGAGGAAATGGATGCGAAAAAGTACACACTGTCCGTCCTGATTTTTTCAGGCATAGGATTGGTTTTTCTTTTCCTTTTGCTGATTTTTCAAGGCGTTTTGCCTGGCAACGCTCAAGCGTTATCCAATATAAAATGGGATTTGTCCTTCAACACGGCTGTCAGCTTTATCACAAACACCAATTGGCAGACGTATAGTGGCGAATCAACATTAACGTATTTTACGCAAGCAATTGGTTTAACTGTTCAAAACTTTGTTTCTGCAGCCACGGGCATTGCTGTGTTATTCGCATTTATTCGTGGTTTTACTAAAGTAAAAGAAAAAGGGTTGGGCAGTTTTTGGGTTGATATAACACGAATTGTGCTCTATGTTCTTTTGCCACTCAACTTTATTGTTGCCATTTGCCTTGCAGGTGGTGGTGTCATTCAAAACATCAACGGCAACCAAACGGTTAATCTTATAGAGCCCATAGCCATCAATGAAAAAGGCGAACAGATAGATAATGCTGAAATTCATTTGGAAACAAATACAGTTTCTGTGGATGGGCGCATCCTTTTAGATGCTGAAATTGTAACAGAACAGTATGTTCCAACAGGGCTTGCAGCCAGCCAAGTTGCAATCAAGCAAACAGGCACAAACGGTGGTGGATATATGGGGACGAACTCAGCACACCCCTTTGAAAACCCCAATACATTCACAAACACAATTGAAATGATTGCCCTATTGCTCATCCCCATGGCACTTTGTTTCACATTTGGAAAGGCTGTGCAAAACAAAAAACAGGGCACTGCAATCTTTTTTGCCATGTTCCTTTGTTTACTGCTTGCACTTGGTGTAATTACAGTCAGCGAACAAGGCGCCACCCCACAACTTATTCAAAATGGGCAAGTGGATATTTCCACCTCTATGCAATCAGGAGGCAACATGGAGGGCAAGGAAACACGGTTTGGCATCACATCTTCTTCTGCATGGGCTGCATTTACCACGTCTGCGTCCAACGGTTCTGTCAACTCCATGCACGATAGTTTCACACCTCTTGGGGGCATGGTGACAATGTTGCTTATACAATTAGGGGAAGTGATTTTCGGTGGTGTCGGATGTGGGCTATACGGCATGCTTGCTTTCGCAATTTTAACCGTGTTCATCGCAGGGCTCATGGTGGGTAGAACGCCTGAATTTCTTGGCAAAAAAATCGAACCTTATGAAATGAAATGGGCTGTCCTCGTGTGTCTTGCAACACCCATTGCCATCTTAATAGGCAGTGGCATTGCTGTAATTGTACCCGGTGTATCCGATAGCATTTTAAATAGTGGTGCACACGGATTTTCAGAAATATTGTATGCCTACTCCTCTGCTGGAGGCAACAACGGCTCTGCTTTTGCCGGTTTTCAAGCAAACACACCTTTTATAAACATTTCTTTGGGATTGGCAATGTTGTTTGCAAGGTTTGTTCCCATCACTGGGGCGCTTGCTATTGCTGGTAATTTAGCAAAGAAACAACGCATTGCCACAACTGTCGGAACATTGTCCACTACAAACGCTATGTTCGTATTTCTCCTCATTTTTGTTGTGCTCTTAATTGGTGCACTCAGTTTCTTCCCTGCTTTGGCTTTAGGCCCTCTTGCTGAATTTTTCATCAGCATCGTATAAGGAGATGAACTTATGAAAACAAGATCCAAAAACTCTTTTGCAGATAAAGCACTGCTTCTTTCCGCCTTAAAAGATTGCTTTACCAAGCTCAATCCCAAAATACAGGTTAAAAACCCTGTCATGCTCCTCGTCTATTTATCTGCCATACTTACAACCATCCTCTGGCTTGTATCCCTCTTTGGATTAAAAGATGCACAGAGTGGATATACGTTGGCCATCGCTGTTATTTTGTGGTTTACTGTGTTATTTGCAAATTTTGCAGAAGCCATTGCTGAAGGCAGAGGCAAAGCACAGGCAGATGCGCTTAGAGCTTCTAAAAAAGATGTGTTAGCACACAAAATCCCCTCTGTTGAAAGAAAAGATGACATTGAAAACATTTCCTCTCAAACGCTTAAAAAAGGAGACATCGTCATTGTTAAAGCAGGCGAACAAATTCCTGCTGATGGCGAGGTATTAAGTGGCGCCGCCTCCGTGGATGAAAGCGCTATAACAGGGGAATCAGCCCCTGTTATCCGTGAAGCAGGAGGTGACAGAAGTGCTGTAACAGGAGGTACTTCTGTGCTTTCTGACTGGATTGTTCTCGTTGTTACAAATGATGCAGGACAAAGTTTTTTAGACAAAATGATAAAAATGGTTGAAGGTGCACAAAGAAAGAAAACACCCAATGAACTTGCCTTACAGATATTCCTCATTGCTCTTTCAATTATATTTATCCTTGTCACTATGTCACTTTACACATACGCTCTCTTTTCTGCAAAGCAAGCAAACCTCCCCCACCCGACTTCTATTACAACCTTGGTCGCTCTGCTCGTTTGCCTTGCGCCTACAACAATAGGGGCTCTGCTCTCCTCCATAGGCATTGCAGGCATGTCACGTCTTAATCAAGCAAATGTGCTCGCTATGAGTGGTAGAGCAATTGAAGCAGCTGGCGACGTCGATATTTTGATGTTAGATAAAACTGGCACCATTACGCTGGGCAATCGTCAAGCTTGTGATTTCATCCCTGTGGATGGGGCTACAAAACAGGAACTTGCAGAAGCAGCTCAACTTTCTTCTCTTGCAGATGAAACCCCCGAAGGAAGAAGCATTGTTATTTTAGCAAAAGAAGAATTTAACATTCGTGAACGCAGCCTTTCCAATAAAAACATGACGTTCATTCCATTTACAGCCACCACGCGCATGAGTGGCGTAAATTATGATGGCAACGAAATCCGAAAAGGAGCAGCGGAATCTATTCAAGCATATGTGACACAGGCAGGAAAAACATATTCTAACGAGTGTGACAAAGTTGTAAAAGCAATCTCCAATCAAGGAGGCACACCTCTTGTAGTTGCAAAAAATTGCAAAGTGCTCGGTGTCATTCACCTAAAAGATATCATCAAACAAGGCGTTCAAGAAAAATTTTCCGACCTGCGTAAGATGGGCATAAAAACCATCATGATTACAGGTGACAATCCATTAACTGCCGCTGCAATCGCCGCCGAAGCAGGCGTTGACGACTTTCTTGCCGAAGCAACTCCTGAAGGCAAACTGGACATGATTCGTGATTTTCAGAAAAAAGGACATTTGGTCGCCATGACTGGGGATGGCACAAACGATGCGCCTGCTCTTGCTCAAGCAGATGTTGCCGTTGCAATGAACACAGGCACTCAAGCAGCCAAGGAAGCTGGAAACATGGTCGACCTCGATTCTTCTCCTACAAAACTGATTGATATTGTACGCATTGGCAAACAGCTCTTAATGACAAGAGGGAGCTTGACTACCTTTTCCATTTCCAACGATATTGCAAAATATTTTGCAATCATTCCAGCATTATTCATTGGCATTTATCCAGAGCTTTCTGCGCTCAACATCATGGCACTGCATACACCACAAAGCGCTGTACTTTCAGCCATTATATATAATGCGCTCATTATCGTTGCCCTCATCCCTCTTGCCCTTAAAGGCGTCAAATATCGTGAAGTATCTGCTGGCAAATTACTGTCACGCAACTTGCTTGTATACGGCTTGGGTGGGTTGATTGCACCGTTTATCACTATAAAGCTGATTGACATTCTGCTTGTCCTTTTAAGGCTTGTTTAAGGAGGAAAATAAAATGAAAACTTTTAACACTATTTTTCCAAAAGCACTTCTCCTCTTTCTTATTTTCACACTGCTTTGTGGGGTTGTGTACACAGGCATTGTAACAGGCGTTGCACAGATTTTTTTCCCAAATCAGGCTAACGGGAATTTCCTCCAAGTAAATGGCAAAAATTATGGTTCTTTACTTTTAGGCCAACAATATACGGAGGAAAAATATCTTTGGGGGCGCATTGTAAACGTCGATATGCACACTTTCAAAGATGAAAATGGGAAAACGCTCATGTATGCCACGCCCTCTAACCTATCCCCTGCCAGTGAAACATACAAAAATTTGGTTTCAGAGCGTGTAAAAAAGCTTCGAGCATCAAACCCAGATATGGATGAAACTGCCATCCCCGTTGATCTTGTCACCAGTTCGGGTAGTGGGCTTGACCCGCACATTTCTCCTGCCGCTGCACAATACCAGGTAACGAGAATTGCAAAAGCAAGAAACATAACGGAAGAAAGAGTGCGCAGCATCATAGATAAATGTACAGAAGGTAAGTTCATGCGTGTTTTTGGAGAAGAAACAGTGCATGTATTAAAAGTCAACTTAATGCTTGATGGCATTTTAGAGTGAAAAGAAAGAAAAGGACTTGAGGCCTCCCTTTTGTCCTTTTCTTTGTTGCATTTCAATATTCTACTGATCTTTTTTTAATCATCAGCTGTATTCAAACGCAAAATATATTCTTCTCATGGAAAATCATTGATTTTCGTGTTATAATCTCTATGTACTTATCGCTGTGTCCATGCACTCCATTTACAGTACAAAGTATACCTACAAAACAGGAGGTGATCACGTGACAAATAATAGAAAAAACCCTGACGCTATACTCAAAGAAATTCAAAAACAGGAAAGCAAAAAAAGCTCTGGTCAATTAAAGATCTTTTTCGGATATGCTGCTGGTGTCGGCAAAACATATGCTATGCTCAAAGCTGCTCGCCTTCTTAAAAAACGTGGTGTTGACGTGGTTGCAGGGTATATTGAGCCACATGCACGCCCACAAACTTCTGCTCTGCTCAATCATATGGAACAGCTTGATCATCTTATAGTAGAGCACAACGGCATTTATATACACGAGTTCGACATAGACGCTGCCCTTGCAAGAAAACCTCAATTGATCCTTGTGGATGAGCTTGCCCATACCAATGCACAGACTTGTCGACACGCAAAACGTTATCAAGATATTGCAGAGCTTTTAAAAGCTGGAATTGATGTGTATACCACTGTCAATGTACAGCACATTGAAAGCCTAAACGATACAGTCGCTTCTATAACAGGTATTCTTGTCAGAGAGCGTATTCCCGATTCCGTTTTTGATAATGCTGACCAAGTAGAGCTTGTTGATATTGAGCCACAAGAGCTCATTGATCGCTTTCATCTCGGGCATGTATATAGAGAAGATCAGGCAAAGAAAGCAATTGCCAATTTCTTTTCAATTGAAAACTTGACTGCTTTGCGTGAAATCGCTTTGCGCCGTTGTGCAGACAGAGTAAACATATTAACAGAAAAAGCAAGGGTTAAAAACAATGGAGATTATCACATTGATGAACACATATTGGTGTGCCTCTCGTCATCTCCTTCAAATGCCAAAATCATACGCACTGCTTCAAGAATGGCAAGTGCATTCAAAGGTATTTTTACAGCTCTGTTTGTAGAAACCCCAAATTTTTCCCTCATGTCAAATTCAGACAAACAACGTCTGCGTGCCAATATACGTTTAGCCCAACAACTGGGAGCAAAAATCGAAACAGTCTATGGAGATGATATTCCCTATCAAATTGCAGAATTTGCACGTCTGTCTGGCGTATCAAAAATTGTGATTGGCAGAAATGCTGCGACAAAAAAGCATTTATTTAGCAAGCCTACTTTAACTGAAAAGCTCATTCATTTAGCGCCCAATTTGGATGTGCACATTATTCCAGATACAACGGTAAGCACTTCCAAATATCTTTTATCAAAACCTAAAATGAAAAGCTACCTCGTTTTTTCTCCCTTAGACATTTTAAAAAGCATAGGTATTTTAATGGTTGCCAGCTGTATTGGCACAATTTTTGATCGTTTAGGGTTTACAGAAGTGAACATCATCACTGTTTATATTTTAGGTGTTTTAATTACTTCTGTTATCACCACGCATCGTATTTATAGCTTGATTTCAGCCATCGTAAGCGTACTCGTGTTTAATTTTTTGTTTACCGAACCACGATACACGTTGATGGCTTATGACAGTGGATATCCTGTAACTTTTTTGGTCATGTTTTTGTCCGCCTTCATTGCCGGTTCTTTAGCAACAAAGCTCAAAGATAATGCAAAACAATTCGCCTATTCTGCTTTTAGAACAAAAGTTTTATTTGACACCAACCAACTATTGCAACAAGAAAAAGAAAAAAGCGCCATTGTCACGGTTACAGCAAATCAGCTCACAAAATTGCTCAACCGAAATGTCATTATATACACTGCAGAACAAAATGGATTGAGTGAACCACAGATATTTTCCGTTTTAGAACAAACATTCGACCAAAGCTGTGTATCTGAAAATGAAAAAGCCGTTGCCGCATGGACTTTTAAAAACAAAAAGCACGCTGGCGCAACTACAAATACGCTCTCCAATTCAAAATGTTTATATCTGTCCATCCGTACCAGCACCAATGTATATGGTGTCGTTGGCATTGTTGTAGGTGAAAACCCTCCTGACGCATTTGAAAACAGCATTATTTTATCCATTTTAGGTGAAAGTGCATTGGCAATGGAAAACGAGAAAAACACAAAGGAAAAGGAAGAAGCAGCTGTTTTGGCAAAAAATGAACAACTCCGTGCCAACTTACTCCGTGCCATTTCTCACGATTTACGTACCCCTCTAACTTCTATTTCAGGCAATGCAAGCAATTTACTTTCAAATGCAATTTCCTTTGACGAAGATACAAAAATAAAGCTCTATACAGATATTTACGATGACTCTATGTGGCTGATTAACTTAGTGGAAAATCTTCTGTCCGTAACAAGGTTAGAAGAAGGGCACATTCAATTACATATGTCTGCAGAGCTTTTGGAAGATGTCATTGCAGAAGCATTGCACCATATCAACCGAAAAAGTGCAGAACACAAAATATCCCTCCATGTGCAAGATGAATTTCTGCTTGTCAAAATGGATGCAAAGTTAATTGTACAAGTGATCATCAACATCATTGACAATGCGATAAAATACACCCCTAAAGGCTCTGAAATTCTTCTCACATTGCTCCGTCAAGGTGACCATGCCATGGTTAAAATTGCAGATGACGGCCCTGGTATACCCGATGAAGTAAAGCCACATGTGTTTGAAATGTTTTATAGTGGCGCTCATAAAATTGTTGACAGCAGGCGCAGTTTGGGGTTGGGACTTTCATTATGCAAATCCATCATCATAGCACATAATGGAAAAATTGCAGTGGAAGACAACATGCCCCAAGGCACTGTATTTACATTTACACTACCAATTGAGGAGGCAAAATTACATGAATAAACCCCTTATTTTAGTCGTAGAAGACGACTGTGCTGTTAAAAACCTAATGATTACCACACTAAAAGCGCATGATTATAAATACACCTATGCACCAAACGGATCAACTGCCATTCTCCAAGCTTCCTCCTACAACCCTGATATCATTTTGCTTGATTTAGGATTGCCCGACATGGACGGCGTTGAAGTAATTCAGAAAATAAGGACATGGACAAACACGCCTATTATTGTGATTAGTGCTCGTAGTGAAGATACAGATAAAATAGAAGCGCTCGATGCTGGTGCAGACGATTACTTAACCAAACCTTTTTCTGTGGATGAGTTGTTAGCACGCCTTCGTGTTACACAAAGACGAATGACTACAATGCAAACAGATAACGCATATAATTCTTCTATTTTTTTAAATGGAAATCTTAAAATTGATTATGCCGCTGGGTGTGCATATCTTAATGAAAATGAGTTACATTTAACCCCCATTGAATATAAGTTGCTGTGTTTGCTTTCTAAAAATGTAGGAAAGGTTTTAACACATACTTTTATCACACAGAAAATATGGGGCAGCAGTTGGGAAAATGACATTTCTTCTCTACGTGTTTTTATGGCGACTCTACGAAAGAAAATGGAAAAAGAGTCAAACTCCGTTCAGTACATTCAAACACATGTTGGGGTAGGATATAGAATGTTAAAAGTGGAGTGAGCTTTTGCCGATGAGTCGTTTGTGAACTAAAAAATGCTCTTACGGAAAAAAATAATCCTGTAAGAACATACCACCTGCCTATTGGCAACATAAATATAGGCATAATTTAAAATATAGAGTTTAAATTCACACGTTCATTATACTCATTTTGCTATCATATGAGCAGTAATGATTGTATAGCTATGTGCATTTACAGTAATTTTGCATTGATCTACGAAAATATACCAATTCTTACCTTTGCGTTCAATGA
>CAYTPJ010000092.1:0-6831 GCA_964439755.1 uncultured Oscillospiraceae bacterium
AGGTGCTTTTTTTGTATAACCTCTTGCATATGCTGTGCATTCAGCGTATAATATAAAAGGGCAAAAAAGCCAAAATGAAAGGTGGTATCATGCATGATACAGAAATTCGTCAGTTATCAAAAACTCTCTAAAAAAAAGCGCAAGGAAATGGATGCCTTAAAACGTGGCACATGGTACGGCGTAAACCCTGTTACACGAAAAGTGGAAAACAAAAAAGCGTACAATCGCAAAAAAACACAAGACTGGAAAAAGCATTCCGAGCTTGTGTTTTTTTATTGATTATAAGGTGAATTTTAGAAAAAACAACCCAATTTTTTTAAGTGTGTATTTTGTATGCCCTTTTCATATTGACTCAAAATACCTGTTGTGCCATTCTTTCCACTGTAAGCCCTTGTTGATAGTTTTGTATAAAGGTGTCAAAGCCTTGCACATCCTCTTTTTGAGGAGAGAGCACGCACACTGTTTCATCTTTGAACACATTGTCCAAAAAGTCAGCCAAGCTCAACGCACTGTTTTTCATATAGTGCGCAAGCAGGGCAATGCCGTATGCGCCCCCCTCGCTCGCCGTTTGATACACATTGACAGCTGTGTTCAATGCGCCTGCCAAAAAGCTTTGTGCAACGCCTTCTGTTTTAAACAAACCACCATGCGCATTGATGCAATCCAAACACACATTTTCCTTTTCCTTGAGCAAATCCATGCCCAATTTAAGCGTTGCCATTGTGCTATAAAGGTGCGTGCGCATAAAGTTAGCAAGCGTTAAATTGCTTTCATGAGAGCGTACAAAAAGTGGTCTGCCTTGCGTTACCCCTGTCATGTGTTCGCCCGATGTATAGTTGTAAGCAATCATCTGCCCACAATCTTTTTCCCCTTTTAAGGCATGTGTAAAGAGCTTTTGATACAGCGCATTGTCCTCTATTTCGAGCCCTAAAAGAGCGTTGTATTCTCTAAACATTTTCATCCATGCATTGATGTCCCCTGTACAGTTATTGCAGTGCACCATGGCAACAGCAGATGCACAAGGTGTTGCCACAATGTCCACTTCTTCATACATGTTTTCCAAAGGCTTTTCTAATACAGCCATTGAGAAAATAGAGGTGCCGGCAGACACATTGCCTGTGCGCTGTCTGACGCTATTGGTTGCCACCATGCCTGTGCCAGCATCCCCTTCTGGAGGGCACAAGAAAACACCACTTTGTAAATGCCCTGTGGGGTCAATGAGCAATGCGCCTGATTTGCTCAACTGCCCTGCTTTTTCCCCTGCTTTTTGCACTTTGGGCAGTATTTCTTGTACACCAAAAGGCATGTTTGCTTCTTTTAAAATATCGTCAAATTGTGCCACCATATGCGCATCATATGCCACTTTTTCATTGCACACGGGGAACATGCCCGATGCTTCCCCAATGCCCACACACTTTTCTCCTGTAAGCACATAGTGCACATACCCTGCAAGCGTTGTTAAATACGCAATGTCTTTCACATGGGGTTCCTTATTCAGCATTGCTTGATACAAGTGCGCAATCGTCCATCTTTCAGGGATATGAAAGGAGAACAACTTGCTTAATTTTTCAGCGCTTTCTTTTTGCCTTGTATTGCGCCACGTTCTAAAAGGCACCAAGAGGTTGTCCTCTTTATCCAGTGCAATATAGCCGTGCATCATGCCTGAAATGCCCAGTGCGCCAATTTTTTCAATGTACGCACCAAACTTTTCAAACACGCTTTCATTCAGCTGTTTGTACGCCGTTTGAAGCCCCACAATCACGTCTTTTAAATCATACGTGTAGTAATTGTTTTGATAGTTATTTTCCCAAGCAAATTCGCCTTTTGCTTGCACAGTATATTGTTCATCTATCAGCACAGCTTTTATTCTCGTAGAGCCAAACTCTATGCCCAGTGACATGTTTTCAAAGTCCATTTTACACACATTTTCCTTTCTTATACGATATATCCTGCTTCTTTGAGCATTTCTTGCGCTTTTTTTACAGTAAACCCACGGTGATTTTCCGTCACATTGTGTATATCTCTTGGGTTTGCGCCACACTCTGCGTATATCTGGTTGGCACCACTGTGCAAACACAGTGCCACCTGTTCATGCACGCCCATTTGAAGGGCAGGCTTTACGCACAAAAGGCTCACTGCTGTAAGCTTTGCAAGCGTCTGATCGCTCACTTCTTCCTGTCCAAAATAGGGCGTACCCTTTATGTTCACTCTTTTCATCACAGCCATTACGCTTGCGCCATACGTTTGCCCACGCAATATTTCGTCTGCAATTTCATCATTCGTATGTTCACACCCAATAGGCTCTACACAATAATACACGTGCAAATTTGCCTTTTTAATGGCATCCAGCGTGCGAATGCGCACAGACAAAGGCACAGAAGTGTCTTTTCCTTCACGCAGTCTGCAAATGTGATACACGCCAAACACACCTACTTGCTTGAGCTTTTGGGCATATGCGTCATCAAAATCCCCGATGTTTACAATCAAGCGTGCGCTATTGTTCATTGCACTGTATACCTGCTGTGCATACTCCAAAAAAGTTTTCTGAGGGAACTCTGCTGTCGTCATCAAAAACACTTCTTGAGCGCCTTGTGCCACAAAGTTTTGGCTTTCTGCCACCACTTCTTGAACGGTCTTTACCTTTTTTTGCCTGCCATCAAAGTTATCTTTCCCCAAGGAACAGAATTTGCAATTCACAGAGCAAGGTTGTACATCCATGCCAATTTGCGCAAACACTGTGCCTTTGTTGTGATACTTTTTTCGTGCATAATCATCTGCAAAACGAAGAAGTGTTTTAAAATCCTCACTGTCGTTTGGAATTTGGAGCAACTGCATCACGTCACTTTTGCTCCACGTCTGTTTTTCCAAAAGGCTATTTAGCCCTTTTTCTTCCAACATATCCTACTCCCTATAACACGCATATTGGGTGTATACACAGCACGCATATACACCCAAATATTTTTAGTTTACTTTGATATTTTGAACGTCAATGGTTCCTTCCACTACGTCCACAAAGGGCTTGCCATCTTTCATGCCTGTTAAGCCAAACCCTGTATTGGTGCAAATGAATACGGAGAAATCGCCCTTGATTTTTGGCGCAAGCGTGAGCGTTTTTTCATACGCATTGTAGAATGCGCCCGACACTGCTTGCAAGAGAGAATAGGAAGCCAGCGCACGTGCATACCAGTGGCCACACTCATATTCATCAAAGGGATTGCGCACGTCACCTTGATAGCGTGCACGACAAAGCTCCACAATGTGCAAGCCTTTTTCGAGTTCGCCCATCATAATAAGGTGAGAAGCCACTTGATATTCAATGCCTGTCCACACTTCATCGCTGTACACAAAAGGCAAAGCAGGCTTGTTGCCATGTGGCCATGAGCAGAGCAACAACCCACCGTCTTTGCCCATTGCATAGCCTGGTCTTTGTGGGTTAGAGTGTTCATACATGTTTTCACGCACATTGTACTTGTACACGCTGTTCAAGTGCGACAACACCATGTCTTTTTTCATCACGCTGGACAAGCCGAACATTTCGCTCATCCAAAAGCCCAACACACCGTCTGAAATACACCCTGTGCCATATTGGTATTTTGGTCCGTGTATCTTCATCATTTCTGCTGCTTCCTTGGACATTTGACCGTTTAAGGAGAGCTCATCCACCTTGGGCAATTCAGCTTCCAAAGTTTCCCATTCTACTTGTTGGAAGAAATATTCACCGTTATACAGATGTTCTTCCATGTACTGAATGCCGTTGTTTAAAATGCGTTGATAAAGCGAACTATCTTCCTTTAAGATGTCACACACTTTAATCATTGCAGTCAATGCAGCAAGGTAAAAGGATGTGCACATGCCGTCTGCGCCCCAAAATTCGATGTCATAGGTGTTGTGATGTGGCTCTTTTAACACACCCTCTTGCTTTTTGTCCCACTTGAAAATGCAGTATGCAATGGAAGATCTCATTCTCTTGAACATGTGTTTTAAGAACTCGATATCCCCTGAAATGAGGAAATCACGATATACTTTGAGTATGCCACCCAACTGACCATCTGAAGCCGCATGGAAGTCATGGTTTGTCTGTGCAATAGGCAAAGCAGCACGGAAAGCCTGGTGACCTTCTTCGTTTTGGCTGTCAAAGAACTCTGTTTCACGCATGCCTCTTTCAAGCTCAGGGAACAAGTGGCAAATGGCTTGTGCATAGTTCCACACGTGTGTGCAAGAGCCTGCGCAACAGCCTTCTGCATCGCAGCACCCTTCCCAGCACCAAAGTCTGCCATCTGTTTGACGTAAAATGGTGGGGGATTTTAAGATGGTGAGGTTGGCGCTCACAGCTTCCAAAACGCTGTCTGAAATGGTAGATGCATAAAAAGTGTCTGTGAACTTTTTGGATAAAGTGTGTAAGCGTTCTCTATTTTTCAAAGAAAATGCATTCACTTCTTCTACACTGTTAAATTTGCTTGTGTACCAAGGCTTATAGTAGTTTACTTTTTCAGTGCAATCGTTCTTACAGCAGCAGGTTTCCCCTACTTGACCAAATCTCAAATGAGAGTCTGGCACATACCAGCTGCAATTGACCACGATGGTTTTGCTTTCGCCTGGCTGTAATGTGAATGCAACAGAAAGGCTTGCACCTGGGTTTGGCGCATCCGATTCTTCTACACGAATTTTTTCTTCTGATTTACCTGCTTCAATGTCGTTCCAAAGCATAGTGAGTGTATCAAACCAGCCACCACGGAAAAGCGCTGTGTTGACCTTTGTATTGTCATCATCAATAGAGGCTAAATATGCGCCCTTTTGCCATGGTTCATCGTTAAATTCTTCTTGGCTAAACACAAAGCCGTTGCCCTCTTTGTACACGCTCGCTGTGCCACTACCAATGCCCACACCCACCACTGTTTTGCTAATATCTGTGGTCATAAAGTTCATGGAGCTGTAATAATACACAGCTTCTTGCACTTTGTCTGTTTCGTTTGTAAAGGTGTATTCCAAATAAGCAACTGGGTAGCTGGAGTCATCTGCATGAGGAGGGGTAAAAGGACTCCAGGCTTTGAGCGCCACTTTTAAGGGCATTTTTTCATCTTCAAAATCCACGTGTGCAAAGGGGAATTTTGCTTCAAAAGTGGCATTTTTAAAGCGTGCCAAACCAAAGCATGTACCCTCTAAGCCGTTGGCTTTTGTCAAACTATTTGCAGATTTTTTGGGCAGTGGTGCAAGCCCGCCCCCAAAAATTTTGTAGTGAGGCACTTGCCCTTCAATCACACGGCTGATGTTCTTTTCACCCTTTACAGTGAGGGCAGAGAACACAAGGGGGTTTAAGTTGACATTGGGTGCGTTGCGCAAGGAAAAAGCAGAGAAAGAGCCGTTGCCTTCCACGTTGAACATACCTGCGCCAATGCCCCCTAAGGGGAAACCGATGTAATCCAAATTTTGACCTGTGAATTTCTTTTGATATGCCATTTTCTGATACTCCTTATATATGTGTATTAGTTGATTTCCATTTCATCTGGGGTAAGCAAGCGTGGCAAGTTCGTTTCAGGTTTGTCCAAATAGAAGAAGGACACACAGCTCAAATCATCTTGAAGGGGCAAGTATCTGCCACCACTGTGCCAACCGAGTGCTTGAATGGTCGCTTTAAAATCCTTTTGGAAATAAATAGGGTCTGTGATGTGGAAACGATACAAACCAAAGCGCATTTGAGAGCGATACACGCCATCTGGCCTTTGCACTTGAGGCATGCCACAATAGGCATTTGTGTATTCTTCGTATTGGTGTGTTTTCTGATTTTCAAAGTTATATGACCCACCAAAATAATCTTCTGTGCCTGTGTAGCAAATGGAAGGATATTCTTGATCGCCATCAATGAACATCTTCACTTCGCCTTCGCCCCACCAACCACTGTTGTTCACACCCCACGTCATGTAGGTGCCCACAAAAGCACCTTGACCTTGGATATTGTCGAGCATGGTAAAGTTTTCCATATAGGGCAAGGGATTTTGACGTCTAAACTGCGCATGGAAATACCCTGCATTTTGAGCGACAGGCTTTCTCAAATAGTTGATTTGATAGTAGATACAGCCATCCTCATGGTTGCGATTTTGGAGTGTTACTTTAAAGCCCTTTCTAAAAGGCATTGTCCAGTAACAGTTAAACGCACAGCCAGGGTTTACACAAATGGGCAAGGAATTGACAGGCGCATATTCGTTTAACCCGTTGGCGAAAAAATCACCCAAGGGGCATTCAATAGCAGGGGTTTCTGCACCATCCCAGTAAAAACGAATGATGAATCCACGCCATCCATTTGTGGGCGTAAGCCAAATTTGCGTGATTTCGCCTTCATCTTTGACATCTGCCAGCACAAGCGTTTCATCCTTTTTGATGGGGTAAAATGGATTGACTTTCCAGCCCGTTCCAAGATCACGTGCAGCATTTTTTGCCGTACCATTTTCAAGGGGTGTTGCGCCCCCTTTGCCCTTTTCTCCCGTGATGTTTTCAGGGCTTACAGACACCGTTTCATAGGTCTTGAGTGATGCTAAATTGTTCAACATGTTTTGTACTCCTTTTTTTATATATTTCCTGTGCAAAATGTTTTTTAAATGATTTCCATTTCGTCTGCTGTGAGCAAGCGTGGCAAGTTCGTTTCTGGTTTGTCCAAATAGAAGAAGGACACACAGCTTAAATCATCTTGAAGGGGCAAATATCTGCCACCACTGCGCCAACCGAGTGCTTGAATGGTCGCTTTAAAATCCTTTTGGAAACAGATGGGATCTGTGATGTGAAAACGATACAAACCAAAGCGCATTTGAGAGCGATACACGCCATCTGGCCTTTGCA
>CAYTPJ010000092.1:6931-8579 GCA_964439755.1 uncultured Oscillospiraceae bacterium
AATTGACAGGCGCATATTCGTTTAACCCGTTGGCGAAAAAATCACCCAAGGGGCACTCAACAGCAGGGGTTTCTGCGCCATCCCAGTAAAAACGAATGATGAACCCACGCCAGCCTTTTGTAGGGGTAAGCCAAATTTGCGTGATTTCGCCCTCATCCTTGACATCTGCAAGCACAAGCGTTTCCCCTTTTTGGATAGGGAAACATGGATTGACTTTCCAACCCGTTCCAAGGTCACGAGTAGCATATTTTGCCGTACCTTTTTCAAGGGGTGTTGCCCCTCCTTTGCCCTTTTCCCCCGTGATGTTTTCAGGGCTTACAGACACTGTTTCGTAGGTTTCTAACATTGCTAAATTGTTCAGCATGTTTTGTGCTCCTTTTCAAAATTCTGTAAAATTGTTTTGCCTATGGAAAAAAGTTTGTTTTCTTGTATATATAAAGCATTTTCATGCGATATATCTCTGTATTTATTAAAAAAGTAATCGTTTACTTTTGCCTCAAATAAGAAAGAAACGCTTTGTTTCTCTTTTATTTTTGCTTATCTTCCACCAATTTTCTATTGATGACACAGTTGATTGTTTCCAACTTTTCGTCCTTACCTTGTATTCTGCGCAAAATCAGTTCGCCTGCCTTGGTGCCCACGCTTTTGGCATCACACTCCATGTAAGGGATTTCATTTTCCAAAAGCCCTGTGCGTGCCACCTTGTCATAGCTTGCTAAAAACACATCTTGAGGCACGGAAAAGCCTGCTCCATGCAGTTCACACAGCACTTCTTCTGCCATAGAGTTGTTGGCGCACACAATCCCTTTATGAGACAAAGTGTTGTCCTTCAAATACGCTTTCATCAATTTCTTCGTCTGTTCATTAGAAAAGCGCCCTTCCAACACATCTTCTTCTTGAACGGTGATATGATGACGTTTCATCCCTTCTTGAAAGCCCAAAAATCTGTCATACCCAGTTCTGACTTTCATGTTGCCATTCAGGTATAATATTTTATCAATTCCACAAGAGATGACATACTCTGTAAGCGCTTGCATCCCCTGCTTTTCATTGGCATACACCGTGTCATACTTTCCCTTTTTTTCAAAAGAATCCACAAGCACAATGGGCGTATCCATGTTCTTTAAATACTTTAAATCGTCCTCTCTATCTGCACTGGACAAGAGCACAATGCCGTCCACCTGATGTTCTCTCAGCGTTTTGAGCACTTGCTTTTCCTTTTCCACATTTTCGTTAGTTCCCACGTAAATCATCATATAGCCATGTTCAAAAAGGTAACCCTCAAGCGCAGAAGCAATGGCGCCAAAGTAGCTGTTTAAAAGGTCTGCCACCACAAAGCCAATGACGTGCGTCTGATTCATTTTAAGCCCTTTTGCTGCCAAATTCACTGTATAATTTAATTTCTTTATGGCATCCAACACACGCTTTTTGGTGTCCGGATTGACAAAGTAATTGTCATTGATGACCCTTGATACCGTGGCTGTGGACACGTTTGCCTCTCTTGCCACATCCAAAATCGTTGCTTTCACTCGCACGCCCCTCTCATGTAATCGTTTACATGCTCCTATTCTAACATGCCTTTTTTCTTTTGTCAATACTTTTTTTATATGTTTTTTGCGCTTAAATCTTGTGATATAAATTGTCCAAC
>CAYTPJ010000093.1:0-8557 GCA_964439755.1 uncultured Oscillospiraceae bacterium
ATGACCACATTGCTTTTCATTGCACAAAGTGTAACCTATGTTTGACGCTCGTAGACAAAATATTTATTTTTAGGACTAAATTACTTGACATAAATACAAATTTATACTACAATATATACAGACCCCATGATACATTTAATACAATAATTAGACAATACAAAGGAGGTTATCTTTTGAGATTTGATTGTACGATCGTATGTCCCCTCACGCTCCCATTAGAATATCGCACCACAATCACCAGCCTCATTAAAAGTGCTATTCAGCAGCACGACCCCACATTGCTTCATAAATTATATGACACGAACCAGATGAAGCCTTTTACATTTTCTGTAAAGTTTCCAAAATGTAAATTTTATCCCAATGATAACAAAATTCAGTTAGACGAACCTTTAATTATTTTGCAAATTTCGTTTGCAGACACACTTTTGGGTGTCAAAATGTACAATGCGCTTAAAAAGCACTGTTTTCATGTGCACCCAAGCACCTATGGCGACATGAGCATTACAAAAATTTATTATGCCAAAGAGAACATGGCATACGCAAATGCCATTGAAATCAGTTGGCTTTCTCCTCTTGTTGTGCGTGGCAAAAAAGAAGTAAACGGTGAAGAAATACCTTGGTATTTTTCTTACGGAGAGGAAGATTTTGACAAGGTGCTTGCGCAATGCATTCAAACACAGCTCGAAAAGCTCAATGTATCTTTTCCTATAAAAACCCCTATTCGTTTAGAAGGAAATTTTAAAAAAACCATTGTTACACATTATGGCAACAAAATTCCTTGCACAATAGGTCATGGCATTTTTCATTGCCCTGCCTCACTTGCAAACTATTTGCTTTCTTGTGGCGTAGGCCCAAGACATTCTGAGGGTTTTGGAATGTTCACCATCACAAAAGGAGGTCAAGCAAGTGATTCATAGGTTACGGTTAAACCATGCCTTGTACAACGCCGCCTTGCTGAGCCTGTACAAAGTATTGGAAAAGCAAAAGGAAAGGCTTCATCTATCTGTGCCCTTGTACGAAGGTGCTGATCTCTTGTTTGACGAGCGCTTTTTAGAGGGGTTTGAATTTGCATGGGAAGAAGTAATGGTAGAACGTTTTAAAAAGAACACTGCGCTGTATAGTTTCTTTGTAAAAGCAAATGATTTAACAGAAAAAAGCGACCAAAAAGATGTAAAAGACTGCTTTGAATTGCTCAAAAGAAAAGTCGAGTCCAACAGTTATAAAGCAGGATACACCATTGCAAATGATAACAGTTTATCTCCTTTAGACTGTTTAGATGCTGTAAAAAAAACAAAATCTACCAAAGGTATTTTTGACATTCCAGCTTTTTTACAAGCAGTTGCACCTATTGTCGAATATTTTCACAAACATGAAAATGTGTTTTATATGAAAGATATCATGTATTCGATCATTCAGCGATACTGGGAAAACATGGCCATGTTCCAAATAAAAAATTTGACACGGTCCATCCCATTATCCTTTAAGGAAGCTTTTGTTGATCCATGCATTGCATTTTGTAAAGAAGATACACGTAAGAAAACTGCATTTTGCTTGGAATGTGGGTGTGCTATGCACTCAAGCCTGTCTAAGCCCATGACTTGGTTGTGCGACGTAGGGGTAGACGATGCGCGAAAAAAAAGTAACTATTGGAATTTTAAACCTGATACCTACCTATGCCCCTTGTGTGCATTGGCATATGCTTGTTTACCTATTGGGTTTTCCATCGCAGGAGAAATCGGCACAATCATCAACAGGAATGACAGCATTGAAGCACTCATTGAATTGAACACCAAAGACACTGCCATACACGAACTTCAAAACCTCCATCAAAATCAAAGAAGCAAAAATTACTATGCCATTGTACGCACTTCGGAAAACGAAGCAAAGAAAAGGCAAAGCGTATATCAACCCAATAGCATTCAAATTCTAAGCCGAATTAGAAAAAAAGAGAAAGTTTTCTATTCGTCTGAAATATTAGATGCGCATAAAATTGCTTTCTTTAAATGCAGCGGAGAAATACTCAACGCACTCATTCATTGCAAACTAAAAATAAGTGATAACGAACACTCGAAATTAAACATGTTTGAAGAAAGCATGGACTGCGTGATGAAAGGGCAAAATCTTTTTGAGCTCATACACCTCGCCTTGTCCACTGCGTTTACAGGAAACACATTTGTCCCTTGGGTGGGTATGTTGATACAATTAAATGCGCATGAAAAAAATATGTATGAAGGAGTGGAACAAATGCAAACAAACAACAAAATCGCATATGCCAGAAATAAAGACATGGCAAGATGTGGCTATGCACTGCGCAAAGAATATGTGGGAGGGCAAGGTGAAAAAAACGAAAATGTTCTAAAAGGGTATGCGTACGCCTTGCTCAACTTGGCACGAACAGAAAACGCTACAGATTTTACAGACACCATCGTTCGCATGTACATGGGGCTGAACAAAGAAATCCCTCAACAACTCATTCAAGCCTTGCTTGAAAAAGAAACCTTTCAAGAAGCCGCTTACAGTTACATTTTAGGGCTAAATGGCAATCCTGACTATCAGAAAAAAGATACAGTAGAATAAGGAGGAAACAAACATGAAATATCCAGCACTTACTTTGAGCATTCTTTTTGAAGGAGGCTCTGCAAACTATGGTGAAGGGTTCGGCAACATCACCACATTAAAAAAGCTCACTCGTGATGGTGGTAAAACATACTCTTATATTTCAAGACAAGCTTTGCGTTATAGCCTCGTCAATCTTTTAAAATGGGATGATACGCCCATCAAAACAGAAGGTAGTGGAGATAAAACAGTCGTGCAGTTCAGCCCCGAAACCACAATCAAAACAAGCCCTGAAATCGACCTTTTTGGGTATATGAAGACCACCAAAGGCGACAATGCCACCACACGAAGTGCCGTTGCTCGTTTGAGCCACGCCATTGCTTTAGAGCCATATCGTGGTGAACTTGATTTCTTAACAAACATGGGTCTGGCAAAGCGCAAGGAAGGTACAGGCAACAACATTGCTCAAAGCGAAATTCATCAAAGCCTTTACGGCTACACCATCACCATTGATTTAGATAGAGTGGGTATAGATGGCAACATTGAAATCACTCAAAAAGAAAAGGCAGAAAGAGTATGCCATTTGTTGGAGGGCATATGCTATTTGTATCGTGACATCAAAGGACGTCGTGAAAACTTAGCCCCTGTATTCGCAATTGGTGGCGTGTATGCAAGGAAAAATCCATATTTTGAAGGGCGAGTGAAGGTCGAAAAGAATGCCATTGACTTAGACCTTTTGCTCAGCACGATGGCAGGCAATCAAGACCTTGCAGACAACACACTCTGTGGTGTAGTTGCAGGCATGTTTGAAAATGAAAAGAATATAAAATCGGACCTTCACGCAGAACATGTGGGGGACATGTTTAACGCACTTAAAAAAGCCGTGGTAAAGGCGTATGAAGGATAATGTGAAAAGAGGCATTCGCATACTTGCGCACCAAGATATGGTTTCCTATCGTCGAGTAGGCGCGCTTGCCTATCGTGAAACTTATCCCCTCCCCCCTTATTCCACTGTGATTGGGATGGTACATGCAGCATGCGGTTTCACCTCTTACCACCCCATGGATGTCAGCGTACAAGGGCATGTGTTTTCCACCGTTTGTGACATGTCCACACACTATAATTTAAATCAGCAAATGAAATACGATGCCTCCCGTCATCAAGTTCAAGTCACTACAAAAGACGGTAGCAGTTATGGCGTCAATCGTGGCACCATGAACACAGAGCTTTTAACAGATGTGCACCTTCTTTTACATATTGTTCCAGAAAAAGAAGATTTTGACAGGGTTTTGGAAGGTTTGAAAAATCCAAAACATTTCTTATCCTTAGGGCGATATGAAGACCTTTTGCGCATTGACCGTGTCGAGGAAACAGATATAACCCCCATTGTATTAGAGGAAGACGAGGATAGTTTGCCTCAAACAAACCTCTATCAAGGGTACGTGCCTCTTGATGCCATCCAAAAAGGCATTGCGCAAGGCACACATTACCTTTTAAACAAATCCTTTACAATAGAAAACGGTTTTCGGCGCTGGACAAAAAAGGTGGACACTGTGCTTGCAAGTGCAACCGTGGATGCACTTTATGACGAAGAAGGAGAGAACACATTTTTATGGAAGGACAATCAACACAACTTTGTGTTTCTTGCCTGATTCCTGAAAACTTTTTAGCCAAAAGTCATCCCAAACAATCATTGGCACAGCATACCAATGCACTGCTTCGTTTGCTGTGCCAATTTCGTGATTGCTTCCCCGATTTTGTAGATGAAAAAATGTGGGAACTCTTGCAATACACTTGTTTGTATCATGACTATGGCAAATTACAAGAGGGTTTTCAAAATCTACTCCAAGGGCACAAAAATTCAAACTTTGTGCATCATGGATGGCTAAGCCCTCTTTTTGTCGAACCTATTCAGAGCTTATCTAAGCAAGAAATACAGCTGATAAGAACAGCCATTTTATTTCACCATGACCGTGGCGAAGGGTTCACAGATATTGAAAAAATCGCATCTGCACTTTCTCAATTGCAACCACTTGCACGAACGTTAAACTTGACCCTATCTCAAAGAGCGATTAGAATGTACAAGTTTTTTGCATCCACCGTCCCACAGTCAGATGAGCACAAAAAAACCTTGCTTTCAAAAGAATATATCATCCTAAAAGGTATGCTCAATCGTTTAGATCATGGTGCAAGCGCAGGCATTCCATATTTGGAAATGCCCATTTCTAATGCAAACGTTCAAAATGTCAGAGAGCAAACATTCAATATGCTCCAAGAAAAAAAATATACTTTAACACCTGTTCAAGCCTTTATGCAGGCACATTCAGATCAAAACGTTGTCGTTGTCGCCCCCACTGGTAGTGGCAAAACAGAGGCTGCCCTCTTGTGGGGAGGGGCTTCTAAATTGTTTTATACCTTACCTTTAAAAGTAGCCATCAATTGCATTTTTCATCGCATTCAGTCAGATATAGGCTATTCAAGTGCTCAACTTTTGCACAGTGATTCCTTTTATGCTCTGCTCGACAAAAAGGAAGAACAATCAAGCCTTGAACAGATGTTGCTTTCCAAGGAATTGACAGCGCCTTTATTGGTCACAACGGCAGACCAAATTCTAAAAACTGCTTTTTTGTACAACGGCTATGAAAAATTGCTTGTCGCACAGAGAAAGGCACACGTTGTTGTAGACGAAATACAAATGTACGCACCACAAACGATTGCCACCATGCTTTGTAGCCTGAAACAAGTAATACAATTGGATGGAAAAATTGCCATCATGACGGCAACTTTCCCACACTTCTTGCTCGACATCATGCAGAACAAACTCAACATGCAAATTACCTTCCAATCATTCGTTGGTCAATATGCATATAGGCACCGTTTAAAATGGGTGCCTTCAGATTTTGACACAGATCGTATACTAAAAAGTGCTAAAGATAAACGTGTGCTGATCATTGTCAACACAATAAAAAAAGCGCAAGCTATATACGCACAATTAAACGTTCAAGAAAACACACACATTTTTCACGCTCGTTTTATCAAAAAAGACAGAGCTTTGTTAGAAGAACAAATACTTGCTTTTGCCCCCAACGACAATAAGCGACAAAAAAAATGTGGTATTTGGATTACCACACAAATTGTGGAAGCAAGCTTGGACGTGGACTTTGACGAAATTCACACCTCAATGTGTAGTATGGATAGCTTGCTCCAACGCATGGGCAGGTGTTACAGAAGTAGAAATATCGACCATGCACAGCCCAATATTTTTGTGTATGACAATGATGACACAGGGGGAAATCATGTCATTCCAAAAGAGTTGTACACATGGACAAAACAAGCTGTACAGCAATACGATGATCAGTTGTTAATTGAAACGCAAGAAGTCAATCTCAAGGAAAACATGATGTCTGCAGTCTTTCATCCAGAAAAAAACACACAATTACTTTCCTCAAAATACTATAATGATATCATCTCGCAAATAGATAGTCTTCAAAATCTTTCTATATATTCTTTTGGAAAAAAGGAGGCAGAAAATTTATTTCGAGACATCCCTTTCACCTGTACCGTCATTCCAAATTGCATTTTTCAAAACCTTGCACACCAAAAAGATGTATGGTATGACGCCATCCAAAATGCCAAAGGGCTGTTAGAAAAAGAAATCATCCGAAAAGAAATACTTGAATATACCCTTTCTGTGGACTATAAAATGTTCAAAAAACACATTTCTTCTCACGAATTCATTCCCCAAACAGGCGTATATATCATTGACTTAGAATACATCTTTGATGAAAATTCTCTTCAAGGCGAAGGGCTTGTGTCAGAAAGAAAAGAAGACGACAATTTTTTCTGATTGCAAAATGTACACTCTACTAATACGGAGGATGTTTTCATATGGAAAGGATTATTACTGGGACGATGTTTTCCTATTATTTCATATGCAAAAGAAAATTATGGTATTTTGCGCATCGCATAGAGATGGAAGCAGAAAATGAAGATGTGCAAATAGGAAAAGAGTACGATGCGCACAGCTTCAAACGTGAAAAACATCATCGCTCCATTGAAGGTATTGATTTAGACTTTATTGTCAACGGTCAATATGTACACGAAATCAAAAAAGCGCATACTATGCCCGAGGCAGCAAAGGCACAAGTGAAATTTTATCTGTATAAATTACACCAAGCAGGCATCCCTGTTCGTGAAGGCGTTATTCACTACATGGAAAATCATGTAAAAGAAACAGTTTATTTTTCTTTAGATGACGTCAAATACATTCAACACACATTAGCAGATATTCAAGCCATCATAGACCGCCCCTCCCCTCCAGCATATGAGCCATACAAATTTTGTTCTAAATGTGCATATTACGAACTTTGTGCGATGTAAAAAGGAGAAAAAGGCATGATACAAAAATCCATTTATCTGACCAATCCCGTTACATTACAACAAAAGGATTATACTCTCCGTCTTATTTTCCCTGACAACACAGTCAAAGACGTGCCCATTGAAACAGTGCATGAGATATTTTGTTTTAGCCAAATTCAAACCAATTCACATTTTTACAGTTTCTTGAGCAAACACGGTATTTTAATGCATTATTTTGATTATTACGGAAATTACACAGGCAGTTTTTATCCGAAAGAACAGCTTATATCTGGCGCAACGCTGGTAAAACAAGTGGAATTTTACAGTAATCAAACAAAACGCATGAAAATTGCACAAGAGTTCCTCCTTGCAGGCAGTTCCAATATGTTGCGCAATTTAAAATATTATGCACGCCGAGGAGCTGACATAACAGCTTGCCTATCCTCTATGACTGAGCTCAAGTTGAAAATTCCATGCTCTACTACCATCCCTGAATTGATGGGCATTGAGGGGAATATTAGAAACAATTACTATCAAGCATGGTCAGAAATTCTGCCCGAAGGCACAGATTTTACACATCGTGTATACAATCCACCCAACAACATGGTGAACAGCCTCATTTCTTTCATCAACGCACTCGTATATGCGACCACGCTTCGTGAAGTGTACAAAACACAATTAAATCCAGCCATTAGTTATTTGCACGAACCGGGTAGTAGACGTTTTTCTCTTTGCTTAGACATATCCGAGGTCTTTAAACCTTTATTATCTGATAGACTACTCTTTTCTTTGCTCAATAAAAAACAAATTACGTTAGACAGTTTCGAATCCTTTGAAGGTGGATGTTTTCTAAAAGAACAAGCAAGAAGAACAATCGTTAAAGCCTATGATGAAAAAATCCAAACAACCATCAAGCACCGTTCCCTCAATCACTCTGTCAGTTATGCACATCTCATCCGCCTTGAATGTTATAAATTGATTAAGCATTTATATGACGAAAAAGCATATAAAGGTTTTGAAATATGGTGGTAAAATAGTTATACCTTCGATAAAATACTCATGTGTGCACATCGAGAATCTATTTCAGTTCTCTGTGCTACACGAAAAAACGCTAAATGCTCATTCACATTTCCAATTCAATACAAAGATAAAGGAGAAAAAAGTTTTGTATATCATTCTTGTGTACGATATCGAAGGGGACGAAAAAGGGCAATGGGTCTCTTCCAAGGTATTCAAAACTTGTAAACGATACTTGACACACATTCAAAAATCCGTTTTTGAAGGTTCTCTCTCCTCTGCACAGTGTTTTTCTCTTGAAAACGACTTGAAAGAATATATTCGCCCCGAACGTGATTCCGTCATCGTCTTTAAACATCGAGATGATAAATGGGTAGAAAGAGAAACTTGGGGAATGCAAGATAACTCCATGACCAACCTATTTTAACCACGTATATTTATGCATCTTTCATTCCTTTTTTGCTTGTCGATCCCTCTCGCATGTATTTTCTTGGTATATCGACAGACTTTTCCTCCCTTTTCATTCCAATTCTTTTCATAAAATAATTTGACTTTTCATTTTCTGTATAGTATACTTAATATAAACTCTTTTTTTGATTTTTTATTCAAAAAAACGGCTATTAAT
>CAYTPJ010000094.1:0-8551 GCA_964439755.1 uncultured Oscillospiraceae bacterium
CCCACGAGGGGGTGCGCAAAACCGTTGATAACACTGTATTTTTAACACAAAATTTCAACTCACACACCCCACGAGGGGGTGCGCCAGATAGTGGAATTATCAAAAGTGATGACCCTAATTTCAACTCACACACCCCACGAGGGGGTGCGCTGACAAATGGGGATATAACAAAACTGAAATTAGATTTCAACTCACACACCCCACGAGGGGGTGCGCATTCAAGCTGACCTAACGGCTACACGGGGGGGGAATTTCAACTCACACACCCCACGAGGGGGTGCGCACGGAGCATTTTGCAAATTTGCGTTTCTACTTTATTTCAACTCACACACCCCACGAGGGGGTGCGCTTGCCTACTTTTGGTAGGTGATGTTATTATACAAATTTCAACTCACACACCCCACGAGGGGGTGCGCCATTAAATCGTGCACACACACCCTCTTCAGGGTCAAAATTTCAACTCACACACCCCACGAGGGGGTGCGCGAAAAACCAAAAGAAAGGATTATCATGTGTGTGTAATTTCAACTCACACACCCCACGAGGGGGTGCGCGCACCACGTGGATCACGTGCGCAGGCATCCAGATATTTCAACTCACACACCCCACGAGGGGGTGCGCTTGACGCAGAACTTGCAAGCAGACCGATCCGATTTAATTTCAACTCACACACCCCACGAGGGGGTGCGCGGAAACGTGCTGTATGATGGGTGCGAATTGGGGATTATTTCAACTCACACACCCCACGAGGGGGTGCGCGGCAAAAGGAAAAAGGCAAAAAAATTGACGTGAATTTCAACTCACACACCCCACGAGGGGGTGCGCGAAAATGACACCTAACAATGTGTTCACCATAAATTTCAACTCACACACCCCACGAGGGGGTGCGCCAAGGGAAAAGAAACAATTTGCACAAGTGCTCAATTTCAACTCACACACCCCACGAGGGGGTGCGCTAAGGCGCTGAAAGATGCTGACCCTCGCATTTTAATTTCAACTCACACACCCCACGAGGGGGTGCGCAACATTGAATGTGTTTACCAAGAGCGATGAAGCATTTCAACTCACACACCCCACGAGGGGGTGCGCTGCACTGCTTCGGGCAGACTCTAAAACACGTGCAATTTCAACTCACACACCCCACGAGGGGGTGCGCAAGACCCAAAAGAAGAACCAAAAGCAACCAAAAATTTCAACTCACACACCCCACGAGGGGGTGCGCTTATGCCGTTATACATCTGCTCTGTTTGCCTTCTATTTCAACTCACACACCCCACGAGGGGGTGCGCACATGTAGGGGTGCACCCTTTACATTATAAGTATATTTCAACTCACACACCCCACGAGGGGGTGCGCCTATTTGTATGCCCAACGCTCCAAAAATGAAAAGGATTTCAACTCACACACCCCACGAGGGGGTGCGCCTTCAAGCGTGTTTGCCGTGGTCTTTACGTCAAACATTTCAACTCACACACCCCACGAGGGGGTGCGCTCCTATAGCCCTCAAATGCTCTTAAAAGGGCTGTATTTCAACTCACACACCCCACGAGGGGGTGCGCCGCAAAATATTGTAGTATTTTAGCAGAGCACCACCACATGAGGTGGACACGGATTATTACAATATTAAATCAACTCCATTCAAGTCGTTTTACATGCTTTTTTTCCGTGTTATTTCAGGCGAACGTACGAGAAAATTTGCATACACTGTATGTTCGCCTAATATTTATAATATAATAACCCCTTCTGGATTATAAGTTTCTTTTGCACCTACGTGTTCTATTTTCCTTTCCCAATTGTTCCCCAAGTAATAGAATCGTAGACTATCTTTTTCTGCATCAATAATTTGGAGCAATCTACTCTTCATTTTGAGAAATTTTCCATAGTCTATATCTGCTTCAAACATTGAATATTGTACTCTTTGTCCATGGTTTTGACATTCCTTAGCAACCTTCCGAAGACGAGTTTTCCCTTCTGAATCCGTCGTATTGACATCATAACTAATTAAGACCATCATAGTAAAGTCACTCCTTTATTTTTGCAAATAAGAGGGGTATTCTTGTATTTCTCCACGGACAAATTTTGCCAACAAATTACTTTGTACATAAGGCAACAAACCAAATTGTATTTTAACTTTTAAAAAAGGGTGTTGAATGTCTGTCCGTTTTTTTTCTTGCCATTTTGTAAGTACTTTTGTTCTTCCCTCCTTGTTCAAAAAGACAGCGCCTGAAGCTTCAAAATCAAAGTCTTTTTCACTCAAAATTTTTAGATTAAACAATGTCAAAACAAATCTTTCAACAATGCACCTTGTTTCTTCCACCAAATCACAAGCCAATGATGCACGGCCACTGCGCATTTGATGATAATACCCAATATAGCTATCTAAGCCTACTGTTTCTAAAGCAGATTGAAACTCGCTTGTGAAAATTGTGTATACAAAAGACAAGACAGCATTGACTGGGTCGAGTGGTGGACGTTTAGAACGTGCAGTAAAAGAAATTTTCTCTTGATTTGAAAACAGTTTTCCGAATATACGAAAATATTGATGCGCTGCGTTCCCTTCTAACCCCAGTGTTTCTTCTAAACTATGTGAATTAAATACCTTGTGTACCATATCTTTTAAATAATCCACACAATAAGAGATATCTTTATCTTCACGTAACTTTTCTTGATCATGTAAAGACCTTTTAATCACACTGATGCAATTCGTCATCTTTGTAGCCACTGTATTTTGAGCAAGTTCAAGTGATTTTTCCCTAAACACATCCAATTGTTGCACTCTTAATACCACATTACCTTTTGTATTTCCTTGAACTCTTGCAAGAAAATGTCCTTGAGGAGATAGAAAAACAATGGGGATGAGTTTTTCTACGCACTTGCCCATCAATGCAGGAGAAACACCTAAATAACTAAAACAAACAATATTTTCAATGTTGTCAAAAGGCATACGAAATTTCTCATCATTTTCCATCTTGCAAACGATATTTTCACCATCTAAAAACAGATAAGCTTGCTCTCTCGTTATATAAAGCGTGTTCAACAATTTTCGCATGTGCACTCCTCCAACAATTTCAAAATATCTGCACGCAATTTAGAGTTCTTTCCTTTTACAGAAGGTATGCAAAGGTCTTTCAAGGAGCAACCATTGCATCTATTCGTAGTTTCAATCGGCGGAATAACACCTTGTGCCAATACAGAACGCATGGCACAAAGTGTTTCTTTCAACTGTCCATCATAGTATGCATATTGCTCATCAAAAGGCAAAATTTCTCTCCTCTTTGTATCTCCATAGTAAATCATCGCCTTACAATTGCAATGAAACATAGCATCCACACATATTTTTTGTGCAAAAACTTGCATGGCATCTTCAAATCGAAATTCTCCCGTTTTGGGTGCTGAGGGTTTGTATTCGACAATACAAAGATTGTATTTTTTGTTGGAATTATCCACACGCACACCATTTTTATCCTCTTGAAGTTCCAAACAATCTAAAACGCCATACAAGTCATATCCTTCTGCTTCGTTACACACAGAGAGTGAAGTCAGCATTTTTTTGCCTCTCGAAACGTATGAAGCTGTTTTATCATGCACATTTTCATGCATCAAATTTGCCTTTATCACAAAGTAATTTTCTGCCCATGAGCAGTTGATTTTCATCAACCCAAAGCGATGTTTACAATAGAGAAAATGCTGGATATCCCGCAATTGAATTTGGCACATGGTTATATCTTTTCGATGAGCTGAACACCTTTGGGCATCTCCCGATCCACCGTCACCAAATAGTCCTCAAACTTACGTGGTGGTGTGTTTTCTGCTCGTTCTTCCACCTTGATTTTGTCAAAGAGGATGTGAGAAGGTGCATTGCCGAGCACACTGTCATGCTTAAATACATACAATTTTCTCATGCACATTTTGCCCCTTGCGGCACTATGGTCAAACTCAAACATATTCACAATGGCATGGAAAAGCAAATCCACATCTTCTTCCGAAAGCCCTGTCACCTTTTGTGCAAGAGGTGCCGAAATATATCCTTCTGCACGATACAGCGCATATGGTAAAATTGTTTTTCTACCCATTTCTGTGTTTCCCGATTCCGTCCGTTCCTCTGTTGTTCTTGCTTGCCTTGTGATGGTCACATCTTGACTGCTCACAGGGGATATACTTTGCGCAAAATTAATCTGTACAGGCCCTCTTACAATACCACAAGGATCATCCCCAGTAGACATAACAGCACCAAATGCACGCACATCAAAGTAATTCTTACATATAAAATTTCTTGCAGTCAATACATCATCCTTATTTTTTCCTTTTTTACCCGTTTCCAAATCACAGGCAATGTATGCGCCTTTAAATTTTTCATTCAACGACTTATCTGGCTTAACAAGAATTTGGTAACCTGTTTCATTTTCCTTCACCAAGTCCACATAATCTCTTATTTTTCTCTTTAAGCAAACATCAGTAATAAATCCATATCCTGTTTCAGGGTCAATACGTGGTGCATTGCCTGCATCTGGGTCTCCATTTGGGTTGCCATTGGTTACGTCAAAGAGCATTGTAAACTGATATGTATTTTGAATAGTCATTTTATTCTTCTCCTTCTTTTTCTTCGTTTTTTTGATGTTTTTCAAAAGCTTGTTGGTAATACCCCAAAACAAATTTTCCTTGATCTGTTAAAGAAAGAACATCGGGAAAAGCGCCCGAAAGTTTGTTCATAATTTCTCCCATTGTCGCATTTGCATAACCCGAATATTTAGCCTTATTTAAATGGTTTTGCGCCAATCGAATAAGTTTCGGAAAAACAATTGCAGGTCTTGATGAAGCTGAGGCAAAGTATGAATCTTTAATTGTTCTGTTCAAATTACCTCCCGAAGCATCTTTTTGCAACTTTTCAAGCACAGCAAACAATCGTCCACAAAGGTAAGCCGGGGTCGTGTTTTCTCTGTCTAAAGCCAATGTAAATTCCTCCTTTTGTTGATGCAACCTTGCATTTCTATTGAGATACGCTTTTATAAGCCCTACACGTGTTGCATTGATTTTAACATATGCATTCGTTTCTGTGTCTTGGTCCGCTTTAATCCGTTGTACAACTGTTTGGAGCAAAGCAGTTGGATAAGCATATCCATTTAATATACTCTCAAAAAGCTTACTAACCAAAGCAGGGGAAACTTTCTGGTTTGTGCTCTTAGGAGATACAAGTTCCTTTGTAATCCAATATAAAGGCACATGTTTTTCCTTTTCGCTTATGCGCATGTCTTCTTGATGTTGCATCGTATTTTTTAACAATTCACCAAAAGACTTATGATATATGAATTTCAGAGAAAGCCTTGCAGCGTTTGGTTTGATCCCCAAAATGTAAAAATCCACAGATGGATCAAATACACTTACATCTCTCAAAAACTGCCCTTGTTTTATGTCTTGAAGAATATCACTCAATGCATTGTCTGTTTCATCTGCATCCATTTTATCGTCAACATCAAACGCAAGCGCATTAAGCAACGTATCATATTTGTTTTCCCTCGACATGGCGAAATGTACCACCGTCATATCTTCCACAATATGTCTGTGCATTTTTGATTTTAGAAGATAGTTTAGAGAAGTAGTATATCTTTCCATAGCAAGCTTTGATATATTGCTATTAAAGCTCTGTTCTTTATCATACGAAAGTTCAGAGGGATTGTTAAAGCCAATCAGCACATTGCCTGTTGCCAATCCGCCTGGAAATCCAGTGATTTTATTATGCAAACGGCTGATTTCTTCATAGTTTCCTGTGATGCCACACTGTATTTTATCACAATCACTTTGCTCTTGTGCTAATGATACTGCCTCCCATTTCTGTTTCAAAGAAGTATCTTCGTGCAAGAGAATATGAGGATGGCCAGATAAACAAAACACATAGTTAGAAACGCTATATGACTTGCCCAAATCCAGTAGCAATGCATTTTCACATTCATTTTCAGGGTTCCACGTTTGAATAAAATTTCGATAAGCATCCACAATGGGAGAGTGTACGCCTTCTATGGACTGCAAATTTTTCTGAACAAATGCTTCATGTGACTTGATGGTCTTTTTGTCATTTGGCTGAAGTTTGGCCTTATCTTCATTTAGTCCAAAAATATACAGAGGCCTATGCTCCACAAAATTAGCATCAATACATGTCTTCTGACTCCGTCTCATGATTGTCATTGGTGTTTTTTCAAGCACCGTTTTGACTTTTCCTTTTTTTGCTTCAATTTCATGAGGGGTTCGTGCATCTATAATATCATCCATTGTGCCATCTAATCGAAGGCTAATTTTGTATGTCACATCAAGAACAGAGTAATTGCTTGGTACAACAACACCTTTTTCCTTCAATATGTCGTAGTAATCGTATAAGGCTTGTATCAACATTTTCTCTCCTCCTTATACTTTTGCACGTCAATGACACCTTTTTTCATGTGTGGACGATAGTACACTGCATTTGCCTTATCTGAATACTTAGGATGCTCATAGTCGTTGTTGATTGGTCTACCACCATCTAAAAACTCCAAACTGTAAAGCATATACCCCAAGTCCACATCCTCCTTTTCGAGTATGTACGGATGCACAGTTGACAAATCAAAATTTTCTACCCGTTGGATTTTTTGAACAGGAAATTCACTGCACCCGAAACAAGGTTGTCTAAAAGATTGCCCTTTTTCCAGCCGCCTTTCCAAGATCGCACAATGCTTTTCAATTGCATTGCAATTTTCTTCTTCCTCCGAGCGAATACCTGTTTTTTCAAAGTGAAACTGTATGCCGTATTTGACGTTTTTAAGCACCATTGCCGCTCTTTGACTGCGACTATCCAGCGCATAAATTGAAATATCCTTGTCATTTCCTTGCATTTTTGCCTTTACTGCAGAAAAAAGCACCTTGTCTTTCACTTCATTACGTCTAATGTTGATAAAATCAATCGGATGAAACACCACAATTTGATCAATCACATAACGTATAGCAGGTTTCCAATATATGCTCTTTAGCATACCTTCTAAAGCGCAAGGCGTGGGCACATCATAGCTCACACGCTCTACTTTCATTTCGGGTCTGTTAAAAGATGCATAAGGTCCTTCCACAACAATTTTGAAATCATTCATTACATTTCCTCCTTTCTGTTGTCCTTTTCATTTCCATTACAAAAACACATCCTTTCCTCCAAATTGAATGCCTGTTTGTCTGTCGTAGTAATCCTTATTTGTAAGAATTTGAAGGCCGGATGCTTCTCTTTGAATAACACCTTGCTCTAACAAATTCTTATAATCATAAATAGATACTGTACATGCAAATTTCTGCAAATAGCGAATATCCGAAATTTGCATTTTCTTAAAATTTTCACATATATACTTTGCCTTCTCATCGTAAAAAGGTACAATCACAGAGAAAGTATGCTCCTCTATAATTTTAAATGATTGACTGTATGTCCGAAAAGGTATTTGATAAGGCTTTGGACAATTACACTGATTGGATAATGTGTTTTTCGTTACATCCTGTACATTTGAAAAATATAAACGCTCATAGTAAGCCTGAACACAAAGAGAGGAAGATATATCGTCATACGTTTTGATTAAGTCTCTTGTTATATTGATTTTATCCCCATTTATACGAGGCAAAGCAGCATTCTCTCTTTCAAAAATATACGTTGTCGCATGTTCCAATTTGCCTTCTCGATTGCATCTCCCCCCTGCTTGCAAAAGACTATCCAGCCCTGCCATTTCACGCATCACAAGTTCAAAATCAAGGTCGACACCTGCCTCAATCAGCGAAGTAGAAAATACGAGAATATCTTGTTCTTTATTCTCCAAATTTTGTTTTATTTCTCGAATAGCATTTTTTCTATCTTCTGATGTCATCCATGTAGATAAATGATACTTTTTATGTGTGGTATTTGCTAATTCATACAGTGCTCTACATGTTTTCTTATCATTTACAATAATCAAAACAGTTTTTCCTGTATATGCTTTTTGTAATATACTTTCTTCCGATTGTTTCCCAATATATTTATAATCACATCGTTTAAATATGCCAAACGAAGTTTGGTCTTCCACAAGATTTACAATATTCAAACTCTCCCCTGTATATCGTGTCATGAGTTCCCTAAAATCCGGCATGGTCGCTGTCATCATCACGGCTTCTGAATGCAAATACTTCGTTATGTATGAAATTGAAAGCAAGCAAGTTTGCAAATAGGCAGTCGGCAATAAATGCGCTTCATCAAATAAAATAATACTATCTTGCATATTGTGCACTTTACGCAGTTGTTTTCTCTTGTCTGCATGCAATGACGAAAAGAACTGTACAGCTGTTGTTACAATGAATTGCGCATCCCAATTTTCACAAGCTTTTATATGCAATATACTTTCTTCTTCATCCACAGAAACAGCATCATCATATGTATAGCTCGATTGATGACGCAATATATCTGCACTGTCTTTAAATATATTTTCCAACACCTGCACTGTTTGGTCAATAATGCTATTATATGGAATCACATAAAGAATGCGCGTTTTCTTTGTTTTTATTGCCCTGTCTAAAGCAAATT
>CAYTPJ010000095.1:0-8362 GCA_964439755.1 uncultured Oscillospiraceae bacterium
TTTTACGTGTTGTGCGCAAATGAGCATTTTTCGTGTGTGAATGGGTCGTTATTGGGATTTTAAAAAAACAATTTAAAAACATTGAAAAATGCTCTATTGTATGTTATAATCATGTTTAAATCAACTGTATTTTAAACACATTTTGCATGGTTTATCAAGCTTACACAACATAAAAAACGAATGAAAAGGAGTATGAAACATGAATTGTACCTTACAAAAAGGACCCACGTGTAGCAGTGAAGCAGCTCAATTTACCGAAAAAGCCCTCCTTAGTTATCAAGTAAAAAACAAACGGCAAGTGATGCACGCCACCATGTTGGTGGAAGACTTTGTGGAGATGCTTTATACGAACGACCCACAAGAGGGAAATATTAAAATCCGCATTGTAAAGCATCTGGGGGATATTTCTGTTCGTATCCTTGCAGATGGTAAAAGCTACAACCCTTTGGAGGAGCTTCGTGAAGATTTGGAATTAGACGTCACAGACGAAGTGGATCAGCTAAAAAAATTGCAAATCAACATCCTGCGTGCCTATAAAAACAACATTGTTTATCGCAGAGGCAAAAATTCCAATATACTCACCTTATCCGTTGAAACAGGGCAAAACAAATTGCTCTACATCAATTTGGCAGCCTTTGCTGTCGCCATCCTTTTAGGCTTGGTGCTCCGTTATACCTTGACACCCGAAATGATGAGTGGGCTTTCAAAATTTGTATTAAACCCTGTCAAAGATATTTTCATGCGCTTGCTCAAATTCGTTATGGTACCAGTCGTCTTTTTTTCCATCATTACGTGTGTATTTGGCTTTAATAACATACACGACTTGGGGCGATTAGGGCTTAAAACGATGGGGCTTTACACTTTTACAAGCTTTTTAGCCGTCGCAATTGGTATCGGTTTTTTCTATTTGCTACAACCTGCAGGAGGAAACATTGTATCAGGAACAACCACTGTGGTCTCTGGAAATGTGGAAGTATCTTTTGTCAATATGATTGTGGACATCTTCCCCAGTAATCTTGTAAGGCCCTTTATAGAAGGGAATATGTTGCAGCTTATTTTCTTAGGTTTCTTTTTGGGCACAGGGTTATCTGCAATCGGCTCTGTTGCAAAACCTGTACGAGATATTTGTGAAACCTGCAATCAGCTTTTCAGCCATTGCATGTCCGTGATTGTGAAATTTCTACCCATAGTCACTGTCGCAACCATCACTTCCATTGTAATGCAAATTGGCGCAGATGTTTTAATTTCTCTCTTGGGGCTCATTGGCACATATGTAGTCAGCATTGCTGCAATGTACGTCTGTTATGGCCTCATCGCAATGATTATGGGCAAGAAAAACCCCTTGATTTTGCTCAAAAAATTGTTTCCTTTGATGCTCACTGCCTTTTCCCTTTCCAGTAGTAACGCAACCATCCCTGTGTCTATGGAAACTTGCGAAAAGAGGTTAGGGGTAAGCCCCAAAGTATCCTCTTTCACCATTCCTTTGGGCGCTACAGTCAATATGGACAGCACCTGCATTTATTTAGCACTCTCCAGCCTGTTCTTAGCCAAAATCTATAATGTGGCTGTAACTGGCGAAATGCTGATTTCCCTCAGTGTGTTGGTGTTATCCTTGTCCATAGGTCTCCCCGGTGTACCTGGCGCAGGCTTGGTGGGGCTTTCTATGATTATTCTTCAACTGGGCATCCCAGTAGAAGCCATCGGGCTTTTGATGGGCATTGATCGCCTTGCAGGCATGCTCCGTTGTGCAGGCAATGTGGTGGGTGATGCTGCAGTCACTGTCGTTGTTGCCAAAACAGAAAACCTTTTGGATGATGCTGTGTATGACGGAAAATAAAGAACATTTTTCCCCTGAATGCACACGCTCAATCTACTGAACATATCTTTACACATAGCAAAAAGGCTGTCACTCTTTTGTAACAGCCTTTTTTATTTTTCGTGCAACTTATTTTATAATGCCGACCCACTTTTATGCAATCATTTTTAACCTTTTCTTCATCCGTCTGCTAAAAAGGATATTTTTTTAAAGTGCAACATAAGCACCTACACCAGTCGCTTCGCCCATTGGATTGCATTTGACCATCACGCGCAATGCCCTAATCTGGTGAAGCGTATTTTTTAGCCTTCCTTTTTATCTTGTATACAATACGGTGTTTTATTTCCAGCTATTATATATTTTTACGAGCATGTCCGTGAGGAACATTCCCACTGGAAACATTGCGATACAGCCCAGAATGCTTATTCCTTTAAATTCAAAACAGGCTGAAAAAAATAAAAAAATCACGATATGAACGGCATAGTATTTGGATATATTTTTTGAAATATATCGAATTTTGTTGGACAGCCATGCTAATTTTTCAAACGCATCGCAAGAGAAATAAAAACATGCGAACAATAAAAACATTGCAGCATTTGATACAATGAACTTTATAAGCCCTGGTTGCGCATACGCATGATGAATGATTTCATACTTTTCATCAATCGTGGGTGTTTTTAAACAAAATACAACAGTGGCTATGATAAAAATTATGCCTGCAATTACACTGCCTTTTATGTAGAAGGATTTCTTATCATAAACTTTTCGCATATACATACCAAACACATAACCCGTGCATGTAAAGCTAATATACGCAAAAAACCCAAAGGAGGCTTTGCCTGTACTTTTAAAGCACACATCGAGCAAAGTATCTACCCAAGCAATCCCCGTTGTATATTGTCCAAAAACTGGCGTAAGCAAAGCCGTGATGATTGCAATCAAAATATAGCCGTACAAGGGCATTTTTATTTTTAAGCAGTGCCATAACCAAATATATAACACCTGCCATAAAAAATATATTTATAAAAAACAACCATAAATGTGCGTACTCAAATGCCGTTTGAACCAAAGTATCTGGAAGTGCTCCAAACACTTTTCTAATTCCAAGTGGTAAAAGCAAGGCAAATACAGACGCAATATTCGTAGTAAATTGGTTTATGATGAGCTTTACACCATTTTTTCTCAAGTCGGATATGCTATTTTTCTTACTATATGCCATGCCAAAGCCCATTGTAAACAGATACAAACAGGCTCCTGTTATCATAAAGACACCAAACACGATCTTGTAAAATGCAGATGCTCTGGCTGTTGAATTGCCCAACACTTGAAAGGAATGAATGAGCAAAATTGCAATGAGCAAAATTCCTTTTGCATCATCCAATTCTTTTTGACGACCTGTGTTCACATCAGCACGTTCTTTTATATCAGTTATCATGTAATAACGCTCCTTATTCATTTTTTAGAGGGGTTTAGGGTTTTAATCAAAAAACCCTAAACCATGAATGCCTTTTAACAAACGCTCAATATAATCCCACGAAGTGTTTGGCCATCTTAGATTTTCTCTATACAGTATTTGAAGCGTTTGAACATTGCTCTTGTTCATGGGGTATAAAGTTTTGCCATTGCCCATGTTTTCGTAGGCTAATAGGCTTGCAAGCTGTGTGGCTTTCGCAGGGTCGTTTTTAGCATTTTCTAATGCTTTTTTATATTCTGCACTTTCGCAAGCTGAAACAGAAAGCCCCATTTTTTGCATTTGGTCAAGAATATCTCCAAACATAATCAAATGGTTATTGTACGGATGGAAAACGCAACACGCTTTAGGCGTTTTGCTCAACACGACAATAGCTTTTGCAACAAAATCGATGGGCGAAAACTCTACAAAACTGTCCATATTTTCATATGGATATTTTCCAATTTTTTGCGTAGCCCTTATTCTACCTACAAAGCTATTGCTTGTAAAGTTCATCTGAAATTCGCCATCAGTGTCTCTTGCAGAGAGGTTACCCACTCGCATGATTTTGCCGACCACTTCACCCTTTGATACAGCAGATAAAACAGCTCTTTCGCCCAAGAATTTTGAATGAATATACTTATTATCCAAATTCTGATGGAAATACAGCGTGTTTTCGTCCAATATTTGGGTGGGCAAGGGCTTTTTATCCTCGTTAAAGCCATTGACACTCATGGTGGACACCTGAACGATGGAGGCATGGAGCTTTTTGCACAAATACAGCAGATTTAAAACGCCCTTATAGTTTACATCCTCAATATCCGTGCCCTTTGAAAAGTGCTTTACATTGGCTGCACAGTTGAACACTGTGTGAATGTTTTTATCAGATAATTGCTCGGCCGCCTGCTCAATGGTGTCGATTTTTGCAATATCTCCCTCGATTAAGAACAAGCGTTTTCCAATCACATCGCTCAAATTGCGTTCAAAATAATAGAAATACGTGGTTTCTATTTTGCTGAGTAAGTCCTTATGACCCCCTCTCAACAAGCAATAAATATTGCCCTCTTCATGCTCTAACAGCTCTCTTAATAGGTGCATTCCTAAAAATCCTGTTGCACCTGCGATTAAAACATTGCCTATTTCTAATTTTTCTCCCTGTTTGTATGCATCAAGCGTGTTTTTGGACAATAAATTGTTGATTTCTGTATAATCAAAATCTTGAATATCACTATCCACCTGTTCCTTCTCATTATTGTTTTGTACAAACATAGATGCCAACAATTGTGGCGTACTGTGGTCAAACAACGCACCATACGACACGTCATATCCTGCTTTTTTCGCCTCAATAATGACGCTGGTGACGAGCAACGAAGTGCCACCCAACTCGAAAAAGTTATCCTGAATGCCCACCTTTTCAAGGTTTAGAACAGACTGGTAAATGTTACAGAATGTCTGCTCAATTTCATTTGTAGGTGCAACAAAGCCATCAGCCCCCTGTAAAATAGGCTCAGGGAATTTCTTTCTATCTGCTTTTCCGTTTGGGGTGAGTGGAATGGTTTCCATTTGCAAATAAGCCGTTGGAATCATATAGGAAGATAATGTCTTTTTCAGTTCCTCTTTGAGCGTTCCTATATCCACAGTTGTAGAGGCTGTAAAGTAAGCACAAATATGCTCTGCACCATTGATTTTTTTAATCAATACGATTGTCTGCTCTATGCCTTGAACTGCTTCGATAGATTTTTCAATTTCGCCCAGCTCAATGCGTAGACCTCTTAATTTAACTTGATTATCCTTTCTGCCAAGAACAATCACGTCCCCTTCTTTTGTCCACTTTGCATAATCGCCTGACTTATATACTCTGTCCCCCTTAAACACGACAAAGCTCTTGTTGGTCATCTCCTCCAAATGATGATACCCTCTTGCAACGCCTTCACCACCGATGTACAGTTCGCCAACAACGCCAGTTGGCAAAAGGTTTTCATCGCTGTCTACAATATACTCCTTGTAGTTGAGCAAAGGTTTGCCAATGGAAATGGTATCGCCTGCTTGCAGTTCTTTGCCATTGCTTGAAACGGTGATTTCAGTAGGCCCATAGGTATTAAAAATTCTTGCATCTGTAATTTCTTTGAGTTTTGCAAGCAATTTACTTGGGTACCCCTCGCCACCTGACATGATGATTTTGGCATGGGCTAATGCATCGCAAAGCGCAGGCAATTCCATGTATTGCAAAAGCCTTGAGGGGGTGGCGTTAAAGCAGTCTGCCCCCGTTTTCTTAAACAATTCAGCCAAATCAAACGGATTGTTCGCCTGATTTTCGTCTGCCAACACAAGGGTGATGCCGTTGCAAAGCGCAACAGCCGTTTCCTTTAAGCTCATATCAAAAGATACTGTGGTGACAGACAGCATGGCTTTTACTTCGTCTGCAATGGCTTTTACATGGACATTGGCAGGGTGATTGCGCACATAATTGCATATACCGTGATGCTCTAACATAACGCCCTTGGGCTTTCCAGTAGAGCCAGAAGTATAAATCAAATATGCCAAATCGTTTGGTTTAACAGGCACATTGGGGTTTTCTGTGTACTCGTTTTGAAGAAGCATTTCCACATCCCAAACAGTCAAACCGTTAAAGTCGTTCATGCGATCGGAAGTTGTAATGATGCACGTGGCGCCCGAATCCTTTACAATATGCTCAATGCGCTCAAAGGGATAATCGGGGTCACAAGGTATATAGGCGGCGCCTGCTTTCATAATGCCATATATCGCCATCATCATACGGCTTGTTCGAGGCAGTACAATGCAAACCTTATCGCCAACAGAAATGCCTTTGTCCATTAAACTATGCGCAATTCTATTTTGAGCACAGTTCAATGCTTCAAAGGTAAATTCACCATCAATGGCAATGAGCGCAGTCTTGTCCTTGTGTAAAATCACTTGATTTTCAAAGCGCTTGTGGAACAACTGCTCATCAGGGTCTGCCTTTGCACTGACTGAAAAACCATTGACAATAACACGTTCTTCATCTGACAACATAGAAATGTATTTGACTTTATCATTTTGCTTTTTTGCCATTTCTCTTGCAGTAACAGCAATGGCCTGTGCAAATGTTTGCATCAAATCTTCCGAATAGAGTGCATCGTTATACTGAACACAGACGGAGGGCATGTTTTCCCTCTCCTCGATATGAATGGAAATTTTAAATTTGGGGCTTTTTTGTTCCAGCGAATTCACTTGAATGGGATTGCCATGGATGCTCAATGCATCCATGATGCCCAACTGGCAGGCGTACATGATTTGGGGTTCAAAATGATATTTTGAAGCAATTTCAATAAACGGATATTCTTCATGCAAAAGCGTATTGCTCAAAGTTTCACCGACATTTTGAACGAACGCTTTGGCATTTTCTTCCCCTATTTGCAAGTGAAGGGGCAACGTTTTTACAAACATGCCGTATGTGTTTTGCAAATTTAGGTCACTTCTACCACTGCTGATTGTGCTGATATACACATCTTTACTGTTGGTAAAGCGACTGATTGCATATGCAGAGGCTGAAAGGAACATGGCAGCAGGCGTAATGGCATTTTCTTGGCAGAACTTTAATATATCATCATTTGCAATGGGATATACAAATTCTTTCAGCTGTCCTTTACATTCTTGCTCAAACACATCTGGAGGAATTTCGCTCGTGCTGTCGCACTTGGACAGTTGCTCTTGGAAGAACGCCGCATCTTCTGCATACGCTTTGGTACTTGAGCGCTCCGCAATTTTTTTAGCATATTCAAGCGCTGTCCACTTTTCTGGTAAAATGGGGGAATTTTCAGCAAAATTCTTTATGTCCGAAAGCAAAAGGTTCAAAGAGGCGCCATCAAATATGATGTGGTGGAAATCTGCTAAAAGCGTCCATTTTCCCTCCACTTCTACAATGCTCATCCTGTATAATGGGCCGTCATGGAGCGAAAAGGGCATTACAAATGCTTTTTTGTAAGCCTCATATTCAGGAATATCCATAGATAGCACTTTGATATTGGGCGCCATTGAAACCTTTTGAAGCACCAATATGCTGTCTACTGTGCGCACCACCGTGTGCAAAATTTCATGCATATCTATAATATGAAGCAGTGCATTTTTCAGTGTATCTTTATCTATGCCATTGCCAAAGCAAATTTCAACAGGAATGTTATACGTAATATTATCTGCTTTTTTTACAGCATCGTAGTATACACCCAGTTGCGAGGGGGTCAGAGGTTCATAGCCCTTTTCGTTGTTTTGTTCCTCGTTTTGGGGCTTTTCATTATGATCGGATGCAATATTGTCAAGAAGAATTTCTTGCAATTGATTTTCTATGGATAATATGGAGCAACCCTTCATCATAGTTCTTGCATCTAAAGATATATGAAATGCACTCTCAATTTTAGCAGCAAGCTGAATTGTGCTGATGGAGGAAAGCCCAATTTGCAAAAGATTGGTGGTGACAGAAAAATTATCTACATGGACAATGCTCGTCACAATTTCTTTAATTTTCTGCTCCATAAAGTTGAGCGTATGGTTTTCTTCCTGTTTTTCTTCTACTACATCAAAAACAGGCTTTGGCAATTTGCGCTTATCCACCTTTTGGTTTGCGTTTAATGGAATATCATCTATCTGCATCGTGAGCATAGGCACCATATAAGGGGGCTTTCTCTCAAGAATAAAATTGTTCATAGCTTGCATGTCGATTTTTTCATCGCCCACAACATAGGCGACAATGCCTTTGCCACCACTTTCTAAATCGATAGATACAACAGTTGCATTTTTGACAGTTGGGAAATCTCGAATAACCCTTTCGACCTCTGTAAGCTCTATACGGAAGCCACGGATTTTGACTTGTCCATCTCGCCTGCCAATGAACTGTATATTGCCATCATTCAAAAACCGAACGATATCGCCCGTATGATAGACCCTGTCAAAAGGCGCTTTATCGCTAAACGGATTTTTTGTAAAGGCTTTTTCTGTCTGTTCCGGCCTATTTAGATACCCCTTTGCCACTTGTTTGCCTGCAATAATCAGTTCACCAGGTGCACCAATGGGCAAACGGCGATTGTATTTGTCTACAACAT
>CAYTPJ010000096.1:0-8337 GCA_964439755.1 uncultured Oscillospiraceae bacterium
CACCCACAACGAGCACGCAATCGCCAATACGGTTTAAACGGCGACGGAAAGTATCAATATCTTCATCCGTTTTGCCTTCTTTAAGATATTGAATTAAAAATTCAGTGCAATAAGCAAACTGAATTTCGCCGATATCATCATGATCATCCACAAATTCAGGTTCGCTTGCGCTGTCTTGGAAAGACACGTCTGCATTGTCGATATGTTCGCCCCTTAAAGCGGCTACATACCCTGTGTAGATGAGCAAAAGGCCTTGACCACCAGCATCCACAACGTTCGCTTGCTTTAAAGCAGGGAGCATGTCTGTGGTACGCTTTAAGATGGCTTCACCACTTGTTAAAATGGTTTGAAACAGCGCTTCATAGTCATCCGGGGTTTGCCCTGCTTGCTTGATGGCATCTTCAGCAATGACACGAGCGACTGTTAAAATAGTGCCTTCTTTGGGACGCATAACAGCTTTATATGCTGTGTCTGCACCACTTTTGAGCGCAAGCGCAAACTGCATGGGGGTAATCTTTTCAATGCCTTCAAGCGCACGAGCAAAGCCACGGAAAAGCTGGCTTGTGATCACGCCACTGTTTCCTCTTGCGCCTCTTAAAGCGCCTTTTGCAAGCGCAGCAGAAGCTTCATCTGCACGGTGATATTCTTTGGCATTGAGTTCACGTGTTGTGGCGGCCATGGTTAAGGACATGTTTGTGCCTGTATCGCCGTCTGGCACAGGGAACACGTTGAGCGCATCCACTCTTTCACGATTTTTTTCGAGCAGCGCAGCACCTGCGATCACCATTTCACGCAGCATCAGGCCGTCTATAGTTGAAACTTGAATCAAATAGCTCTCCTCCGTTCGTCAAGGGCGCAAAAATAGCCCACTTTGGGTTGAAGTGCGTTACACACGAATGCCTTCAACCGAAATGTTGACACGGCGCACCTTGACGCCTGTCATGCTTTCGAGCTTATACTTGACCACGTCTACAATGGTCTTGCATACCTCGGCAACGGATATACCATACTCAACAACGATGAACAAGTCAACATCCAGTTGCTCCTCCACCATGCGAATTTGCACACCCTTGCTTAAATTCTCTCGCCCTAACCACTCCACAATGCCATCCTTGGCTCGCTTTGAGGACATTGCGACGATTCCGTAGCATTCAAGGGCTGCAAAGCCCACAACTTTAAGCAATACATCTTCTGAAATGAAAATAGTTCCGATGTCGTTTTTAATCTTGCATTCCATATCATCTGACCTCCTTTTTTGGATTACCTCGTTAAGGTCGCTTATAATTATACAGCATTTTTGTAAAACTTGCAACTATTAAAATTTTTTTACAATTATACCGTCTTTTTAAGCGTTTAAAATAAGTTTTTTAGAGGGAAAATTTGCCTCTGTTTCCTATTTAATAGATTGCTTTGCGCTTGCCCTTGCTGTTTAAAGGGATTTCCTTCATGCTAATGACGTATTGTAAATTGATGATTTCTGTGCGTCCATTTTCTTCTATGAGCAGTGCGCCGTCTTTTACTTCTTGAAGCACGCCCACTCTTACGGAGTCCGAAAAAGTGTGAATGATGCAGTCTTTCCCAATCAAGTGTTTTGCCATTTCTTCCATTTGGAGCACCTTCTTTCTATCTTGGTGAAAAATAAATTTGGGTATTTTCTTTCTTATAAATAGAGAATTAAATAGAAAATAAAAGATAAGCGGTAAAAATCCTAAAAATACAATGGGTTGCATGATGTAGTATGCCTACCTTTCAGATCAATTATGGACATACAGAAAGTGAAAATTAAATGAAGTGATTTTTCATTAAAAATTGGTACAGCGCTTGTGCCCATATTTTGCACCCAACTGCATCTGGATGCCCACCGTATTGAGCGCCAGAAAGCGTGTTTTCTTTTAAAAGATAAGGCACAACGTCAAACACACCATCTACAAAATTTGCAAGCTCTGTCTGTATATAGCAATTGACATCCAGCCATTTTTGCTCTATTTCAGCAGGGTAATCAAAAGGGGGCACCGTTTGCAAAATCACTTGTATGTGACACGCTTTGAGCGTTTTCACCAAGGTGTAAAGGTCAGTTTTGATTTGGTCTACTTTTTTGCCCTGCATTAAATCGTTTACACCAAAACACACAATGAGGGTCTGCATTTTTTTAGCCTTATACAGCCATGCGCCATCTGATGCCGCATCTTCTGCTCTGCCATACCCAATGCCCAAATTCCAGTAGGCATGTTCTTTGCCCAAAAGGTCAGACAATTGTGCGTTCCAGTGTTGGTAGGAGTTGGGCAAAGTGCCAATCCCTTGCGTAATGGAATCGCCTAAATACCCAATTTTTTGGGTTACTTGCCGTGCACACCCAATCATGCAAGGCAAGGGCACGTGTTTTGAAGGCTCAAACGTTTTGCCTTCCTGCACAAACCTTGGGCACAGATTTTCTATGTGGCAGGGTATTTGGCGCCCTGAAAAAGAAAGCTGTACACATAGATAATTGCCTTCTTCGATGGTGAGCGTAACAGGGTCTGAATAAAAGAGTTCACCTGCATGCACTTGTTTTTGCGCTTTTTTTTCAAAAGTTAAAGGGAAAAATTGTTCAGGCTCTTGCGCATATTCCATATCGCATGTTTTACATACGCCTACTTGCACGTTGCTCAAAAGCCATTCGTCCAGCACAAGGTTTTTATGGCTGTACCCACCGTCTTCATACGTGCTGTCTATCGTATTAGAAAACAAAAGTGCATAGGGAAAAGTGCCACAAGCAAAGAGCTTAAAATACGCACGTGCAACATACGTTTTTTGTGTGTCCAAAGGTGTAAAATAACTTTGATTGCCATTTCCTATCAAAGTATTAGAAACATATGTATCAAAAAACCCCATAATTCCTCCTGTTTTGAAACAAAAAAAGCCTCATTTTCCCCTTGGTGAAAATGGGACTTCTGGTGCGCCCGAAAGGATTCGAACCTTCGGCCTACAGAGTCGGAGTCTGTCACTCTATCCAACTGAGCTACGAGCGCATGTGAAACAAAAAAAGTCCCTTCTGCACTCCTTTAATATACCATACAAATGTGTTTTATGTCAAGCAAAATACGCAGTTTGCACGCTACAATTGCAAAAGAAAGCAGTAAATTAGGACTATTATATTTTACTTTTTTGCTTTAATGTGGTATAATTGTATTTGTGACACATATTCTTTACAAATCAACGACCTTATGATTATGGAGATAACATGTATGTCAAAGAAATTAAATGTTTGTTTACTCAATGATTCCTTTCCCCCTCTGGTAGATGGTGTCGCCACTTGCGTGGTCAATTATGCCTCCATTATACAGCAGAAATATGGGAATGTGACTGTCTGCACCCCCAGTTATCCACATGCAGACGACGGTGCATACCCTTATAAAGTGTTTCGTTATCCAAGTATGCGCTTGGGTGGAGAGCTTAAAAGCTACCGTTGTGGCATCCCTTTCAATGCCAAAATTATGACTCAGTTGCGTGATGAAAAGATAGACCTCATGCACGCACATTGCCCCATTATGTCTGCAACGCTTGCACGCACGCTCCGAGAGCAAATCAAGCGCCCCATCATTATGACGTATCACACCAAGTTTGATATTGACATCAAAAAGGCTTTTTCTATGAAATCCATTCAGAAAAAAGCCATTGACCTTTTGATTTACAATGTCAAAGCGTGTGACGAAGTGTGGGTGGTGAGCGAAGGTGCAGGGGAAAACTTGCGTTCTTTGGGGTATGAAGGGTCTGTGCACCTGATGGAAAATGGGGTGGACTTTGAAAAAGGGCGTGCCTCAGACAGCGATATACAGAAAATCAACCAAAAACACAGATTGACGGACAATGAAATTGTGTTTCTATTTGTGGGGCGCATGATGTGGTACAAGGGCATTCGCTTGATTTTAGACGGCTTAAAAAAAGCGAAGGAAGATGGATATGCTTTTAAAATGATTTTTGTCGGTGAAGGCGTGGACAGGAAAGACATTATGGCATACTCAGATGCTTTGAACTTGCAAGATCGCTGTATTTTTGCAGGCGCAGAAAGAGATAGAAATGTGCTCCGTGCTTATTTTTCACGAGCCAACCTCTTTTTGTTCCCCTCTGATTTTGACACGAATGGCATTGTCGTGCGTGAAGCTGCTGCTTGCCAAACCCCCAGTTTGTTGCTCCAAGACAGCTGTGCAGCAGAAGGCATTTTGCACGACCAAAATGGCATAATTATTCCAAACAATACGCAAGATATCTATACGCAAATTGTGCGCACAGTGAAGCAACCACAAGCAATGCACGATATTGGTGTACATGCCATGGATGAAATCTATATTTCATGGGATGATGCCGTAAAAAATGCGTATGAACGCTACCAAGTGGTGCACGATGCGTATATGTCCAGAACGCACGTTACACGTCCTCCCAACAAGGGGGATGACTTCTTTAAATGTATGGCATATATATTCAAAGAAAAGTCAAAAAAGAAACACTTTAAAAAGCAAACAACAAGAAAAAAGAAGAAATTTTACATGAAAAATAAGGAGGACTAATGTATGCTCAGTCAGGAACTCGCTTTTGACGTAATCAGCCAAGCGCTTTCAACAGGAGGCGACTTTGCAGAGATTTTCTACGAAGACACCTTGTCCAATGCCCTTTCCATGCGCTCTAATAAGATTGAAAATGTGGACAGTGCAAGAAAGCACGGCGCAGGTGTGCGTGTATTTTCAGGCTTAAAGGACGTGTATGTGTACACGAACGACACTTCTAAAGAAGGGCTTTTGGCTTGCGCCAAACGTGCCGCCATCTCTATCCATGGGGACAATCATATTTCTGCCATGCCTTTAAAAGAAAAGGTGATTGACAGCATTCACGTGTTTGAAAAGCTCCCTTCCACTGTAAAGGGTGCTAAAAAAGTGGAGAAAATGCGTGCCGCTCAAAATGTATTGTCATCATACAGCGAAGTCAAGCAAGGCATCATCAGCTATATTGACAAAGAACAGTTTGTCACCATTGCAAACTCCGAAGGGCTTTATGTGTCGGACAAGCGTGTGTATTCTCGCTTTGTCGTGTCTGCTGTTGCAAGCAATGACACGGAAAATCAAACAGGCTCCAGAGCTCCTGGCGCTTTCATGGGCTTTGAATTGTTTGATCACATTGTAAACCCCGAACAGTGCGCCAAGGAAGCCGCAGAACAGGCGATTGAAATGCTCAAAGCACCTTTCCAAAAAGCAGGCGTGATGCCCGTGGTGATTGGCAATGGCTTTGGGGGCGTTATTTTCCACGAAGCGTGTGGGCACTCTTTGGAAGCAACGAGCGTTGCTGTCAACAACAGTGAGTTCGCAGGCAAAATGGGGCAGAAAATTGCGTCTGATAAGGTCACAGCCATTGATGATGGTACAATGAAAAACGAGTGGGGCAGTGAAAATGTGGACGATGAAGGCACAGACACCACACGCCTTGTGCTCATTGAAAATGGTGTGCTTAAAAACTATATGATTGACCGTCTGAACGGCAGAAGAATGAACATGCCTGTAACAGGGAGCGCAAGAAGACAGGGCTATCAATTTGCGCCCACTTCAAGAATGCGCAACACGTTCATTGCACCTGGCACAGATGACGATGATGAAATGATTAGAACAATGGGCGATGGCTTGTTCGCTGCCGAAATGGGTGGTGGCTCTGTCAACCCTGCCACAGGGGAGTTTAACTTCTCTGTCAGCCGTGGCTATATTGTAAAGGATGGCAAAATCCAGTCCCCCGTGCGTGGTGCAACGCTCATTGGGCATGGCAACGAAATCTTGATGCGCATTGACCGTGTGGGCAAGAACATGGAAATGGCACAGGGCATGTGTGGCTCTATCAGTGGCAGTGTGCCCACAAACGTAGGTCAACCTCGCATTCGTGTGTCTGAAATCACCGTGGGTGGACGATAAAAGGAGGGAGTAAAAGTATATGAATATGACAAGCTATATTGACGCATTGCTCCAATGCGCATTGGAAAATGGCATCACAAGCGCAGAAGCGTATTACCAAACGGAAGACAGCTTTTCTGCTATGTGCGTGCAAAGTGAAATTGCCAATTACTCTGTCAGCGAAACAGGGGGGCTTTCTTTAAGAGGGTTGTATAAGGGCAAAATGGGGTATGCCTCCACAGAAGCTTTTGACGAAGCCTCTATTATGCAACTCGTTCAGCACGTCAAAGAGAGCGCTGAATTGATTGAAGACGATGCAGAGCAGTTTATTTTTGAAGGCTCTAAAACGTATCAAACAGTGGATACAAATGCGCACATGGACAAGGCAGACGAAAAGGAAAAGCTGAATTTCTTGCTCGATTTAGAGAAAAAAGCACTGTCTATTGACAAACAAATTACGCAAGTAACAGATGCTATGATTCAGTCAGCCAAAGTATCCATGATGATTAAAAACACCTATGGATTGAATTTAAAGCATGAAGATTATTACACAGCCGCTTATGTGGGCACGCTCGCTAAAACAGAAAACAGTGCTTCAGCAGAAGGCACATTGGTTTATAAATCTCGTTTGGATGAACTGAACGCAGATACGCTTGCTCAAAAAGCAGTAAAAGACACACTTTTTATGCTCTCTGCAAAGTCCATTCCAAGTGGCACATACCGTGCGATATTAGACCCCTATACTGTGATGGATTTGCTCGGCGTGTTTTCAGGCGTGTTCTCTGCTGAAAATGCACAGACAGGGCTTTCCCTTTTAAAGGGCAAAGAAGGGGAAAAGATTGCTTCTCCTTGCGTCACCATTGTGGACGACCCTCTTTTAAAAGATGGCATTTCCTCCTGCCCCTTTGATGCAGAAGGTGTTGCCACTTACAAAAAGAATGTAGTGGAAAATGGCGTGCTCCAAACACTTTTGCACAACTTAAAGACAGCCAAAAAAGATGGCGTACAGACCACAGGGAATGCAGCAAAAGGCTCTTATGCTTCTCCCATCCGTGTGGCGCCCACAAACTTTTATATTGAAAAAGGGGAAAAGACATTGCCTGATATGATGCAAGATATGCAAAACGGCATTGTGATTACAAACGTAGAAGGCTTGCACGCAGGCGCAAACCCCATTAGTGGTGATTTCTCTTTGAGCGCAAAGGGCTATTTGGTCAAAGAGGGCAAAAAAGGAGAGGCTGTCAATCAAATCACTGTGGCAGGAAACTTCTATACCTTGCTCCAAAACGTTCAAACAGTGGGCAGTGACTTGACTTTTATGGCAAGCATGGGCTCTCCTTCTTTGGACGTGGGCGAAATATCAATCGCTGGTTGCTAATTTTATATCTGAAAGGGATTTTTTATGTATTTATACGAACTGCACATGCACACTTCAGAAACAAGCCGTTGTGGCCGTTCCACTGCTTATGAAATGGTCAAAGCATACAAGGACCATGGCTTTACAGGCGTGGTTATCTCTGACCATTTTGTAAACGGATACTCCTATTCTTCCGACCCTGAAACGTGGAAGGAAAAAATGGACGTGTTTTTAAAGGGATATCACGCAGCCAAAAAAGCAGGGGAAGAATTGGGGATTGACGTGTTTTTAGCGTGGGAATACACCTATCAAGGCAACAATGCGTTTGACCTTGTAACACTGGGCTTGGATGAAGATTTCCTCTACAATGTGGCTGTGGATTGCGACAAGTGGACACTTGAAGAATATGCCAAAACTGTGCATGCACACGGGGGCATTTTAGTGCGTGCTCATCCCTATCGTGAAGCATTTTACTTTAAGGCAGATGTGCCCATCTTGGTGGAAAACATATATGATGCAGTCGAAGTATACAACGGTGGCAACCCTTATGGCACAGATTTTGACGATAAAGCGCTCCAATATGCGCAAGAAAAAGGCTATCCCATGGTAGCAGGGTCGGACACACACCACGTGTCCACCACCAAAGTGGGCTGTGTGGGCTTTGACCAAAAGCCCAAGGATTATAAAGAGCTTTGCCAGTTCATATTGGACAAAAAAGCGCATGTGTTGCGTTTTAAAAAACCCGGTCAAGAATAAAAGAAAACATCTAAAAGCCCTTTTTGCATTGCTATAAAAACAGTATGTGCACAAAGGGCTTTTTTATATGAAAAATAGGAATATTTGTATATAAAAAGGCTTGACAAATGTGCAATGTCCCTCTATAATAGAAAAGTCCGATTTCGGACTGATGGAGGATATGATGCAAGAAACAAAGATTTCTCTTGTGCAACAAATGCGTGTGCTCTACAAGGAAGAAGAAAAGCTGTACAGAGAGTATGCAGCGCAGTGTAACCTCTCTGTGGCAGGGTTTTGGGTGATGTATGCCATATACCAAATGAAAAGGCCTTGCTATCA
>CAYTPJ010000097.1:0-8285 GCA_964439755.1 uncultured Oscillospiraceae bacterium
GTGTATTACAGATAAGCGTGCAAAAGGCACTGCGTGCATTGCCTGCGTACAACTCTTTGCCATTTGTGCCGTGCAAGGAAAATTGTAAGCCTGTCAATTCATGCAAAGACATGAGCAAATCAAGCAAACGTTTCATGGAATTTCTTTCAGCCATAAACCCTTCCTCCTTTCTTCACTTCATTATATCACGTTTTCTCTACTTTTTGCAACAAAAATCTTTAAACTTCTTCCATGGTGTGTTCTTCATAAGGGCAATCAAGCTTTTCAAGCATCACCTGAGGTGCTGCCCAACGCACAGCATTTCTCAAAATCTGCCCCACGTCTTCTCTATGATAGATGGGGTTTGTTTCGTGCCCTGGTTGGAAATAGAAAATATTGCCATTGCCTCTCCTAAATGTGCACCCCGAACGGAACACATTGCCAAAGCTAAACCACCCCATAAACACCACTTCATCCGGGTTTGGAATACCAAAGGGCTCTCCGTACATTTCTTCTAATGGGAAAGTCATTACTTTGGGCACATTTTTTGCAATAGGGTGAGAAGGGAGCACAGTCCACAAATGTTCTTTTGCATCATCACGCCATGTAAGCGTGCAATTGCCCCCCATGAGCGTTTTAAATGGCTTGGAAAAATGTGCCGAGTGCAGTGCAATAAAGCCCATGCCACAATGTACTCTTTCAGCAATTTTTTTCGCCAATTCGTCTGGCACTCTATCATGCGCCACATGCCCCCACCAAAGGAGCACATCTGTGTTGTTTAAAAGCGTGTCATTTAAGCCACAATCTTCTTGATCCAACGTTGCTGTGGTAATTTCAAAATCATCTTCTACTTGTAGCAAGTCTTTGATCGCACCATGTATGCCCTTTGGATACAAAGCTTTTACTTTCTCATCATTTTGTTCATGTACAAATTCATTCCAAATTGTAACTCTCGTTTTCATTTTGTATGCTCCTTAATATTTCCCTACTTTTTTTACTTCGTTGATAATGCCCCTAAAATCTTCCAAACTCACATTTTCAGGAATGGAATGGTCAGATGCAAATATGTATCCCCCATTTTGCTTCATCACAGGCACAACATCATTGATTTCTGCAATGATTTCCTTGGGTTTATCCCACAAAACAGCGTTGATACCCCCATGAAAAGTAAGCTGATCGCCATACATTTTCTTTAAAGTTTTGGGTGTCATACCTGCTTTTACTTCTAATGGATTTAACCCATCCAGCCCCATTCCAATGAGGTCAGGGATAAAAGGCTTCACATCTCCACACGAGTGCAAACGCACCACAGCGCCCTTTTCATGCCCAAAATCAATGGCTTTTTGAATGAAAGGCTTGTCTATTTCACGGAATGTTTGAAGGGAAAAGAATTGATTATTCTTATACCCCATATCGTTTGGCCATGTCACTTCATCAAACTTGTACCCCGATTGATATATTTTTTCAAATAATTTCAAATCCAAATCCAAGTATGTTTTGTACACTTCCTTGCACCATTCAGGTTCTTCAATCATCGCCATTAAAAAGGTTTCTGTGCCCACCATCCAGCTGTGTGTCACATCAAAACCAAACCAAAAGCTTGCAGATATCCAGTACCCTTCCTGCACCCAACGGTCATAGTGATTCTTTAAATACTCAAAGTCAATCCTGCTTTCGTCATACTGCATACGCTTTTTGGCATCCAGCCATTTTTCTGCATCTGTAACAGTAAAATCCAAAAATTCAGGCGTAGACCCATGGTGCTTAAAGCTCTTTAAAGTTGCGCCCCACTGCGTGGTGTAGATGATGTATTCATCCGTTTCCTCCAGCGTTTTTTGCTCATATCGAGGTGAATTGTCCACCCCAATAAATGCCACTTTGTCTAAATCAAAGTAAGACACATAATCTTTTGTAGGCATGCCCTCTTTTTGCCAACGTTCAATCGTACTCCCCCAAGGGCTGTCCAAAATAGGTATTCTATCACTTTCTTGATGGGCATACATGCGCTTAAAACGCTCTTTGGAGGTCAAGACGCTCACTTGTAAATACCTTCCTTTTGCCAAATATCAATCATTCTTTGGTATCTTTCGAGGGGCAACCCTGTGTACACACAGTTAGAGGTAGAGAAAATAAAGCCGTACTTGCCATCTTCTGTGCCTTCTCTGAGCGCACGGCGCACGTCTTCATCTGCTTCTTCTTGTGTGCCTGTTTGGAGCAACCCACAGTTCACATTGCCCACCGTGCAAATTTTATCCCCATAGAGCGCTCTCACTTGTGCTAAATTCATGCCCCCTTGAGGGTCGATGCTGTGGAGTGCGTGAGGGTTTGCTTTTACAATTTGATCTAAAATAGGGTTGATGTTGCCGTCCGTGTGTTTGATGGTGTAATACCCCATGTTCCTGTATTCTTTGATGATATCTCTTAAATAAGGAAACACAAATTCTTCAAACTGTTCGGGCGAAAAGAAGGGGTTTACGTTGAACGCATAGTCAGAGCACAGTGCAAACCCATCCAATAAGCCTGTGTTTTGGAGGGCTGTTGCCATGCGCATGGCGTTTTCAAAATACCCTTTGCTCATTTCATGCAATGTTTCGGGTTCTTCATACATTTGAACAGCAAAATCCATCATAGAGTCACCATCTGGAATAGAAAGCGTAGCATCCCCATGCATCATGAGAAAATATTTGTCGCCCGTTCTTTCCCTGATAATGTTTAAAAGCGCCTTTGTGTTCTCAATATCGCCTGGGTTTGGGTGCACAAAAATCGCATCATGATGATAGCGTTCTGCCATTAAAATATAACAGTCTGCCATATCTTCCAATTGCAAACGTTGCTCTTTTTTGCTCATTTGATTCCACTGCGCATAATATCTGTGCGAAGGGTGCACTTTAGAAAATGCCTCCATCGTTAAAAAAAACACAAGCTCAAAATGTGGCACATGCCCCACAATTTTTTCCCTGTTTAAAGCCGCAATCATCCGTTCTTTTCCCGTCATCTCACAATCTCCTTTTAAACGATATGGAAAAATAAATTTTAATAAATTTCATTTCTCTCTTTCTTTTTTATTGTATCATTTTTACACACAATAGTCAATCACAAACTTTTCTTTTTTTTCCAATTTTCTACATATTTGAGTATAAAAAATGCATTCCATTTTCTGAAATGCATTTTTCTAAATCCTTTATTCATTTTCAAGGATCATCATTTGAAGCACGTTTTCCCACTCCTTGATAAACCCTTCTGTGTCCAAATCGCCCAACAAAAAGCGTTGTTCAAACTCAAAAGAATATATTTTGTGTGAAAAATTATCTTCTTCGGACAAAATACTGGGTGCTAAAATGACTATTTTATCTTTTAGCGCTTGGTATGCCTCTATCAGCTCAGGCGAAATATCGTATTTTTGAAGTTCTATGCTCTTTTCTGCATCGAGATGCTCTTCCAATTTTCTATTTAGTGTGTACCTATCTTTGTCCTCACACACTTGAATTTGTTTTTCAATTTCTGCTTTCTCTTTTTCCCATTTTGCTCTGTTTGCTTTGTAGTCCTCGCTTAAAACAGGCGCATGTTCTTTGTTGACCAAAAACAAGTCCATATCATCGCCCAAATGTGCGGCCAAATAATTCAAAAAAGTTTTACACGCCTCTATATTTTTGCCATTAGGGTTAATAATAGCAAGCTTTAAGTATGCGCCATGGTGCACTTCGCCCTTTATGGGGCAAGAGAGCAAGGGGTTTACGTGCATATAACGGTTGATACCATAATTCATTTGGTCAATGATTGGTTCAAGTTCCTCGCTTGTATAATCGTCTTCTGGAAAGTCATTTTCCTCCGTCAAGGTATCGAGAAAAGCCATCAAATAGCGAAATTCTTCCGTGTCAAAGGTGAGTTGCTCCCCTTTTGCCTCGTAATAAGCAATATAGCTGTTCATGAAAATTCTTAAAAACCATTGCTTATAATTGTTCGCCCACATGCCAACGCTATATGTATTTTTCACTTCGTCCGATTGGTTGGGCCAATCGTTGACAAGCGTTGCAAGTGCTTCCCACGTGGTGGGTATTTTTAAATTCAGCTTATCAAAGAGCGATTGAACGCAGTAAGGCTCATAGTTTACAATATCAACAGGCAGTGCATATATTTCACCCTCAAAGGTGGTCCATGGCTTTGTAAAGTCGTACATATTTTCCACTGTGTTTTTCACATTTTCTTCGCCCGACAAAGCCAACGCATACCCTTTTTCAATGATGCGCTTTGCATCGATGTATTCTGTGTTGATAACCATAATGTCATAATTTTCATCCCTTGTAATGAGTGCATTGAGAACAGCCTCTGTGGAAATATAAAAATCGTTTTCTTTTTCTATCACAATATCTTTTTGTGCCTTGTGAAAGCCTTCCACTTGTCCTGTAAAAAATCCTTCCCCTGCCACCTTGAGCACAACCACTTCTTTTGCTTGCCCCATCATGGGCATCATCAAAACCAAACAAAGTAAAACAGCCATTATTCTTTTCATTTTCTTTTTCTCCTTTTAATTACTAAGGTACAGCTGAACATTTTTTTGCCTTTAGCCTTCTATTTGTTCTACACTGCCCATCTTAAATGCATACACATGGTCGCAAAGTACTTTTATATCCTCTGCGTAATGGCTTGACAGAAGTATCGTTTTCCCCTCTTTTTTTAAAGACAATAAGAGGGCACGTATTTCTTCCACCCCTTGCTGATCTAAGCCATTAAACGGTTCATCTAATATGAGCAACTCTGGGTTTTCCATGATCGCTTGAGCAATGCCCAAGCGCTGGCGCATACCAAGAGAAAATTTACCCACTTTCTTTTTGCCAACGTCTTGAAGCCCGACCAACTTTAACGCTTGTTCTATTTTTTCCTTATCTGGTTTTCCACGGAGGGACCAAAGCAAGCTCAAATTCTGATACGCATTGTCTGACAAAATAAACCCTGGTGTTTCTAAAATCATACCCAAAGAAGGTGGAAAATCAAAGTCTTTTCCAAGCAGTTTCCCATCAATCCACACATGCCCTTTTTGAGGGATCAAATACCCACAGATTGCTTTAAACAACATGGTTTTACCACTGCCATTATTGCCCACAAAGCCATGAATTTTGTTTTTTTCAAGTTCTAATACAATGTCATTTAATACAATTTGTTGCTGAAACGCATGCGATACATGCTCCACTTTAATCATATCATTCTCCTATTCTGTTTGTCTGCATCGTAGTGCTATATTGAGTTTAGGGCACAAGAAAATGCCTACCAAAAAAGCCAAAAGTGCGATCGCCACTTGCCCTCCTATGCCAAGCAGAAGGGGAAACCCAGGGTCAGACATCAGGTTGGACCGAAGCAACATCCCCCAGTTGATTGGATGATACAAGGGCCGGACATCTTCAAACGTATTTGAGCTTCCATACAGCCCAAGCAAAATGGGCAATAGATAACAAGAGAAAGAAAAAACCAAATTCCCTGTTATCAAGTGTATGACCATCGCAAATTGTGACAACATAACAGCATTTAGAAAAAACATACCTATCGCTAACAAACAATAAGGATAAGCAGATTTTGGGAAGCCTTCTATCAAAGCAACTGTGCCACTTATTTTTTCCACATGCAATAATCCACAGGATATTAAAATACCAACCATCATGGTCAAGCACAACACAGCGCAAGTGATCACGCTTGCAATGCACTTGCTTACATACCAACTTCGATAGCTTTTAAATCGATACAAAGTATCTTTTAACAATACAGAATATTCTTCCTGCATACTATCTCCTATGCTATACCAAAATGTCAACAAAAGCAAAGCATGAATGAGTAAATTGTCCATTTGAAAAACTATAATTTCTTCAAACACAAAGCCTCCAAACATGTTCATTATTACAGATGTCACACTTGTTCCGTCAGCTCGTATAGAGCCTTGCATGATTGTATAAAGCGCTGAAGTGATGATTGAAAAAAGAAGCACTCTCTTGTTGAGCATTCTCCTTGTATCATGTAATACAGCTTTCCAAAAACTGTACATTGATTGCTCCTCCTTTACAAGTGTTTTAATTTATGCGAAAGTAGCACACTATCCAAGCAGAAAAGAACGCCTATCACAATGAAATTTTGCACATACCGAAACAACAGGCTCCCTGTGTAATGCATGTTGCTAAAAAACAAAGCAAAGGGTTGCCATTCGCTCAAACCAACATAGTAAAAGATACAGTTAAGCCCCCAAAAGGATAGAAAACCGATAATCAAAGTATCCATCGAACGCATGGTCAATAGTGCGATCATCCCACCAAGCAATCCAAAACAACAGGCTGAAAGGCTCGCACGAATGGTGATTTCAAAAATATAGGGCAACCCATAAAACGGAAGTGCTAAGAACTCCATCGTTTTTCCAATAGCTGTTTGCCTGTTCGCCAAGCTTTCTGGACAGTCTAATGGCCCGATCAGAAGCGAAAATATCAAAAAAATTATGCAGGCAAAAAATGTAGGCAACATGGAACCAATGCTCACGGACAATAGCTTTTCTACACAGTATTTCCTTCTGGATGTACGATAAAGCCTCAAGTTTATATTTTGACTTTTTATATCGCTCATCAATGTAAGCGCAGCAGGGGGAATAGCAGCTAAAGGAACGAGATAGAAAAACAAACTGTAATCAAACGGTGTAACGAACAAATAGAAAACATCTAAACGAAAATATGCGCCTTCTTTTGAAAGTAAAAAAGATATATAATCTCGATGTTCAAAGACGAAGCATAACAATATAATCCCCATAGAGAAATAGAATGTGGGTTTTCTCATATATCGTAAAACTTCTTTTTTTATAAATTGCAATGAAAAGCCTCCTCTCAACCCTCATTGACCCCTTTTAAACTGCGGGTACAATGGGATGATAACACCATTGAAGCGCCCCCGTTATCTTGTCGTATACTTGAATTTGTATACACCAGCCCGGTTGACAAATGTTGTACCAATCTGCTCTCCACATAGGTATAATATGTGTGATGCGTAAATCTTGAGTTTCAAAAAAGTTTTTCACATATGCGTCCACTTCTTCATCTGTAATTTTATGATTTTCATCTTCTGTACGCTTTTCTGAATTTGCCAACCCACGCAACCACTCGTCCAATGCATTGGATAATGCTTCTTGCCAAGCAATGGGAGTGCCCTCAATAATTTCTTCATCTACTATTTTGTAAAAAGGCATTCTTAAATGCGTTAACTGCATCGCATCGTCAAATAAAAATTCAGCGTAAGGGAAATCCATTATGTATTTTGAAGTATCCTCCCCCGGCACAGACCCTCTGTCGCACAAAGGATAATTTGTGGATAATCCATCCACATCATAGGGAATTAAAATGGCCAAGCATAACCCTTCAATAGACTCTCCCTCTTTTATCATCTGTATTTCATTCCCCTTAAAGAAGCCTGCAACGCCTGTATTTCTTGTTCCTTTGATACCCAATGCATTCAAATAATTCAAACACGCTTCATACATGCTATCAATTTGCTGATTTTTTATCGGAAACATTTTGCTTTTTTCCATCCACAAAAATGTCTCTAAAACACCGGGATATGCAGTGGGTATTGCATCGTATTCAAAAAACCATTTTTCATTGTTCGTTCCTGCTTTGAATGATGGGTGAACCTTTAAATTTTCCTCTAATGTTTGCAATATTGTTTTGTTTTTTGGTTTTCCAGCCCCCAATTTAATTTGTTTTAAGGGCAAAGGAAACGCTTGAACATTTTCTGATTGCACATGGACAATATGCCCTTTGTATGTAAATGTATCCAGTTCCATTTCAGTTGCATCTTCACTTGCATACGCAAAACAAGCAGTGCATATCAGCATCCATACGAGCATACACCCAACGACTTTTTTCATTTTGTTTTCCTCCCTAAATTTGTTTTTGTAAAGTGCTATGTGCTGTCCAGCACACAATCATGTAATTTTCTTACCACATTCATCCTATCACACAGAAACACAATTGTCTATGCTTTTCAAAATATTTTACAAGTGTAAAATTTTATTTGGTTTTCACTTTTGTAAATGCGATTACATCTTGCGCATGGATATTGAGTGGTCCTCCCTCCATGTGCTCTATGCCCCTTCTAAAATACAAGCAACAACATGCATTCTCCCCCCCTTCTTGTATTGCTCCATCGTTTTTAGTGTATCATTTATTTATAAAAAAGCAATAGGTGTGTCGTGAAATGCACGAAAAACGACGTGAGTTGCACGTTTTTTTCCAAATTATGGATATTTTGACCTTGTTGCAATCTCCTTTTCCCCTTTCATATCC
>CAYTPJ010000098.1:0-8281 GCA_964439755.1 uncultured Oscillospiraceae bacterium
CTCCCTCTTGTCTCTGTATTTCGTCTTGCTCAATGTATTCTTTATCAGAAACACGATATATCTTTACGCTTTCAACATGCTCAAATTCGGAAGGTAATTTTGTAGATAAGATACCGCTTCTCAAGGAGTAAAGCATAAGAGATTTTTCTTCTTTCCATACCATGGGTATGAGTACTGTGTTCCCTTTTCTCAAAATCGCACCATCTTTTTCAATAACAATCAAGCCATTTTGAATGTAACTCTTTACGTTATCAGAATAAGTGACACATGTATCCTCTATAGACAATCGCTTAAAATTATTTAAAAACGACCATGGTAATGTGTATAAGCAAAATTCATCTAAGAAACCTGTAAGCAAATCGTTCCCTTTTTCAAAGTTGGCATTCATCAAGTCTTCAAACAGCATGCTATCCCCCAAACGTGGATCTGTATCCAAACGACTTTGACGACCACCACAATATAAACACGGTGGCACGAGCACGGGGTCAAAATTGCAATCCCACCATGACATAGGTTGTAACCCTACCATAGGGTTTTGACGCCCATGATATGAACCTTCTGATGTCACATCTACTCCTTCTTCTCTCAATAGGTGCATGATATTTTTTATTACCTGTTCATCTTCTTCAATTGAAATATCATGATACGGACTTAAACTTTGTCTATTGTAATGATTGGTTGCAACAAAATTATCAATGTGCAGTGTATGCACTTCTCTAATTTCTGGAATAAGTTTCAAAAGAGCGAGTAATTCCCTTTGAATTAACCCTTCATCCCATGCTTTTTTAAGAGAAACGGCATACATTGTATCCCACCATTCATAGGTCAGATATTCGCCATTTTCCAATTTTGCAAGTGCATCTTTCTGCTTATATTCATTAAATAAAGGGCTGGATGCATACACATCATTTACGTTGATATGCAGACTTACACGTGTGTTGTACTTGAGGGCTTCTCGAATAAGCCAGCGCAAGCTTTCTTCAGGTGTAGTGTCGCATGAACGCATCATTTTCTTATTCACATACGTAAGTGCTGGATAGTAATGATCGTGTCCACCTGTTTGCCATCCCACCAAATATACAATTTTGGGCATATTGAGTGTCAATTTATCCATACGTTTAATGATTTCAAGCACATCTTCAAACGTCATAATTGCACTGCAATCTTTACCTAAAAACTTATCTTTTCTATCTTCCATGCCCATGAAAAATTTCATAGTTAAAGACTGATGATAATTCAAATAATAGGGACGTACAGTAATGTTCTTCTCACTCAACAGTTGTTCACCATGTGGTGCACAGTACGCTCTAATGCGTGCTATGCCTCCTTCTTTGGCAATCACTTGATTGCCTTTTATCTCAGCTATATGCTCTTGCCCTGAACACATCACATTTTCAACTGTCACTGTCACTTTTTCTAAATCCAGCATTTTGGTTGTACCATCTTGAAAAGTGCCTTGTATGGCAAATGATGTTGTTCCATCGTCTAAAACGGGGTTGAGTACATCCTTTTGCAAAATAATTTCTATCCCTATCAATTTATTCATTATAGTATCCTTTCTTTTTCGACATTTATGCCTTAATAGAACCTACCATCATACCCTTTATAAAGTATTTTTGAAGGAAGGGGTAAACAAGTGCAATGGGAAGCACAGTAATTACCATGGTTGCGTTGCGCACAGATTCGAGCGTAATGCCCATGCCACCACCCATCATTTGAGGGTTCATATTCCCCATTTCCTGTACTTTGTTTGCACCAGCAGAAGAATTGAGCACACGCATCAAAATGGTTGGCATTGTCCAAAGTTTCATATCTGTTATATAGTACGCTGATGTAAACCAATCGTTCCAATGGCCTACTGCGATAAACAGAGCCACGGTTGCAAAAACAGGTTTTGCAAGTGGGATGATAATCTGACAAAAAACTCTAAAATCATTTGCCCCGTCAATCTTTGCAGATTCTTCAAGTGCCGAAGGCATTTCACGGAAAAACGCCATAAACAAAAGTGCGTTAAAATAAGCAAACAAACCCGGAATAATATACACGGCAAATGTGTTGAGCAAGCGTAAGGAACGAAGAAGCAAATAGCTCGGAATTAAACCACCTGAAAAATACATTGTGATGATAAACAAAATGCTATAAAATTTTCTAAAAACAAGATGTTCTTTAGAAAGACCATACGCCACCATGCCTGTGAAAAAGAGGCTGGTCACTGTGCCTACGCCTGTTCTTAAAACAGACATAATAAAGGACTGCACCAAGTCATTATCCTGAAAAGCAATTTTATAGTTATTGAGCGTAAACACACGAGGCCAAAAATACAAATTGCGTTTCATGGCATCCATACCATCGTTAAAAGAATACACCACACACTGGTAGAAAGGATACAACGTAATAAAGCAGAGAATGAGTGCAATAATGGTTGATGTATAGTCCACAATTTTATCCTGGCGTGAACTTATGCGATTGTTCTTTGATACCTTCATTATGAATATCCTCCCTTAAAATATTTTTCTATCTGTCAATTTACCTGATAACCAGTTTGTGGATAAAACAAGTATCAAAGAAAGCACAGATTGGAGTAAACTGATTGCAGTTGCAAAAGAGTATCTTCTCGTTTCCAAACCCATTTGCAAAGAATAATACTCAATCATATAAGAAACTTCTCTTGTAAATTCATTGCCCAAAAGTTTTGAAACATCCAGGCTCCCTCTTACAAGACTACTTACATTCAAAATCATCATTACAGAAATAATGCCATACAAATTTGGCAATGTGATGGAACGAATAAGACGCATTCTACCACACCCATCAATACGAGCGGCCTCGTAAATTTCTGTATCAATACCAGAAATAGCTGCCAAATATACAATAGCCCCCCAGCCGAGGCTTTTCCATATGTTCACAATAACACTCAATGCACGGAACATGGTGGGTTCTGCCCAAAAAGAAATAGGCTTGTCAATCAATCCCAAGTTTTGCAAAATGTTGTTAACAGGTCCTCTCACATCTAGAAGAGAATACCACATTGTCATAACAACAACGAAAGAAATAAAATGAGGCAAGTAACTGCTTGTTTGAATGAATTTCTTCATTCGAGTAAAGGGTACTTCATTTAAAAGTAATGCAAATATAATAGGTGCAGGAAACCCAATTACCATATTCCAGAAAGAAAGTACAATGGTGTTTGTCGCCGCCTGAAAGAAAACAGGATCTGTAAACATTTCTTGGAAATGTGCAAAACCTACCCATTCACTCCCCAAAAAACCTCTTGCAATTTTATAATTTTGGAAAGCGATGACAATGCCCCCCATAGGAATGTAAGAAAAAATCAAAATGAAAATTACACCTGGGATTGTCATCAACTGAAGCATCCACTGTTGCTTCAAACGCGTTCCAAGACTTTTTTGTTTTGGAGCAATTTTTGTAGCCATAACACATTTCCTTTCAAAAAAGCTCACTGTGTGATAATAAAATCCTACTCACACAGTGTGCCTTTATTCAATCATTATTTACCTAATTTAGCAAGGTTTGCTCTATACTGAGCTGTCCATTCCTCTTCCAACGTCTTCAAACCAGCTTGATCAGCCTTTTGAATCATTTCAGAAAGCAATTGTTCAAATTCAGCATCATCCTGTGCGAACACAATACGCAATTCGTATTCTTCCACAATGGATTTCACCTTTGCGCTTGCAATACCAGCTTTGCTATCCGGAATTAGCTTGAAGATAAATTCAGGTTTGAAAGTAATGTGGTCAGCCATCATTTCTGTATAAGCTGTAAATTCAGGGGAAGCACCCTTCCACTCCCAAATGTTCCAGTTGTTGAATGCCCAGTTTTGCATGTAGGTATGGTTGTTAATACCAGTGCGTTTTGCATAGGCATTGAAGTCAATACTTCTTTCTGCCTGGAATTCTTCGTAAATAACTGGTTTGCCTTGTTTAAAGAAGGGACTCTTAATCTCGCTATCAAAATAGAAGTAAGGACCTTCATCTGCATTGCCTGTCCAAGCTCCCTTTTCGCCTTCAATGCCATAACCCATCATGAGCTGACCTTCGTTAGAAGCGAGGTATTCGATGAATTGAATTGCGCGAGCAGGGTCTTTACAGTTTTTGGTAATTGCAATACTTCTCCAAGGAGAATATTGGAAGGAGAAACCATAGGTGTCAAATGGTTTAACAGGAACTTTCACTGTATCTTGTACTTCTACAACATTGGTGAAAGAGTAGTAGTTATCACGCATTGCAATTGCTTCGCCGTTGATAAACTTTGCATTGTTGATATCAAACGGGTTCATAAAACCTTCTTTTGTTAAGAGGCCACTTCTTGCTAAGTCATTAGCATAAGCCAAGGCATTTTTATAGGAGTCACGGCGTATTTGATGAACGATATTTCCGTCTACATCCACACCTTGTCCTTGCCAGCCCACGTTATCCCAAACGCCAAATTGGTAAAAGAAAGAGTCCATGCTGTCCATTACAAGACCATCTGCATCTGGATGTTTTTCCTTCATCTTCAAAAGAGCACTCTTGAACAATTCAGGGGAGCTCATATCAGGGTTGCCAATTTCGTCCAGCCAGTCTTGACGAGTAACAAACGTTACCAACCATACAGGATACAGCAAGCCCATTTCTTTAAGCTGTGCGTTTGCAATTTCGGAGTTGTAACCATAGTACATATAATAGTTGTTGCCATCAGCTGCACGATAGTTATCCAAAAGTTCTGAACCATGGTAGGTGTCCATGATATGTTCAAGGTTAGGCGCTTCTTTTGCCATCAATTCGTCAAGATTGAGCAAATAGCCTTCTTCAACTAAATCATCAATACCTTGGTTGTTTGCATTTAAGAATAAGATGTCAGGGAATTCTCCACTTGCCATCATCAGAGACAAAGATTCCATTTCCTCATTTTGAACAGGAATACGAATGTCTAAAGAAACACCAGTAACTTCTGTGATTTTCTTAGAAATTTGGTCTTCGCCCCATGGTTTAATGGAAGCATCGTTGGTGTAGCAGGAGAATGTAATCGGAGTTGTGTCTTTTTCCCAGTCTTGTTGAGCCAAAGCGATTTGTGCACTGCTGACGAGCATTGCCATGCAGAGTACAAGTGCTAAAAACCTTGTAGCCTTTTTCATGAAAAGGACCTCCTTTGTTTTGATATATTTATTATAGCGTATTTTTTAGAAATTTACATGCCATAATTTACAGATAAAGTGTAAATATTTATGAAACTATATTTTAGTATACTTTTTTTTTATTTTTTATGCTATAATGATTTTGAAAAATCACATGAAGGAGAAAAGTACAATGAAAGCACTTATTCAGCACATGACATTCAGAGTCAAATTAGCACTTGTTTATTTCCTCTTATTGCTCATCGTCGGGAGCCTTTCCATGTATATTTTATATCAGTCCATGGTTGTTTCCACATATAAACAACATCTAACTGCATCTGAAAGCATATTAGACAGTGAAATTTCAAATGTCAACAATAGAATAGACAACATCAAAAATCTCACTTCCAATTTATTAAGAAACCAAATCATTAATGACTATCTCCTCAACGCACAATCACGTGATGGTGATAAAATCATATTTGTAAACAAACAATTAACGCCCTTTTTCAATTGGGTTTTTACTACAAATCCAGATATTATGGATGTACGCTTTTATACAGACGATCCCATTGCAACACAATATTACAAATTCCAATCCATTGACAACGAACGCATTTCTTCCTATTTTAATGTCATCAAAGAAAAGATGGACATCACACCTTCTTATTTTGAACCCTTGCACAGCAATGCACGTTGTATATATCCTGTTGCAAGCGAACAAAACGTATATTCTTATTTTTTCAACGCTTCAGATACTGCTATCATTCAAAACAACCTCTATGTTGAAGTCGAAATTTCTCCAAACGCACTCTTTCCTTTTTTAGAGTATGCACCACAAAAGGACACTCCACGACTCATTGTTTACACAAAAAATGGTATTCTCCTAAAACAATGGAAAGAAAATGATATTCAGCTCATCCAGCAACTCTTGCAATACGATATTTTAGAAACGCCCACGATATATGGTTTGGAGGATGAATACCTTGCAAAAACCGTATACTTATCTCCTCTTGAAACATACATTTCCTTGCTCATTCCCATGACAAAACAAAATCTGCAATTACAAAAAACAAGTTTCAACTTTGCACTTATTTTAATTGGTGTCATATTTTGTTTAGCAACCATTTCTTATATATTGGCAAGACTCATGCTGTCCAAAATCACAAAAGCAACTGCCATTGTCAATCACATGGACAAATACAAATACAAAACGCAAATACCTGTACACGGTCAAGATGAAATAGATACGCTCTTTATGAGCATCAATAAAATGACGGATAAAATCAACACCCTTTTCAACAAAGTGTACAAAGCAAACATAGCGCAAAAAGATGCTGAAATTTACGCTTTGCAAGCACAAATCAATCCTCATTTCATCAACAACACATTAGAAGCCATTAAAATGATGGCTGTCATCAACGACCAAACGCAAATTGAAGAAGCGCTCACGGCATTGGGTGGTATGATGGAATATAGTATTGTTCGCAATGAGAAAAGCACCTTTACATTGCTTAAAAATGAACTTCTACATGCACAAGATTACGTAAAGCTTATGAATTTATTTACACCCATCACAGTAGAACTTGAAATAGACAACAAAAATGCACTCTCTGACGCCTACGTTCCTCGTCATATGTTACAACCCATTATTGAAAATTCCATTGAACACGGCATCACAAGTGAACTTCAATCTCTCACCATTTCTATTTTCACTTCCATTCGGAAAGGACGTTTAGAAGTGGTCATTATGGACAATGGACAGGGCATGAAAGAAGAACGCTTTATCCACGTATGTCGAAATCTTCACGACTTTGGATCACAAATGAATAAAGATCATGCACCCATTCATCATATTGCATTAAACAACATCAATGCACGTATTCAGTTGCAATTTGGTGCTGACTACGGATTGTCTGTGCACTCTGTGTTAGGAAAAGGCACAACAATTACTTGCATTCTACCCATTCTCTACGAAGTGCCCCAGTCTGATACCACATTTTTAAATCAACCATTATAAGGAGATGTTATTATGCGTACATTGCTTATCGTAGAAGACCAAGACATCATTCGCTTAGGGCTTGAAAAAATGGTTCGTAACACAGCCATTGTGTTTGACCAAATACTGCTTGCTGATTCAGGCGAAACTGCGCTTAAAATCATGGAAGCACATCCTACGTCTATTGTTTTAGTGGATATTCATTTAAAGAAAATGACAGGGCTTGATTTTATCCGAAAAGCAAAGAAAATGTTTGTTCATGAAGTACGCTTTATCATTGTTTCAGGATACAGTGATTTTTCATATGCACAAGAAGGTATTCGATTGGGTATCTTGGATTACCTTGTAAAACCTGTTAGAAAAGAAGCGCTTGAACAAACGCTGCAAAAAACTTGTGCCTCTTTAGAAGAAGCCACACAACTTCACTCTGAAGACTCTGTGGACCATCATCTCATTCGCAGAGCCATTCAATACATCAATCAAAATCATTCCGAAGATTTAAGCATGACTGTACTCTCTAATGAGCTCAATATCAGCTACAACTATTTTAGCAATCTCTTTAAGCAAGTCACTGGTACAACATTTTCAAAATATTTGCTCAACGTGCGTATAGAAAATGCGAAAAACCAATTGCTTCAAACAACAATGCGTATTTCAGACATTGCGAATAACGTAGGCTTTCATGATGAAAAATATTTTAGTAGAAGTTTTAAAGAAGTTGTGCACATGACCCCAAATGAATACCGTACAACAAACAAGTAATTTTTTTATATCTTTTTTAAAGGAGGAAACAAAAATGGCATTAAAGGTACCACGCCTTATCAATCACTTATCTACCGATGAGCAATATTTTGTGCACTATGAGCCATTGCACGACCCCGTACCTTTAATGCCCACCGAGTTTGGGAAACACATAACCGAAAAAGGGTATGGTTGTGGCCCCTGGACAAGAGAATATTACGTACTTCATTTTGTCAAAAAAGGGTATGGACGTTTGCAAACAAATCATCAAGAATATCATATTCACGAAAGTCAATGCTTTTTAATTTTGCCTAATAAGCTCAATTTTTACGAGGCGAGTTTAACAGATCCTTGGGAATATTATTACATTGGTTTTGAAGGCGAATATGCAGACGAATATTTGAAGGAAATGGGATTTTCAAAAGAGT
>CAYTPJ010000099.1:0-8119 GCA_964439755.1 uncultured Oscillospiraceae bacterium
GGAAGAATTTATCCTCTTTTTTTTGATGCCACGAGATGAATTTTGGAATGTTTTCGTTTAGTTTTTTGAGAAAAGCATTTTCAATCCAATGTATTCTTGCAAAATCAATCAAAGAGCACACGATGAATATACATATTACGGATAAAATAGCATGTATATATACGAAGTTTGTATGAAAAACGCTTACAGTGTTCCACACATCATGCCATAAAAATTGGCGCATGGCATTGCTGTTTGCATGAATGAGCAATACACCAAAAGAAGAGGCGCCAAATAAATTGATGTATTTGTTATACGGAATTTGCATGTTTTTAAAGTACATAAAGGCAGAAAAGGCAGTGGCAAGCGCAAGGAAAGTGTTGCTATCTTGCATAAACTCATAAGCGATTTTTTTATGCAACTTTACGCTTAAAAACAAGCAGATGAGGATGCTGGAAATGCAAAGAAAAATACAGAGGAGGGAGGACTTTGCCCAGAAACGTTTGTTTTTAAAAAGGGATTTTGGGTAGAGACGCACATAGGAGGCAATGAAAAATAGCACGCAAAACCATGAAATATAATTCATCGTAATGTCGAATTTTGGTATTGTTCCAAAAAACACGTATATGAACATGCAGAGAAAAATCAATTTGAGGTGTTGTTTTTCTGACATGTGGTGCACGAGTATGTTTAAAAAAGGAATACATAGATAAAAGAGGATAAATGTTTCAATAAAATTGTGCGAAAGGGTGAGAATGGGTATCATGGTTTCAAGAAAATTTTGCACAGAAAAAGCCTGTTTTCCTGTGATCAAGAAAAGAAGATAGAGCGTTATACGGTAAAACATGATTTCGCCCAATAGCTTTACAAACTTGGTAAAAGTAATTTTGGATTTGCACATAAAATACCCTGTGATGAGCACAAAGCAGTTAATGCCCGTTTTTCCCCAAGCGCCGAAAATAAAAAGAAAAATCGATCTGGCACTGAGGGGCTGTTGATAAATAACATTGGGCATTAACCCTGAATTGACCACATAATGGTGCGCAATGATGAAAAGCATGGTGATGATGCGAAATAACTCTAAATTGGATGAACGGACAGCCTGTTTGGGTGTTTGTGTATCTAATGTTTGAGGGTGTGTGGGCGTTGTGTTGAATTGCATTTTGTATATTCCTCTCATAAAATTCTTATGTCGACGAAAACAGAATAACATATTTTGGTGAACAAGTCAATGTTTTATCTGATAATGTAGACTGAGTAGAAATGAAAATCTAAAAAGAGGAGAAAATGTTTTTCTGCATGCACAAAACTGTGTTTTTTGCATTGAATAAAGAGTATACCGTAAGGTAAAAAAAGGAGGAATATCTTATGAAAAACAAACTCAAAATGTGTTTGCTCTTGCTTTTGGTGGGCAGTTTACTCTTTTCTGTGCCCTCTTTCGCTCTGCAAAAAGTGGTGGTGAACGAGGTCACGCACTCTGTGTTTTACGCACCACAGTATGTGGCGATGGCGTTGGGGTATTTTGAAAAACAGGGCATTGAGATTGATTTGGTCAATGGGGGTGGGTCGGATAAGAGCATGACGGCGCTTTTGGCTGCTCATGCAGACATTGGGCTCATGGGGCCTGAAACAGCAGTGTATGTGTACAATCAGGGCAAAGAAGACCATGCTGTAATCATTGGGCAATTGACCAACTGTGACGGTTCATTTTTGGTGGGTAAAACGCCACATGAGCATTTTGCAATAGAAGATTTGGAAAATCAGACGATCATTGGGGGCAGAAAAGGGGGCATGCCTGTAATGACCTTCTTGTATGTGCTCAACAAGCATGGTTTAAAGAACAATGAAAATGTATTTGTGCGCACAGACATACAGTTTAACTTGATGGCAGGGGCGTTTGAAGGCAGTGAGGCACAGTTTGTGACGCTCTTTGAGCCGACTGCAAGCCTTTGCCAAAAGGAAAAGAAGGGGCATATTCTTCTGTCTATTGGCAAAGAAAGCGGAGATATTCCTTTTACAGCGTACATGGTGAAAAAGAGCAGTTTAGAAAAAAACAGGGCGCTGTATCAAAAATATATGTATGCCGTGCACCAAGCGCAAACGTATATTTTGGAACATTCTGAAAAGGAAATAGCAACGCTTATTGCCCCTTATTTTCCAGATGCAGATGTGGAATTGTTAGCGCAGGTGTGTGTCAATTACAAAAAAATTGGCGCATGGAAAGAAACGCCTTTTTTGGAAAAAGAGGATTATGAACGCTTGCTGGACGTAATAGATTTTGCAGGTGAATTGGAACAAAGACCTGCGTATGAAACAGTGGTAGATAATTCACTGCTCACATTTTTACCAAAATAAAGGGGGAACAAAAAATGGAGGAAATGCTCCGTTTTAGTGGTGTCACCCACGTATATCAAACGAAAGATAGCGAGCTTGTTGCGATAAAAGACTTGAATTTTGCTCTCCAAAAGGGGGAAATTGTCTCCTTGGTGGGGCAGAGTGGGTGTGGAAAATCAACCATCCTTTCTATGGCGGCAGGGTTGATTCGGCAGACTGAAGGGGAGGTATTGCTTCATAAAAAGAAGGTGCAGGGCACAGACAAGCGCATTGCCTATATGCTTCAAAAAGATTATCTGTTTGAATGGAAAAATATATTTGAAAATGTGCTCTTGGGGCTTAAAGTGCGTGGCAAAGTGCGTAAAACAGACAAACAAAAAGCACGTGCATTGCTCCAAATGTGCCACTTGACCCCTTACCTTAAAATGCGCCCTTCCGAGCTTTCAGGGGGGATGCGCCAACGAGCAGCGCTTGCACGCACGCTTGTTTTAGACCCTGAAATATTGCTTTTAGACGAACCCTTTTCTGCCCTCGATTATCAAACTCGCTTGCACCTTGTAGACGAAGTGCACAAGATTATTAAGGAAGAACAAAAGACGGCGCTCTTTGTAACGCACGACATTTTAGAAGCAGTGAGCATTGCAGATAGGGTGCTCGTGCTCTCTGAACGCCCGACAACCGTGCAAAAGGAAATTGACATTGACTTAAAGCACTTGACGCCCTTTGAACGGCGTACCACAGAACGCTTTCAAAATTACTTTGATATCATTTGGAAGGAGATGGAGAAGGATGGAAAACGTATCGGATGACAGAAAAAGATATCTTCAAAACATACAAAAACAAAGAAGACGTGTGCACGTGAGCAGGTTTTCCATACTCTTTTCTTTTTTGCTCTTGTGGGAAGTGCTTACACACTTTATGTGGTTAGACCCTTTTATATTCAGCTCTCCTTTGCGCATTGTTAAAACGCTTGTGCATTTGACTCAAAACAGTGCACTCTTTGAGCACATCTTTGTGACCTTTTACGAAACACTTTTGGGCTTTACTTTGGGTACAGCACTGGGCATACTGTGTGCCATTGTACTTTGGTGGTGCCCCTTGCTTGACAAGGTGTTTGACCCTTTTTTGGTGGTGCTCAATGCACTGCCCAAAATTGCCCTTGGGCCTGTGCTCATTGTGTGGATGGGTACGGGTATGGAAGCCATTGTTACAATCGCCGTGCTCATCAGCGTGGTGGTGACGATTACAAGCGTACTCACAGGCTTTAACAATGTGCAAAAAGAAAGAATATTGTTGCTCAAATCCTTTGGCGCAAACAAGTTTCAAGTACTCCAAATGGTGGTGCTCCCTTCTAATGTACCGGTGATGGTGTCGGCCTTTAAATTGTCTGTGGGCATGAGCTTTGTAGGCGTTATCGTGGGTGAATTTCTCATTTCACGTGCAGGACTGGGCTACCTCATTGTGTATGGTGGGCAAGTGTTTAAATTAGACATTGTGATGGCGAGCGTGGTGGTGCTTTGTGTGCTTGCAGGGGGTATGTACTACTTGGTGGCATTTCTTCAAAAATGCATGACGAAACACTACGAAAAATAAACTTTCATCCATCGTTTTGAAACCATAAGAAACGATGGATTTTTTTATATTTTTTTTAAAAGAATGATTGCTTTTTGTATAAATGTATCGTATAATGAGGAGGCCAGGAATGGTAAAAAAACATTCAAAAAGAACAACGCTCAATGTGTTTGAAAGGTACATTACGATGAAGGTTAAATCAACATTAAGCCCTATGGGGTGGAACAGCTTTGATTGCTATGGGTGTACTGTGTTTGAAGAAGATGTAAGGGGTACGATTGATTATATGTCAGCGCATCTTTTGCAATATGGTTACCAATATGTGGTGGTGGACAATGGGTGGTTCGCATATCACAACATTGAAGAGGGGGAAAAGTACCCTGTGATTACGGTTGCTGAAAAGGAAACGCATGAAATCAATATAGATGCAAACGGCAGAGTAGAGAGCAGTGACCAGTTTTTTCCTTCGGGTATTCAAGCAGTAGCGGACTATGCGCACCAAAAAGGGCTGTTGTTTGGTGTACATTTAATGCGTGGTGTGCCCAGAAAAGCAGTGGAACAAAAGTGCCTCATTCAAGGCACAAACATTACGGCAGACCAAATTGCAGATAAAAATAGCGTGTGCCCTTGGTGCAATTATAATTACGGGGTGGACATGCGCAAAGAGGGCGCACAAGCGTATTATGATTCTGTGATTAGAAAAATGGCAGACATGGGCATTGATTTTATTAAGTATGATGACATCACTGCGCATAAAGACGAAATAGAAGGCGTGGTCAAAGCTCTTGAAAAAGTGGATAGAAAGATTGTGCTCAGCTTATCCCCTGGGGATGATACGATAGAAGAAAACATGGAAACATATCAAAAGGCGACCATGCTCCGTGTGACAGGGGATATCTGGGATAGTGATGAGTCCATAGACAATGCTTTTAAAGGGCTTAACAAATATTATACATATCAAAAAGATGATTTTTTCATTGATTTGGACATGCTTTGCGTGGGGCATTTGCGTTTGAATATGCCTAAATCCATTGTGGACAAGCTCAAGGCACGCAATGAGAACTATTTTGCACAAGGGCAAGAGCGTGTGACGAGGATGAGTAAAGCACAACAGCGCTCTTTTATGACAGTGCGTGCAATCTGCGCATCTCCCCTCATGATTGGTGCAGATGTGATGACACTGGATGATTTCACCTTTGATTTAATCACCAACAAAGAAATGATTGCGTGCAATCAACACACAAAAAAATGCCAACCTTTGACAATGGAGAAATTCGTTGCGTGGCAAAGTGATGCAGGGTATATCGCTTTGTTTAACAGGCAGGAAACAACCGAAGTGGATTTGTCCATTCTGCCTTGTGGGCAAAAATATTTGGATGTGTGGGGGCAAAAAGAGCTTTTAAAATCAGATACTGTGACTGTTTTAAAAAGCGATGTTTTGTTCTTAAAAATACTTCAATGAACAAAAGTATGCCATTTTGAAAGGATAGAAAAAGCACTTGACGGATTTACTTACAGGCAATCCCCTTAAACGGATTTTGAAATTTTTGGTACCCCTTTTGATTGGGAATTTATTTCAACAGATTTATTCCTTGGCAGACAGCATTATTGTGGGGCAGTTGATTGGGCAAAGCGCCTTTGGGGCAGTGGGCTCCACAGGCTCATTAAACTTCCTTGTGTTGGGCTTTGTGATGGGGGTTACAGGAGGGTTTTCTATCCCTATTGCACAAGCTTTTGGTGCAAAGAATGGCGCAGGTATGCGCAAATATATTGCTTCATGCGCAGTATTGTGCATCATCATTGTAGGCATATTGTCTGTGCTCACCTATTTTTTCACAGACGATTTATTGCGCCTTTTAAACACACCAGAAGAATTGTTTCAAGATGCGTATCACTACATTCACGTGATTTTTGTGGGCATGGGCGCTTCCGTGTTGTACAACATGTTGTCCTCCCTTTTACGGTCTGTGGGGGATAGCAAAACGCCTTTGTACTTTTTGATTGTTGCATGCGTAATCAACATTGGTTTGGACTTTTTGTTCATCGCCGTGTTTAAAATGGGTGTTGAAGGGGCTGCGTATGCTACGCTCATCTCACAACTTGTTTCTGGTTTGCTATGTATGATTACCATAAAAAAACGCTTTAAGATGCTCATCCCTTCAAGAAATGATTATAAGCACATTGGAGCGTATCACAAACGCATGTTGCGTTATGGCATCCCAATGGGCTTGCAATTTTCCATCACAGCTGTTGGGTGCGTTATTGTACAAACTGCTGTCAATGGTTTGGGCGCAATTGCCGTTACAGCCCTTTCTATTGGGTATAGAGTGAGCGCCTTGCTTACGTCACCCATTGAAAGCTTGGGCATTGCGATGGCGACGTTTGCAGGGCAAAACTTGGGGGCAAATCGCTTGGAAAGAGTGAAAAAAGGTGTAAACCAAGTGATGATCGTAACATGCATTTACTGTTTTTCTGCCTTCCTTTTGTGTTTCTTCTTCTCAACGTTTCTAACAGAGATGTTTGTGGGCAAAACGGATGCAACTATTTTGGCAATGACACGGCAAATGCTCTTGTCCATTTCTTTTTTCTATCCTTGCCTTGCTGTGATCCTCGTGTATCGGAATGTGGTGCAAGGGTTGGGCTTTTCAAACGAGGCGATGCTTGCAGGCATTTTGGAACTGGGCGGACGCTTGCTCATAGGGCTTGTGTTTATAAAGCACTTCGGCTATGCCGCAGCTTGCTTTTCAAACCCCGCTGCATGGTTTCCGGCAGATGTGTTGCTTTTGTTCCTATACTATGGCAAGATGCGAGAATTGCAAAAGCCTGAGAATGTACAAAAACGTGCAGAAAAATTGGAAAAACAACGTAAATCTCTCCCTGTATAAAAATAATTAAAAAGTGAGGAAAAATATGAATAATTTTGTGTATTATACCCCAACCAAGGTGGTTTTTGGAACAGGTGTAGAAAACGAGGCAGGGGCGCTTCTAAATGAAATGGGCGCAAAAAAAGTGCTCATCCACTATGGTGGTGGGAGCGTGGTGCGTACAGGGCTTTTGGAGAGAGTGGAACAATCTCTCAAAAATGCAAACCTCCCTTACGTGACTTTGGGGGGCGTTGTGCCCAACCCTTTGCTGTCTAAAGTGTATGAAGGCATTGCACTTTGCAAAAAGGAAAATGTGGATTTTGTTTTGGCAGTGGGTGGTGGGAGCACGATTGACTCCTCCAAAGCCATTGGCATGGGGCTTTGCTATGAGGGGGATGTGTGGGATTTCTTTAGTGGTAAGGCAACCCCAAAGGATTGTGCGCCCCTTGGCACTGTACTCACCTTGGCAGCAGCAGGCAGTGAAATGAGCAATTCTTGCGTCATTACCAAGGATGAAGGCATGCTCAAAAGAGCGGCAGGCACTGAAAAAATGATCTGTAAGTTTGCCTTGATGAACCCTGAATTGACCAAAACTCTGCCTGATTACCAAACGGCAAGTGGGTGCGTAGACATCATTATGCACACCATGGAACGCTATTTTGAAAACAATGAGAAATTGGACATTACAGACGATATTTCAGAGAGCATTATGCGCTCTGTGATGCAAAATGCAAAGATTTTAAAGCAAGACCCCCAAAACACAAAGGCACGTTGGAACGTGATGTGGGGTGGAAGCTTGGCGCACAATGGCTTAACAGGCTGTGCAACCAAGGGGGGCGACTGGGCAACCCATATGATAGAGCACGAATTGGGGGGCATGTTTGACGTGACCCACGGTGCAGGGCTTGCCGCTGTGTGGGGCAGTTGGGCAAGGTATGTGCTCGATATCATCCCACATCGCTTGGAAAAGTTTGCCCTCCGTGTGCTCGATGTGGCGCCACAAAGCACGCAAAAAGAAACGGCTTTAAAAGGCATTGAAGCCATGGAAGATTTTTATAGAAGCATTGATATGCCCACTTCCTTAAAGGAGTTGGGCGTCCATGCCACAGATGCTCAGCTCAAAGAAATGGCTGAAAAAGCCACCAACTTTGGGGAAAAAACAGTGGGCACAGTGCGTGCCCTTCAAGCGTCTGACATCCAAATTATATATCAAAATGCAAACAAATAATCAATGCACTCAAATGTATCGTAGCCTTTTTTGGGGGCGCATTGTAAAACGGATGTAATCATTTGACACCCACTGACGTATGTTGGCGGGTGTTTTTGTATACAAAAAAATCCACCGCCAAAAGCGATGGATTTGAAATACG
>CAYTPJ010000100.1:0-8114 GCA_964439755.1 uncultured Oscillospiraceae bacterium
ACGCACAATTAGACGCTTTGGTGCAAAACTATTCGGAACACCATATTTTTCTTCGTTTTAACACCGTCCAGTCAGATGTAACTGCGCTCATGTTACGAATTAGTTTGTTCATCAGCAGAGACTTATTTTACGAATACTTGCCCAATCTAAAAATATACGACATACAAATAGAAGACGATATATCCGTTCAAAAAATCAAAGGGGACGAATATATGCAAATTGAACAAACCTTGTCTTCCATGCAGTGGATTCAAGAACCTGATTTGTTAAAAGATGTACTCAAAAAAATTCGATCTGCCCATTTACTCCCAGGCGCAGTGTATAACCTATTCTTTTCTGTGCAAATGCAATGGAAACGTTTTTTTAAGGAAGAAAAAGTTCCTGAAATGTTCCCCATTGCGAACATCACCTACTGGTATCAATGGCGAGAATACTTAGAGCATTTCCGCACACTCATCGTCACCGAGAATAAATTAAGCACATATTCACCCGAAGTGATTAGTGCAATTCAAACACTTGTACTTTGGTTAGATGAAAATTTTTATCAAAACATTTCTCTGACTGAAGCAGCACAAAAAACGGCCATGAGTACAAGCTATTTGAGCAGATGTTTTAAAGAAATTATAGGAAGTCCATTTAGTCAATACGTTCAGGAACTGAAAATATCCTACGCAAAAAAAATGCTTTTAAGAACAAATCGCCCCATCAAATATATTGCAGAAATGTGTGGATTTCAGGATCAATTTTATTTTGACAAGGTGTTTAAAAAAAGCGTAGGAGTCCCTCCCACCATCTATCGACAAAATCACATAAATAAATAAAGCATATTTTACAATATATTTTTCCATGTACGAAACGCAGTGTTTAAATGTATAATACTCATGGAGTAAATTTAAACAAAAGGAGTATAAAAAATGGATTATAAAAATTATGGCACAGAACGATTTAAAATGTGCGTTACCCAATATGACGGCATACTCAAAACTGCTGTCAACAAATTGTACGGAGTGGTACAATCCAAATTGCCCTATGTGCTCACAATTGAAAGCGATTACCACGCTTGCCTTCAAGATGTGCAAGCGCATTACATTGTACTGGGCACCCAAGAACATCCTTGTTTTAAGCATTTTAAAAGCATGGGTTTGTTTACCATCAGTTCAGAAAAAGAAGGATATAGCATCAAGGTCATGAAAAATCCGTGCAACCCTAATTTCTATATTTTCCTATTACAAGGTACTGATTCTTCTGGTGCACTTTATGCCGTTGTTGATTTTATCAAAGAATATGTATTTGATTTATGCCAATACAATGGCTACCATTACAACAAAAAATATCAGGTTTTTGTAGATGAGCCCTTGTTGTACGAAAAAATTAGTGCACCCAAAATTGAGCATCGTGGCTTGTGGACATGGGGGCATGTCATTTATGATTACAGAGGTTACATCGACCAAATGGTGAACAACAAAATGAATACGCTCATTATGTGGAATGACTATGTACCTTTAAACGCAAAAGATATTATTGAATACGCTCATCGTCATGCTGTAAAAGTAGTATGGGGGTATTCTTGGTGTTGGGGCGAAAAAGTCGACCCAACGGATGAAGCTCAGCTTGCTTACTGGACAAACCACGTAATTAGCACATACGAAAATCAATACAAAGCGCTGGATATTGATGGCATATATTTCCAAGCATTCACAGAAACACACGACACGGTTATGAACGGTCGTTCCATCTCTGATTTAGTGATTGAATGGGTACAGAAAATTTCTAAAAACGTGTATGAAAAATATCCAAATCTTTGGATTCAATTTGGTATCCATGCAAGTTCCATTCAAAATGAATGTACCAAATTCAACCAAATTGATAATAGAATGACACTCGTATGGGAAGACGCTGGTGGTTTCCCCTATCACTATGACCCTCGAACAGAAGTCGACCATACACGTATATACAACCAAACGCTTGCAAATATCAGAGGGAAAAACGAACGTTTTGGCGCAGTATTTAAAGGTTTTACCGTGCTCAATTGGGACTTATTTGAGCATCAAAAAGGTTCACTGATTGTAGGTGAATCGGACAAAGCTTTTATACAGCAGCACACAGCAGACAAAGCTTTTTATTGGCGTTTTTTAGCCCCCTATTGGATAAACAAAGCGCCTTTCCTCCAACAAATTTTGAAAGACATTGCTTCTGCCCCCATTCATGACCGTTTGATAACTGCTCTCGTTGAGGATGGTATGTTAGAAAGTCAAAATCATATGGCACTTGCTCTTTTTTCTGAACTCTTATGGAATCCCTTTGATGATGTGCAAAGTGTACTCCAAAAAGTGATGCATCAAAACGATAGTTTATAATGAAAGGATGATAAAACATGCAATTCATGTACTTAGGAACAGCTGCTGCCGAAGGATGGCCTGCCTTTTTTTGCGAATGTGACCACTGCAAACGAGCTCAAGAAAAAGGTGAAAAAAACATTCGTTCACGCTCTGGCGCAATGATTGATGACAGATTGCTGATAGACTTAAACCCTGACCTTTTTGCTCAAAAATTGCAATTCAATTTAAACTTAGCAACAATAAACACAATACTCATTACACACACGCACAGTGATCACTTATGTAAAGGACATTTGGAGTTTCTCAGCAATCCTTTTGCGCATAGAAAAGAAAATACACCCATTCATATTTGTGGTTCCCATGACGTTTTAGAAACACTCTCTGAATACAGTGCTTCCCCTTCTCTTATTTTCCACACGCTCACAGACGGAGAACAAATTTCAATCAACGGTTACTCTATTCTCCCTCTACCTGCTGTTCACAGTGCAAAAAATGCACAGTTTTTTGTAATACAAAAAGATAACGTTTCCTTGCTCTATGCACACGATACAGGGTTGTTTTCTGATAAAGCATGGGCTATATTACACGAACACGTGCACACGCCTTTTGATTGTGTGAGTATGGACTGTACCAACGGGCCCTTGATTGGTGCACAATATGGTGGTCATATGGGATTTCATGAAAACATTGTTTTAAAAGAAATGCTCTTAGAAAAAGGCTTGGCAAATAGATCCACACACTTTATCGCAAACCATTTTTCACACAATGGAGGCATGATTTACGATGAAGCAATTGCGTATTGTACACCCTATAATATTGACATATCATACGATGGCATGATCAATCATTTTTAATTTACCCTTCTCATTCTTTCCCCTATTTTCCCGTTCATAATTTACAAAAAAAGACAGGAATGATTATTTCACGCCTGTCTTTTTGAGGAGCGTGCTTTTACACCCCTATCTTTTTTAAATTCAGTTGCTCAAGTACTTGTTATTCAATTTAAAACACCCATTCCATGCACATACTATGATCTACGACTTGAAAGTTTCATTGTCCCAAAATAACATAGTGTAAAATACGTGTAGGAGAAAATATTCAAAAAAACGTTGACAATTCACGCAGTTTATGCTATTATACTTCAGCGTGCCGCTCGGGAGAGGCTTTAAACGTGTGTTTCACACTGCCTCATGGCTGAAAATGCCATCCTTTTCCTATGAGATAAGCCCGGCGAAAACAAACAATAGGAGGTGCTGCAATAATGTACGCAATTATTATGACAGGCGGCAAACAGTATCGTGTGTCCGAAGGGGACACCATCTACATCGAAAAGCTCGACAACGAGGTTGACGACATCGTTTCCTTCCCCGTTATGATGCTCTCTGGTGAAACCATTGAAGTGGGTGCTCCATACATCGATGGTGCAAGCGTTACCGGCAAAATTGTGAAACAAGGCCGTGGCGAAAAAATCCGCATCTTGAAGTACAAGAGCAAGAAGAACTACCGTCGTAAGGCGGGTCACCGTCAACCATTTACCCAAGTTTTGATTACTGGCGTAAACGCATAAGATGGTTACCGTCACTCTGTTTCAGCGCAATGGAGAATTTACTAAATTCTTGAGCATGGGGCATGCAAACTTTGCAAGCCACGGCGAAGACATTGTATGTGCAGGCATTTCTGCTCTGACACAAACGTGTGCAAATGCGCTTGAATCTGTCGCTCATGTTGCTCCAAAAGTAAAGGTGGGCGAAGGCATATTATCAGTCAAATTGCCTGATGATTGCCATAATCACGATGCACAGGTTCTTTTCAAGGCCTTACATCAAGGGCTGAAGGATATTCAGCAATCATATCCAAAACATATCCGAATTATCATTAAATCGGAATAAGAACGGAGGAAACACTCATGTTGAAGCTTAATTTGCAGTTATTTGCTCATAAAAAAGGTATGGGCTCTACCCGCAATGGCCGTGACAGCGAAAGCAAACGCTTAGGTCCAAAGCGTGCAGATGGTCAATTCGTATTGGCAGGGAACATTTTAGTTCGTCAGCGTGGTACACACATCAATCCCGGCTTAAATGTTGGCATTGGTAAGGACGATACTCTTTTTGCAAAGGCAAACGGTGTTGTTCGTTTTGAACGCTTAGGCCGTGACAAAAAGAAAGTCAGCGTATACCCCAAAGTTGAAGCAGTTGCTGCTGAATAATTTCTAAATCAAAGCCCCTTGCATTGCGCAAGGGACTTTTTTTGTTTGCTTTCTATCCATTTTACACCCATGAATCCTGCTCTTTCAGCTCATATTGTGATTCTTCTGCCTTGACTACAATTTGATATGCATCTTCATACACGATTTCACCTGGCGTATTCGTGTACACAACGAAAAAAGGATAATTGTATTTGCTCAAAAGCCACATAGCAGGGTTAATCATTTTCATCATTTCTTCTGCATTGTCCGTCTTAAAAAAACACACGACCTTTTCCCTGTTCATGCACTGAGGAGGATAAGGAAGCACTTCGGAAAACCACAAATCGATTTCCTTAAACAAATCTGCATCTTCTTCTTCCATTGCACCACTTTGAACAAGTTGCCAACACATACTGAATATGCCTTTTGCGTACTTTGTATTGATGGATAGCTCCTTCCCTTGAATACGTACATACTTGAATTTCATATATAGCGCCACCTTTCTTCACTTTTGTAGGTAGAAAACATGTGCTTTGCCACACATCCTCAATACTTTGTTTATTTACTTTATCATAATTTTTGGAAAAAGTCAAGCATTTTCATGTGATTTTTGGTGTAATATTTTTTAAAAACAACAAAAAAAAGCTTGCACTCTGTTTATAAGAGCGCAAGCGTTGAATATTCATATAACAATCAGTAATTTTCTGCCTTGATTTCAAAGAAAGCCTTGGGGTGATTACATACAGGGCATACATCGGGTGCATCTTTGCCCACCACGATGTGACCACAGTTACGGCACTTCCAAATAGCATCCCCATCACGGGAGAACACAATTTTTTCGCCAATGTTGTTTAAGAGTTGACGATAGCGTTCTTCATGCTCTTTTTCAATGGCTGCAACGCCTTCAAAAAGGTCTGCAATGTCGTTAAAGCCTTCTTCACGAGCTTCTTTTGCAAAAGTTGCATACATGTCTGTCCACTCATAATTTTCACCTTCAGCAGCTGCCAAAAGGTTTTCTTCTGTGGACTTGATGCCATTTAAAAGCTTGAACCAAATTTTAGCATGTTCTTTTTCATTGTTGGCTGTTTCTTCAAACAAGGAGCCAATTTGTTCATAGCCATCTTTCTTTGCTTTTGAAGCAAAATAGCTGTATTTGTTTCTTGCCATAGATTCGCCTGCAAATGCAGATTGTAAATTCTTCTCAGTTCTACTTCCTTTAAGTTCCATTGTAATTTCCTCCTTTAATGGGTTACAAATGCATTATACCCAAGTTTTCTAAAGTATAACATATTTTCTGATATTTTGCAAATATCAAAAATCAAAATGTAAGCACCTTTTCTTTGATGCTATTCGCCAATATTTTTTTACCCTCGTCATTAAAGTGATACATATCAGAGGGCATACGGATGCCTGTTTTTTGGTATGTGAGCGCATATAAATCATGCACAGGCACATTGTTTTTCTGCATCATTTCTTTTGCAATTTCATTCCTGCGCACTACGATTTGGTTTGCTTTTTCATCCTCCAAGGCTGTGGATGTGGCAAAAATCAAGTGTGCTTTTGGTGCGTTTTTTTGAATGACACACAGCATACTTTGAAGCCCTGTTTGATATTCTGCATCTTGCATCCAAAGAGCATGCAAGCCATTGTTAAACATAATAATATGATATGGATAGAGGGAAAGTGCGTGCGCTAATTCCTTTTCAAAGAGGCTTTCCCCCACACGTCTTGCCGTTGCAAACACATCCACATTGTACGTATTTTGTAACATTGGACACACAAAAGGATGGTTTTGAAAAGCAATGGAATCCCCCACGAGCAACACTCTTTTTCTACTTGCATCGTCTGCATTATCCCAAAAATAATTGCTCCACATTTTTGTTTCTTCGTACATTTTTATGCCTCCGACTTTGTTTACAAGAGCACAATGCCTGCTTTTTTGCATTGTTCCTGCGTATTTTCATCCCAATAGGAAGATTGCACTTCGCCAATGTGCGCTTTGCCGAGCAAGAGCATACACATTCTGCTCTGCCCAATGCCACCGCCCATGGTGGCAGGCAATTCGCCATTTAAAAGAGCCTTATGGAAGGGGAACTTACGGCGATCATTTTTATTGGAGATGGTGAGCTGTGCATCTAAAGACTGGGGGGACACACGAATGCCCATGGAGGAAATTTCAAACGCACAACCCAGCACTTCATTATAAAACATAATGTCGCCATTAAGCGCCCAATCATCGTAGTCAGGTGCACGAGAATCATGTGGTTCGCCCGACTTTAAGGGGGCACCAATCTTCAAAATACCCACTGTATGGTGTGCTTGTAAAAAGAGATTTTCACGTTCTTTACCCGTTTTATCCGGGTACATATCTTCAAGCTCTTGCGTGGTCACAAACACAATATCCCTGTCCAACTCCACTTTGATTTGAGGATATGTCCATTTTACCATGTCTAACGTCACACAAATCGCTGTCACAATACGGCGCATTGCATCCTTTAACGTTTCAATGTTTCTATCTTGATCTAAAATAACCTTTTCCCAGTCCCACTGGTCTACATACACAGAGTGCAAGTTATCCAACGTTTCATCTCGTCTAATGGCATTCATATCTGTATACAAGCCTTCATCCACAGGAAAATCATACCGTTTAAGCGCCAAACGCTTCCACTTTGCCAAGGAATGGACGACTTGCGCCACTGCGCCTGTTTCGAGCATGTCAAATGCAACAGGGCGTTCTACGCCACTCAAGTCATCATTTAGCCCTGAATTTCCGTCCACAAACAAAGGGGCAGACACACGCTTTAAATGCAGTGCGTGGGATAAATTGCCTTGAAAAATCTTTTTAATCAGCGCAATGGCCTCTTGCGTATCGTATAAATTTAATGCTGGGTGATAGTCGTTTGGTACAATAACTTTGCTCATAAAGTACTCCTTCATTTTAACACATAAAAGGTGGATAACACCTCTATCATTGTACCTTGTATGCCCTCTTTTTGTCAAGGAATATACGAGAATAAAACAGAATAAAAACCAAATTCACCTACGCTTTCTTCCATAACAAAAAAACACCCCTACTTTAAGGAGTGTTTTGCATGTTTATTTGTTCTTGAGTTCTTCCAAGCATTTTTTGCAAACCAGTTTATTTTTGTACTCCACTACATCACGTGCATCATTGCAAAAAACACAAACAGGATGATATTTTTTCAAAATGATTTTATCGTTTTCAACATAAATTTCCAACGTGTCACGTAGGGTAATACCCATTGTTCTTCTCAATTCAATTGGTAAAACAATGCGGCCAAGGCTGTCTAATTTTCTAACAACACCGGTAGACTTCATTTTGATGCACCTCCAAAAATCGGTAGATTTACTGTCCGAGTGTAAAAATAACGTTTCTGTTACTTTCACCTCTCGGCAGTTACATTGTATCTTCTTTGGCGCATTTTGTCAACAAAAAAATGTGAGAAAATCAATTATTTTCTATTTTTGTAAAATATTGTCATACTCTCATGCCTTTGTTAAATAAAAACAATGTATAAAACATTCTCTCACCGTGCCCATCTTATGCATTTAATTTCAATAATATCACC
>CAYTPJ010000101.1:0-8073 GCA_964439755.1 uncultured Oscillospiraceae bacterium
AACGCTTTGCCTTGTTTTCGTACACGTCAATCCAGCCTTCTGTGTACGCTCTATTGAGCAACGCTTGATAGTCTTCCCCAAGGGGCAAAAGCGCCTCTTTTACAATATCGCAAGCCTCTTGATATTTCAATTTCATGTCCACATCGTCAATCATGGGCACATATAAATCATACAAGTGCAGTTCATCTAAGCCCAACACTTTTTTGCGCAGTTCTAAATATTTGTTCAATTCAGGCAATGCATTGTCCACTGCTTGGAGCAAATTGTGATACACGCTTTCATCAATGTAGTTGGGGAACAAGGAGGCAGAAAGCGCAGAGGGGAAAGCACGCACTGTGCTTGAAAACACATCGCCTTTTACACTGCCTGCATACAGCGCTGTCAAAGTAGAGCCAAACTTTTTAAATGTTTGGTGCATTTGAACAAACGCTTCTTTGCGCACATTTCTATTTCTTGAACGAATGAGCGTGCCAAACTTTGCGTGGCTGAGCTGTACATCTTCCCCATCTTCCCCTTTGATTACAGGGAGTGGAATGTCCACATTATCAAACATAGAGAAAGCATCATGAGGGGCTGACAACACTTCTTCTGCCATCGCCATAATCTTTTCCTGTTCATAAGGAAGGGTGTGGGGCTTGTTGCGAATCAAGTCATTGATAAAGTTATCATAGTCTGAAAAATCTTTGTCATTTGCCAAATTTTTCAACGCTTCATCACTCATTTCAAGCAATTCGGGGCATAAAAATGCACCTGCACTGCTTGCATTCACCATTAAGCTTTCAGCACGCATAGCGAAAGTTTGATATGTGTTGTTTTCTGCATCTTCATCCTGTTTCATTTTCGCAAATGTGTACAGTTTTTCAATGTGTAGCATCAAGTCAAAGTATTGCACAATGCACTTTTTTGCATCTTCTTGCACTTTGCCTTTGCACTGCGCAAAAGCTTTAATTTCTTCTTCTGCCTCTGAAAAAAGCGTTTCAAAAGCGTCATCTGATGCGATCATATCATTCAAATGCCACTTATACTTGTCTTCAATTGCACTTCTTTTTAAAATGTCTGCCATGTTTGTTTTCTCCTTTTTAACCAAATAATTTTTCTAATTCAGCATATTTATCATGCGTAATCAGTGCATCTTGTCGAGTGCCCTCTAAGCGTAAAATATACGTCCACCTGCCGTAGGGCGCTACTTGCGTAATTTTGGATAAATTGACAATATAGCTTTTATGCGTTCTTAAAAACATGTCTTTATCCAATTTTTCTTCCGTTTGGGAGAGTGTTTCCGTTGTGATGAGCTTTTGCCCATTTTGCAAATAAATGGCTGTGGTGCGCTCTTCTCTTTGAATTAAAAGCACATCTTCAAAGTTCACAAAAGACACACCTTCTTTGTGCTTCACCATCCATTTGCCCACAGGAGAAACCGTGCGTTCTTTCACGCTTTTAGGCGTTTCTTGCTCGCTTTTATTTTGCGTTTTTATCGTCAAAATACGCTCTAATGTTTGCTGTAAACGGCTTAATTTAAAAGGCTTCACGAGGTAATCAAAAGCATACACATTAAACGCTTCACCCATATATTCTTCATGCCCTGTTGCAAACACAAGCAAAGTAGAAGGCGCATAATCCATCATGGCATGCGCACACTCAATGCCGTTTTTTTCAGGCATATCCACGTCTAAAAACACAATGTCGGGGTGAAATTGATCAAACAGGGCAAGTGTTTCTTGCCCTGTCTGCGCTTCTCCAATTACAGTAAACCCGTCTGTTTGTTCGATGTATTTGCGCAAGATGAGGCGCATGCCCTCTACGTCATCTGCGATAAGCACTTTGAGCACTCTGTCCGTCATCCTTTCCTCCAAACGGGTTTTCTATCCTGTGGTCTTTGCAAAATTTCAGAAAATATAATGCCCCTTAATAATTCCTCTTGAGAGAGGGAGAGAGAAGGCTTTTCTTGGCGCACAGAAACACTTTCTTGTTTTTCACTTTGACGCTCTTTTTTATTTGCAAAAGGCGTTTGATTTTCTTCTTGAAAAAAGCGTTTGGGAGGCTCTTTTGCAATGTCCAACAAGCGAGAATTTAGGGAAGACCCAAATGTTTTATCCTTTTGTTCAGGTGCTTTCTTGTCTGCCCCATTTTCTTTGTCACTTTTTAATGTGTGTTTTATTTTGTTTGCACGCTCTGTGGGCATTTGAACTACGGGCACACTTGCCGTATTGCTTGTTTGCCCCACTGTGTGAAAAGCTTGAGAGGCAAAGGCTTCCTTTACTTTTTGCGTATTATTTTGTGTTTTGTTGAGCTTTTTCTTTTGCTCTTTGAAGTTTGAAACCACCACGCCTATGATGGCTAAAATGACAAGGAGAACATCCATATTTTTCCTCCTTTTTTTATGCCTTGTAGGGCACATTTTCATGCACCCTACAAGGAAATGCGAACGGAAAATGCATTACTTTTTATCTTCCATTTGCGCTGGTTGATCTTTTTGAGATACCTTGGCAATACCCGAACGCATGTCTGTATCTGCAATCACGTTTTGCATTTGGTAATAATCCATTGCGCCCAATTTGCCTGTTTTCAAAGCTTCTGCCATTGCAAGAGGCACTTGTGCTTCTGCTTCCACAACCTTGGCACGCATTTCCTGCACAGAGGCTTTCATTTCCTGTTCATGCGCCACAGCCATAGCACGTCTTTCTTCTGCCTTGGCTTGTGCAATGCGTCTGTCTGCTTCTGCTTGATCCATTTGAAGCTGTGCGCCAATGTTTCTGCCCACGTCCACGTCTGCAATATCGATGGACAAAATTTCGTAGGCAGTGCCAGCATCCAAGCCCTTTTCAAGCACGGTACGGCTAATTCTATCTGGGTTTTCAAGCACGGCTTCGTGGTTTAAAGAAGAACCAATGGTGGTTACAATGCCTTCGCCTACACGAGCAATCACCGTTTCTTCCCCTGCACCACCCACCAAACGGTCAATGTTGGTGCGCACTGTAACTCTGGCTTTGGCTCTCAGCTCAATGCCATCTTTAGCAATGGCAGCCACAGCAGGTGTTTCAATGACTTTAGGCACAACGCTCATTTGCACAGCCTCTAACACGTCACGCCCTGCAAGGTCAATGGCGCACGCTGTTTTAAAGGACAATTCAATGCCTGCTTGCTTTGCAGAAATGAGTGCGTTGACCACACGTTCCACATTGCCCCCTGCCAAAAAGTGATTTTCAAGCGCATCCGTTGTCACTTCAAGGCCTGCTTTTCTCGCTCTAATGTACGCACCCACAATTTTTTGAGGTGAAATACGGCGAAAACGCATACCAATTAAGGAAATCATGCGCACAGGCACGCCTGACGCACGAGCGTTAATCCAAAGCCCAAACGGAATGTAACGGCTCACAAGTGCAACGAGCACGAGCACGACTGCGACAATGACAAATACAGCAACCATAGATGATGTCATGATAAACCCCTCCTTCAATATCCCCTGTTTTCCTATGTTCAAAAAGCGTTTGTTATGCTTTTTTTACAACAATCTGTGTCCCCTCAATTTTGGTGATGATCACTTTTTGACCTTTTTCAATCAATTCACCCTCTGTGACCACGCTCAAGCGCACGCCGTCAAACACAGCAATGCCGGATGGACGGAGCATGGTCATCGTTTCCCCTTCTTTTAAAAGCAAAGATTGCATTTCTTCCTTGCTCTTTTCCCCTTCTTCGCCCTTGTCCTCCTGATTTTTTAAAATAAGTGCAGACTTGGACAACCTGCCGTTTGCAGCAGATTTAAGGGAGATGGATATCACAATGCCACACAGTAAAAGCGTAACGAGCATGAGCGCAAGCCCAGACAATGCGCCATACGTAAGCCACGTCATCACAATTGCTACAATGAGCATAACAAGCCCCGTAATGCCGGGCACTGAAAATCCGGGTAAAAACACTTCCACCGTAATGAGTGCAATGCCTGCTAAAAGGCAAATGATAATGGGCAAGTTGGTAGAAACAAAGGCCAACACCTGTTCCATTTCTTCTCCTCCTTTTTGTGTCAAGAGCTTTTCTTCTCTCTTGTATACATGATACCATACGCAAGGGAATTTTGAAAGTATTTGTGTTTCAAAACCTCTTTTTTGCGTTTCAAATGTCAAAATTTAACCAAGTGTTTTTAAATAGTTAGACAATTGCTTTAAATCTTCCATATACACTTCTTTGAGTTCTCGCCTATAAATAATTGAGGCAGGGTGATAGAGTGCAAAAAGGGGGATATGAAGCACACTTTGGAGTACTTTGCCATGCACTTGCCCGATGGTAATTTTTTTATCTTCATACAAGGCTTTTAAAGGCACATTGCCAAGGCTCACCAAGCATTTTGGTTGTACATACGACAATTCTTTTTTTAAAAAAGGTTCAAAGAGCAATAGTTCTTCTTTATTTGGAGGGCGATTTTTGGTGCGCCCTGTTTTGCCCAGTTCAAACGGACGGATTTTTACAACATTGGTCACATAAATATCTTTTCTATCCAATTGCAATACGTCCAAAAATTCATTTAAGTTTTTCCCTGCTTTGCCCACAAAAGGCCTGCCCTCAAGCACTTCATTTTCGCCTGGTGCTTCCCCAATTAAAGCCAACACAGGCGCTTTTTCTTTGCCTTCCCCAAACACCAAAGGCTTGTCCTGCCCTGCATACAGTGAGGCAAAAAAGCCCTTCATTTCATTGTTCAAATCCACCATCTGTTTCATACACACGCTCCCTTTTATCTTTCTTGCCTTAGTATATGAAAAAACATGAGCCTCCATTTATCAGCCTGAAAAATTTTGAAGGAGAATAGAAAATGTGGAGGTAAAATCCTCTTTCAAAAAGGACAATAAACTAAACAACAGCGCAAGCAACACGAAAATGAGCACAATGCCAAGCACTACGCCCATAAACTCTGAAATGCCGTGGATAAAGCGCCACTTGTCTTCTTTCTCCATCTGCTCCATTTCTTTGCGCAGTTTATATTTTTGGTATGATTGCATGTGTTCGCCTCCTTCTTTTTAAAAAACAATAGACAGAAAATCCTCTTATACGAAGTCCTCTTATACGAAATCCATCCAGGGCGCACTTTCTTCTTCTCTGCCCGTTAAATTTCCCTCTCCCTTTAAGCCCTCAAAGTCCGTCTGGCGCAGTGCTTCATAGAGCACAATGGCAACGGAGTTTGACAAGTTTAAAGAACGTGCATCTTGTCGCATAGGAATTCTGATTGTACGGTCATACACCTTTTGGAGCAAGGATTCGGGCAACCCTCTTGTTTCTCGCCCAAACACAATAAAATCATCTTTTTCGTATTTCACTTCCGTGTAGCTGTGCTTTGCCTTTGTGGTGGCAAAGTGAAACTGTGCATGGGGGAACATTTCGAGCAATGCTTCAAAATTTTCCAACACGTGCATGTCCACCATAGAAAAATAGTCCAGCCCTGCACGCTTTAAATACTTGTCCTCCAAAGAAAAGCCCAGGGGCTTAATCAAATATAAATGCGCATTGGTTGCCGCACATGTGCGTGCAATATTGCCTGTGTTTTGAGGTATTTCAGGTTCAAAAAGTACAATGTTCATAAAAATCGTCCTTTGTTATGCTTGTTTTTTTACGTAAATTTGGGCACATTTTCCTGCCCTTTCTATTATAGCATAAAATAGTTTACCTGTCATCTATTCTTTACAATTTGTGCATTTACAAGCGCAAAATACGAACAGAACATCTTTATGATATAAACCTTTTTTATGTACAATAAAAGCACAATACCTTAAAAAATCAACAATTTAAAATAAATATGAACAAAAAATCAAAAAACGCTTGACAGATTTAACCAAATAAGATACAATAAACACGAACAAGCGTTCTCATTCAAAAAACGTTTGTTCCTAAAAAAGAGGAGGATTTCTCCTCCTCAAGACCTTTTATATGTTCATTAAAGTGGCATAGGCTGGCATGGATTGCATCCACAGTTTGGCTGTTGGCACCCACAAGATGCATTACATCCACAGTTACAACCGTTGTTACAGCCCCCACTACAACCGTTGTTGCAATTGCGAGGAGATAAGTTGCAAAGAGAGGCAGGCGGGAACAGAGGCAAACTGAAGAACTCATCGCACACATTTTCAGCAAACTCTTCGCAAGGGGGGATGGGGCAAAAGCCATAAGAGGGAATTAAGATTTCCACTTTGGCGAGCACTTTTAAAATGATGGACACACACACTCTTAAACGGAAGGTGTTTTGCGCTACATACACACCAGATACGCAGACGGCGCTTGCCATGCCTTCTAAGGAATAAGGCACAATGCTCTCGTCAGGGATGGATAAAAGCACATCTTTATCAACGGTGATGACGCCTTTTCCGATGTATTCAACGCAACGGCTGTCCGTAAACAAAATGTCCAAAGGTATTTGAATTTTGCCCTTTACACGAGCGTAACAAGGTCTGTCACACAAGCGTTCCACCGTTAGATTGGTAATATCCACATCGCTGGAAGTAGAACGGCAACTTTCAAAAGTAATGGGGGGCACAGGCGCAGATGTAGGAGGCACCACTTCTTTGTCGTCCACACCACAGCAACAAGCTGGGGCAACACAACAGTTGTTCACCACTTGCGCATAGCTTGTGATGACCACATCCACTTTGTCAATTTGTTCTTGTTGCAAACAGCTGTCATACACTCTTTGCACTTGAACACAGATTTTTTCATTCAGGCCGTCTAACTGGTTGCCTTCAAGGGGTCCGGGGCAACATCTGGGGTTTCCATTTTTGTAAGAGTAAAAAGACATTGAGTACGCCTCCTTTTTATGCATTGCACATGATGTGCAAGAGGAAAACCAAAAGGTTTGGTCTACGATATTTACCATATGAAAAAGCAACGCACTTTGTGCAAACATTTTTTAAATAATTGGAGGGAAACAAATGACACGAGAAGACATCATATCCGTTCTAAAGGATTACAGGCAATTGACGGGGCGCAGGGCATACTTAAAAGTAGAGATGGATAGGCTTACTAAACTCATTGAAAAGGAGAGAAAGGGCATATCTGTGCACGACCATTTAAAATACACAAAATCTGTCGCTGTTTGCCCCAACTCAAAGGACGTATATGCGCCTACGGAAGACACGGCGCAAAAAATATTAGACGGAGAAGACACGCCGCTCGTTACTCGCCTTGTCAAAAAAAGGCAACTCATTGAAGGGGATTATTTAAAGAAAGACAGTCTGGTGCGCTTTGCAGATGCGTGGCTGGAAGGGCTGAAACAGCAGGAGAGCTTGGTGCTTGTTAAACAGTTGGTGGACCATGAAAGCTGGCTCCATGTGCAGAAAGAATATGAAAATGCTTTTAAGGAAGAAAAGTCTGTTGCAACGCTAAAAAAAATGAAATACATTGCACTCAGTAAGATCGAGTTTATGACGATGTAGCGCATACATATTGCTCAAAATTTCCTCTGATTTACCTTTCCTTCTAAGCACTTTTACATTGACAGCGGGTTAGAAAGATGATAGAATGTGTTAGAATAAAAAGGCACGAAAAGATGGGAGAAAAAGGTATGCTCAAAGAGTACAAAGTGTCCGTATTTAGCAAAGAAAAGGCGCAACAAGCGCAGGATATATTGGATCATATTGCAAAGCCTTTAAAAGGTATGGGGTTATTGGAAGATATGATATCCCAAATTGCAGGCATTCAAAACACCACACAAGTGCATTTAAACAAACGTGGATGCCTTATTTTTTGCGCAGACCATGGCGTGGTAGAAGAAGGGGTAACGCAGTCTAAGAGCGAAGTCACGGCGTTTGTTGCGAGTGCCATCGCAAAAAATTCCTCCAACATCAATTTGCTTTGCCAGCCTGCACATATTGACGTGTTTGCCGTTGATGTGGGGATGCACACAGAGATACAAGAAGAAAATATTTTTGTTCAAAAACAAAGCAGAGGGTCTAACAACATGACCCAAGGTGCTGCTATGACGAGAGAACAGGCAATTCAAACGATAGAATATGGCATTTTTCTTGTGGGCGAAATGAAAAAAAGAGGGTATGACATCCTCACGGTGGGCGAAATGGGCATTGGCAACACCACGCC
>CAYTPJ010000102.1:0-8033 GCA_964439755.1 uncultured Oscillospiraceae bacterium
GCACAACGAGCACAAGGCCAAGCAGAGAAAGCCATGCCCAGCAGGGCACGCAAAATAGGATGAGCAACACGCCAATAGCAATGAGCACAATGCCCAATATTTGAAGAAATGTACTTTTCCCTGTTTTGTAGCACTGCGCATGCACTTTATGATTTCTTATGATAGGCATTTTGCATCCTCCTTTCTCTATTAAAAGATATGCAGGAAAATCAAAAAAATGCGTGTTTTTGTATGTTTATATTTTTGTGCTGTTTAAAATATCCTGTGTTTTTAAAACAGATAAACAAAAACCCCAAAACACAATAGGCAATTTTGCCCTGCATTTTGGGGTGTACGCTCATCTTTTTTTAAAAAAACAAGCAGTTTTATTCAGTTATGATTACTTTTTAAAGAGGGAAATGGCATCAGAGATTGTCTTTTCCAAAGCGAGTCTGCCGTAAATATCCACTTCTTTTTTGTTCTTTTCGCCGTGCGTTAAGCACCCTGCGCCTCCGATACAGCCTCCCACACACGCCATGCCTTCAATAAAATTATTGTCGAGCAAGTTCTTTTGTTTTTTAAGGAGAGCCGTGCGACATTCTTCAATACCGTCACACACAAGGGGTTTTAAATCAAAATCTTTGATATTCTGTTCGGAAAGTGCTTGCTTTACAGCATCGCTTAAGCCCCCACTGCGTGCAAAAATTCTGCCAAAGTAGGAGGCATTGTCGAGCACATCTTCTTCCAAAGTTGTAATGTCCACACCCTTACCGTCAAAGAGCGCTTGAAGCTCTTCAAAGGTGATCACAGTGTCCACATAGTCTTTCACATTGTCTTTGAGAGCTTCTGCTTTCTTTGCAATGCAAGGCCCAATGAACACCACTTTAGCCGTCTTATCCAGCTCTTTAATGTACTTTGCAAGCTCTGCCATAGGCGAAAAGTTGTGCGACACATAAGGTGTTAAATCGGAAAATTTCTGCTCAATGTACTTTACAAAAGCAGGGCAACAAGAGCTTGTTAAGAAACCTTTTTCCACCAACTCTTTGGACTCTTTGTATGCCACCATATCTGCGCCCAATGCGGCTTCCACCACGGTATGGAAACCCAATTGTTTAATCCCACGCACCACTTGACCCAATTTAGCGTATGTAAACTGACTGGAAATGGAAGGGGCAACCACAGCATATACTTTGTAATTTTGGTTGTCATCGCTCTTTTTCAAAATGTCAATGGCATTTAAAATAAAGCTCTTATCGCTGATGGCACCAAAGGGGCATTGATACACGCAAGCGCCACAGGAAATGCACTTTTCATCATTGATTTCAGCAGCATTGTCTGACTTACGCACTTGAATGGCTTTCACTTTGCAAGCGTTCTCACAAGGTCTTTTTAAGTTGGTAATGGCGCTGTATGGGCACACTTTGGCACATGCGCCACAGGATTTGCACTTGGATTTGTCAATGTGCGCCTTTTGGTTGCTATCAAAAGAAATAGCGCCAAAACGGCAAACATCTTCACATCTATGCGCCAAGCAACCACGGCATGCGCTCTGCACTTCATACCCACCCATAGGGCATTCATCACAAGCAATATCAATCGTTTCAATGACATTCTTTGTGGATTTATTGCCCCCCATAGCAAGCTTTACACGCTTTGCAACGATGGCACGTTCTTTATACACACAGCAACGCATGGTTGCGTTCTTGCCCTGTATGATGTCTTCGGGGATATCGTGGACCTTTTCGAGCAAAGTGTCGTTAAAGGCATGCTTTGCCACCTCACGGAGCACCTTGTATTTTAAATACTGCACTTTTGTATCAAACTTACGCATAACAATCTCCTTTATTTAAAAATATGTGACCTGTACTCGTTTGCCCAACTCTTTCAGCGTTTTGCTCAGTTCATCCACCAAGTTCATTTTAATGTTAAAGTTGATGGGCAAATTAGGGTTTTGGTGGGCAGGGTTAATCGCTCTACCCACAAAGAAATGAATGTCCGTTGCTTCCTCAAAGAGCAAGCGTGCGATCATAGATGCACCGTCTTTCCCCATGCTCCACGCATCAAAGAGAAGGTTTTCCTTGGAATAATCCTTTGCGTACTCAAGCACACGGTTGATGGTGATCACCCCTTCTGTCACCAAGTCCACCCCTTTGATTTTCGCAATGGGCGGGATTTTGGGGTCTGGAAAGTCCAAAGAAGGGATGAGCGGGGTATCGAGTGCACGAGCAACCGTAGAAGATGTGGTACCTCCACATACAATGTGCTTGCCTTCTTTTGAGAAAAAGAGGGATATCATGCGCATTTGATCATCTCGATTGCGAGAAGGGCCGAACATCAAGTTCATCGGCACACGCTTTCTAATGCGCACCATGGCCGCCGTGGTATCGTCCCCCGGACAGTAGCCATACAAACGGTTGCACTCGTCCAGTAAAATAGTGGTGAGCGCTTTTGCAGTGTAGCCTGCGCCCTCTTGTGCCTCCATAAAGCGAATAATGTCTTTTCTTTCCCAACCGAAATTCAAGGTCATTCCAAGCCCTGCATGAATACATCCATCACTCATCAAAATAAACAGGTCATTTTCTTGAAGCTTGACTTCTGAACAGAAAATCTGCTTATCGTTGATGATTTGTTCTTCCTTCTTATAATCGAAGTTTTCACCATCTCTTAAAAGAATCACGCTTGGGTTGTCATACTGTATTATTTCTGCCGTTTCATTGTGTTTAATGTGCAAGATGGTGAAAGTTGCATACGCCACTTCTCTTTCCTTACACACCGGGAGCGTCTGCGCAATGGTGCGCACGCACTCCGTTAGTTTTATCCCTGCTGCAACCATGGTGGAAATGATGCGTGCCGTGAGGGTGGACAATATGCTTGCCTTGACCCCACTGCCCAAACCATCTGCCAACACGAGCACTACGCCGTTTTCCACGTCAATACGCTCCACATGGTCGCCACACAGTTGCTCGCCAAACTTATTTAAACTTTGATATCCAATATCAGCGCAAAGGTCATTCATGCGTAATCGACTCCTTCAACTGTGTTAAAGCAATCTTGGTTTCTGCCGCTGTTTCACCCAAAAGGGAGGCAATTTCTTGCACAACACGCATCTGCTTTTCAACCACTTTATCTGCTGTCAACACCGTTTGTCTGTTCACTTCTGTTTGCTTTTCTCTTTGACGTGTTTCGTTCGACACGTCACGCAAAATGCAAATGAGCAACTTGTAATCATTGTCATACACAATCGTTTGATCTACATAACGCTTGTATTCAGCCAAATAGGTGCGCTTATCCTTAACAGGCATGCTCGTGTTTCTCACATCCATAAAGGGCTTGGGGTCTAAAATACACACCACTTGGTCACCCAACACGTCAGAAGCGTTGGTCAAATTGAACATTTTAAGCGCTGCCGTGTTAATCTGTTGCACTTCAAGCGCCTCATTGAGCACCAAAATGCCATTGGGCGTGTTTTTAATAATATTGTCTGAAAAGCTCTCTGCTTTCTCTTTTAAGAAGGGCAAGCACATGCTCAAGTCTGCTTTACCAAGGCAAATAGCCACCGCCTTTTCCCTGCATGTATCGTAGCCACAAGAGCCACAGTTGAGCTCATCTTCTTTTTTATTCTTGCCCATTTGACGGAGCACCTGGCGAATTTCTGTTTCGCCTGGCATGGTTTTGCCTGTGCCCAAGAACACGTGATTGCGCACGATTTCATTCTTTTCGGGTTTTGCAATTTCAAAGTCTTTTTTATCTGCTGCATTTTTAATTTGAAGCATGCTTTTGATGGTGGAAGCGCTCTTATTTTCCATCACAGGGCCTCCAACACAAGAGCCTTCACATGCGCTCATTTCAATAAAGCCTTCTTTGATTTCACCATTTCTGATGTCTTTGAGCACGTCAATACACTTGTCCATGCCGTCAATCACCATAAAAGGCACATCTTCCAAATCCTTAATATGCATACTATCCAAAATGCCTCCAGGAATGGGGAACAAGCGTGCACGGCTATTGGGGATTTTTTGCGTATCTTGTTCCAGCTCAATTTCTTCTTCCTTGAGCATTTTGCTCAATTCTTCAAAGGTGAGCACAGCATCTATTGCGCCTGGATACTTTTCAATCTCATCTTTTTTAGAAATACATGGGCCAATGAACACGACTTTTGCATTTGCGTCTTTCTTTTTGATTTCTTGACCCAATGCCATCATAGGGGTAACAACGTTTAAAAGATAAGGGAGCGCTTCTGGAAAATGCTTTTCAATGAGCAAATTCACTGTATGACAGCAAGAAGTGAGCATCAAACGGTTCTTGTTTTCACGCACCATTTCTTCATATCTATCTTTTACAATCGTTGCGCCCACGGCTGTTTCCATAACGTCATGGAAACCCAATTTCATGAGTGCCTTTTTCATGGAGGCAAAGGACACATCCTTGTAATTTGCAATAAAAGAAGGGGCAAGCGTTGCCACCACGTGGTCAAAGGAGGATAAAATCACTTTGACTTTTTCTGTGGAATCAATGATTTCCTTTGCATTTTGAGGACATACGACAAAGCAATTGCCACACAGAACGCACTCATCTTGCAAAATATGCGCTTGATTGCCCGAAAATCGAATGGATTTAACAGGACAGTGGCGAATGCACTTATAACAGTTTTTGCAATTGGATTTTTTTAACGTGATGATGCTTGGCATACCCTTTTCCCCTTTATAATTTATTTAGTATCTCTGTTTCAAAAAATTCTTCTGTTGTATGTGGGCTGAGGGAAAACACCTGTTTATCCACTGTTACGCACACACCTTTTCTGCAATTGCCGATGCAAAAAGTGCCGGAAAGCTGTACTTTATCTGTTAAATTGTTTTCTTCCAATAATTTTTGAAGGATCTCTACCACTTCACGTGCGCCCTTTAAATGGCAAGAACTGCCAATACACACCGTTACATTCATGTTCTTTTCTCCTTTTGTACACGCTTATAAAAGCGCATCTTTTAAGTGATTGGACAAAATGGCAAGCGATGCCGCCATGTTTTCATTTTGCACCAAAATGCCTTCTTTGACTTTGAGATGCGCTGTGGTAAAGTTCCAAATGGCGAGCACGCCCCCTTCAATCAAACGATCTGCCGATTCTTGCGCCGCATAATCGGGGGTGGTGATGATGCCAATGAGCACTTGCAGTCTCGTGCACAAGTCGCTCGTTTTTTCAACAGGAAACAAGGGCACATCGTTGGGCAAAGGCTCTGCACTTTCTTTTGCATCAAAAGCTGCAACAATATTTAAGCCAAACTCTTTAAACCCTTTATACCCAATCAAAGCACGCCCCAACTGCCCTGCACCCACGAGCACAGCATCCGTTGTGTCACGATACCCTAAAAAGGTGCTCAACGCTTCTTTGAGCGCCGTCAAAGGGTACCCAATTCGGGGTTTGCCGTATGAACACACGGAGGCCAAGTCCTTGCGCACCACTACGTCATTGAAGGAAAGTGCATGTGCAATGGTGGATGAAGAAATAAATAAAACGTTCTTTTCATTTAAGCCATTGAGGTAATTTAAATACAATGGCAACCGTTGTAATGTCTGTTTTGTAATACTCTGATGTTCCAAAGTAATGCCTCCTTTCAGCACTCTACTACTATACCACATTTTTGTCCATTTGTATAATACTAATTTTGCATATCGATATCACAATATCTATATATCGTTTTTTGCATTGTATTACAAGTCATTTTGAAGCAAGGCGAGGATGTCTTCGTTGGTAACGGAAGATTGAACGCCCTCTCCTGCCGTGATGAGTTTATCAAACAATTGCTTCTTTCGTTCGCTCAATTGAAGCACTTGTTCTTCAATCGTACCATGTGTTACGAGGGAAATAACATTGACTGTTTTGGTTTGCCCAATACGGTGTGCACGCCCTGTCGCCTGCTCTTGCGCCGAGTTATTCCACCATGGGTCATAGTGGATCACCATGTCAGCCCCTGTTAAGTTCAGCCCTGTACCCCCAGCTTTTAATGAAATGAGGAACACTTGACCTTTGCCCTTGTTAAAGCTGTCAGAAAGTTCTTGGCGCTCTTGGGGTTTGGTGTCACCATCTAAATATAGTACCTCAATATCCCTTTCTTCCAAGCTCTTTTTGAGTATTTTGAGCATAGAAGTAAACTGCGAGAACAAAAGTGCACGCTTGCCACTTTGAAGGGCAGGAGGCAAAATATCCATGAGCAATTCTTCTTTTGCAGCATTGCCAATGTATCTATCCATCACCAATGTAGGGTCACAACAGATTTGGCGCAAACGTGTGATGGCTGCGAGCACTTCGGCGCGCCCTCTTGCCATGCCTTTGTTGTTTAATATTTCGTCCACACGCTGTCTGCTCTGTAACAGCACTGCATCATACACTTTCTTTTGTTCGCTTGTCAATTCCACAAACATCGTTTCTTCCAAGCGTTCAGGCAAGTCTTTGAGCACATCTTCCTTCAATCTTCTAAGCAGGAAGGGGCGAATACGCTTTTTTAAATCCTCCACATTTTGCCCTTCGCTGTATTTCTTCAAAAATTCAGCATATGAAGGCAAGTAGTGGGGCAAACAAAAGTCAAATATCGACCATAATTCGCCTGCGTGGTTTTCCATTGGTGTACCTGTCAATGCAACTTTGGTGCGTGCATTTAATTGCTTGACTGCGTGTGCACCTACACTGAGCGCATTTTTAATCTGTTGTGCTTCATCAAGCACAGCAAAGTGAAACTGCATTTTTTTGTACAGCTCAATATCTCTACGAATGAGGGGGTAACTGGTGAGCACCACATGAGGTTTGTCAATTTCTATTTGCTCAATCAAGTCTTTACGAGCAATTTGATTGCCTTTGATCATCATGACACGCAAAAAAGGTGCAAACTTTTTGATTTCATTTTTCCAGTTAAACAGCAAAGAAGTGGGCGCCACAATGATAGAGGGCATACTCTTTTCTTGTGATTTCACTGCTTGATAGAGTGCTGCAATCGTCTGTATTGTTTTACCCAGCCCCATATCATCTGCCAAAATGCCCCCCATATGCAGGCGATCAAGCGTCATGAGCCACTCATACCCTGTCACCTGATAAGAGCGTAAATTGTCAATGGGTGGAGGCTTTACCTCACATTCAAAGTTGGATGCTTTTTCTGCTTCTTCTGAAAAAGTCACCTGCATATTTTGTTCATCAATAATGGACTTTAAGTAAGCAGCTTTGTACAGAGGGATTTTGTCTATCCCTTCTTCCCCCATCTTATAGTCATCCAAATACGCCTCTGCAAAAGCCATCATTTCATCTTCATTCGATAGATCAAGGAATGTGCCTGACTTATATCTGAAATACTGCTTTTTCTCTCGGAGCGCACGCATGATGCCCTCTAATTCTTCTATTTCTACCCCATCATCGAGCAATTCAAGCGTTAAATAGCCATTTTTAGTACCCACACGTGCTGTGAGGTTGGGCTTTACAGGCGTTAATTTCTTAAAGGATTTGCTTAAATACACTTCTGCAATATCCGTTAACTGCTTTACGCCATTTTTAACAAATTCAAAAATATAATCTTTTTTGCTCAAGTACACAAGCCCTTTTGTCACGTGGAAGCCTGCCTTAGACAGCACTTGCATCACTTCTCCTTCTTTGATATTATCACGAAGGAGCAACACTTTGTTTGTACTTTTGGATTCAAAAGGGTCTATCTCATAATCTGCGTATATAAACTTTACTCTTGCTTCAATGATGTCATCCTTTTTATCCAAATACACTCTTGTGTTTAAAGGATGTTTGACTAAGTTTCTCTCAATTGTATCTGCAATAGACACTGTGGTGCACTTAGACAACACAGGCATGACCTCTGAAAAGAACCTTGCCACATCTTCCCCACCGTATAAAAAAGCGCTTTCGCCTCCCGACACATAAGGCACAATGGCATTGAGCAATGCTTGTTGTTTGTCGCTCACTTTATGAAGGCCATCATCTGTGAGCACATAGTCAAACTTCGGTGTTAAACGAAGCATGGGATAAGGCAAAGAAATGGCGCATTTGAGCGCTTGCACTGTGCCCG
>CAYTPJ010000103.1:0-7863 GCA_964439755.1 uncultured Oscillospiraceae bacterium
CAAAAAAAACGAAAAAGTGTGCGATATGGGCACAGGTACAGGCATACTGCCCTTGCTCCTCTATGGGAGAGAGCCTTCTATCACGGTAGATGCGCTTGAAATACAAGCACACATGAGTGACATGGCAACACGCACCATGGTGCTCAATGCCCTCCAAAATATCCTCCACGTACACCACATGGATTTAAAAGATGTAAAAAAACACTTGCCACACGGGCAATACACCCTTGTCATTTCAAACCCACCCTATGAAAGGGCGAACGATGGCCTTTTGTCCCCCGACCCCACACGCAAAATTTCCATGGCAGAAACAGAGTGCACCTTGGAAGATATTTTAATCAGTAGCAAGTATCTTTTAAAATATGGTGGTCGACTCGTTATCTGTTTGCCTGCCAAACGCACCACAGAGGCGCTTACTCTTTTTTCAAAGTATAACATGCAACCAAAGAGAATGCGCTTTGTACATGCCAATCAAAACAGGCCTGCTCGCTTGCTCCTGCTCGAAGGCGTGTACGGTGCAAAATTAGGCATCAACGTACTTCCCCCACTTTTATCCAAAACTTTGGAGGGAGAAGACACAGAGGAAATAAAAAAAATCTATCACATGATATGATTTTTGCATTTTCAATGTGAATTTCCTCCATAGCCCTTTTTCATTTGCTCCTTTCCCTTCTTTTATGATAAAAAAAACCACTATCCAAGGAGAATTTATTATGAAGAAATTGTGTGGTCTACTGCTCGTTGTTTTTTCCCTTCTGTTTACACATGCCCTTTCTGAACAGACGTATGTGCGCACAGAGGACTTTGTGCCCCCTGTTATTGATGAAAGCGTGCTCCAAACAGAGCCTTGGCTTTTGGTGCTCAAAACAGCGCAAGAAGAAATAGGCTATAAAGAAGGCCCAAAAAGCAACCAAACAAAGTATGGAGAATGGTTTTGTGGGCGTAGAGTGGCATGGTGCGCAGAGTTTTTAACATGGTGTGTAGACCAAACAGACCAACTCTATGGCACAAACTTAATGCACAATGTCTACCCTTTTTATGGTGGGTCAGACGATGGCGCCCCTTGGTTTAAGAAAAAAGGTCGCTTTGTGTCAGACAACGGGATTATGCCCCAAACGAATGAAAAACAATGGCTCGTGGGGGCAAATCGATACATGAAAGAGCATGAGTACATCCCTCAAGCAGGCGACTACATGTGGTTGTTTTATTATTCGAGAAAACGAGGCACAGACCATGTTGCCCTTGTAGAAGGGGTATCGCAAGACGAAAAAGGCAACCTCTTTGTGCACGTAATAGAGGGCAACAACCCAGACAAAGTGCAAAGAAATGTATATGAGCATGATTATAAGCTCATTTATGGCTATGGCACACCTCAAAAGCGAGCGCACACCAACTTGCGTTTATATTATGAAAGTGAAGAAGTGACTTTGCTTGCAAAACAACTGGAAGCGCTCGGATTTTATGATAAAAACGGAGAGGATTACCCTTTAAAAGCTGACAAGAATTTAACAGGCGCCATCTACCGTTTTAAATCCAAATATAAACTGTCTGGTGGGCGCATTATGGATTTAAAAATGTACAATAAATTAAACGAAGTCCTTGAAGAAAAAGGAATTCAATTGGAGGAAACCAAGGAATGATTCTGATTGTTGCAGAAAAACCCAGTGTGGCTCGTGATATTGCCAAAGTGCTTAAAGCAACGCAAAAAGGCGAAGGCTTTTTAAGAAACGACAAGTATATTGTTTCGTGGGCATTGGGGCACTTGGTCACGCTGTGTGAGCCGGATGAAATGGACGAAAAGTATAAAAAATGGCGTATGCAGGACTTGCCCATCATCCCTTCTGTAATGCAAACAAAAGTCATTAAAAACACGGCCTCCCAATACAAAGTATTAAAAAATCTCATGCAGGATAAAGAAGTGGAAAGCCTCATCTGCGCAACAGACGCAGGGCGAGAAGGAGAACTGATTTTCCGTTTGATATACGAAAAAGTAGGGTGCAATAAGCCCTTTGACCGTTTGTGGATATCTTCTATGACGGACGAAGCCATCAAAGAAGGCTTTTCTTCCTTGCGCCCCTCCAGCCATTATGAAGGCTTGTACAACAGCGCCAAATGCCGTGCGCATGCCGACTGGATTGTGGGCATGAATTTAAGTAGAGCCTTTACTTTGCGTTATAATACCCTCTTGTCCATTGGACGTGTGCAAACACCCACACTCAACATCCTTGTGAAACGTTTTAAAGAAATAGAAGCTTTTGTGCCTGAGGAATATCACACAATCAATGTATCATTTAAAGACTTTGATGCGCAATATGTGGACGAAAATATAACGGACGAGCGCTATAACATGCGCATTGAAAACAAGGAAAAAGCTGCGCAAATCGTAAAGGATTTAAAGGGCAAAATTGCCCATGTGCGCTCTTGCCAAAAGGAAGACAAAAGGGAAATCCCTCCCCAACTGTATGACCTTACTTCTTTACAAAGAGAAGCAAATAAATCCATTGGTTTTACGGCAGACAAAACGCTCAAAGTAGCGCAATCTTTGTATGAAAAATATAAAATGCTCACCTACCCCAGAACGGACAGCCGATATTTGCCCTTGGATATGCAGGATAAAGCAAAGCAAACCTTGTCTTTACTCCCCCCACCTTTTAAAGCACTTTTATCAGGCATTCATTTAGATAATCACAATAAGCTCCCTTTAAACAAGCGCATATTTGACAATGAAAAAGTGAGCGATCACCATGCCATCATCCCCACACCCAAAACGAGCGATTATTTAAAATTGCCCCCTGATGAGAAAAAACTCTTTGACATGGTCGCAAAGCGCACCATTGCAGCCTTTTATCCACCCTTTTTATATGAACAGGTGCGTGTGTTTTTAACTTGTGAAACGCACACTTTAAAAGCAACAGGAAGAACAGTGCAGGATGAGGGTTGGAAAAAGGTCTATCAAGTAGAAAACCAAGAAACAAAAAGTAAAACATCTAAAAAGCAACAAGAAGCCACCCTCCCTCCTTTAACAGAAGGAGAAGAAAGAGAAGTGCTCAAAGTATCTTCCAAAAAAGATGCCACCAAGCCCCCTCTGATGCACACAGATGCCTCCTTGCTCGCCGCCATGGAAAATGCAGGCAAAGAGCTTACGGACGATGCTTTGCGTGAACAAATGAAAGGCAGTGGCATGGGCACGCCTGCTACAAGAGCCGCCATCATTGAGCGCTTGCTCTCTGTAAAGTACGCAGAGCGCAAGGGCAAAAACATTGTGCCCACGCAAAAAGGGGTGCAACTCATTGACATTGCACCAGACGAAATTGCCTCCCCTGAAATGACAGGCAAATGGGAACTTGCTTTAAACGAAATCGCAGAAAACAAACGTGATACATTACGCTTTATGCAAGGCATAGAGAAAATGACTGCCTTTTTAATCCACTATGCGAAAACCACCACAAAGCAAGGCTCTTTCCCCGTAGAAGAAAGAAGAGGCAAAGGAAGTACACAAAAAGCGCCCCCTAAAAACCTACTTCAAGGGGTGGTTTGCCCCTTTTGTAAAAAGGAAATTCAAGAAACGGACAGGGCTTTTGGGTGCTCTGCTTGGCAATCGGGGTGCCACTTTACATTGTGGAAAGATTGCTTGGTTAGAGGAGGAGGCCCTAAGCTGACCAAAGAAATTGTAACCTTGCTTTTTACAAAAGGATGTGTTCAAGGAAGCACAGGCGCCATCACGGTCAATGAAACGCACATTGCTTTTTTCCCAAAAGGAAAAGACACACCCAGCGTGTGCCTTCCCCTATTATACGAACGGTAATTCTTATCTGAGTGCATCAAGAACGTCAAACGCTTCTTGGGCACTTTTTTTCATATCATCTCCAAAACTGCCTTCAATGCTCACACGCCCTTGATACCCTGCTTTTTTTAATATTTCAAACACTTTTTTAAAGTAAACCGTGTCATTTTTTGAAGGCGCACACCTTGTTTCTTTGGTTGCAATGTGCACATGTTTCAAAATATCCTTCACCTCTAAAAGCGTTTCAAGAGGCTCGTTGCCTTCTTCCATGTGAAAAATATCTGCCAGTAAAAACACGTGCTTTAACTGCAAACTGCGTGCAAGCGTTGCCCCTTCTGACACGAGGTTAATGACGTTGCTCTCCTTTTTCCTAAGAGGCTCAATGGCAATGATCAAAGGGCTGTTTTGAAGCATTTCATCGCACATTCTAAGGTATGCTTTTATTTGCTCCATGCCTTTTTCAAGGTCAAACTCCTCCACGTTTCGAGCAGAGGAACTGCCAAACACAATCACCTTGCCTCCCAACACTTCTGCACGCTGAAAGGCAATTTTTAAGTATGCTTTGACCTTGTCATAATCCACATTTTTCCCTGTGATTTTAAGAGGAGGGAGCATCAAATTAAAGGTTTCCACACGAATGGAGCTTTTGAACACATTTTCTTTAAGCTGTTCAAAGTCTTCTTCGTTAAGTTTTACAACGTCTGCCAAAGGGAGCTCAATATAATCATACCTAATTTCTTCTACAAGAGAAAGGTTTTGAGCGTTCGTACACACGCCTAATTTCATTTTCTTTAATTCCCTTCGTAATACACTTTGATCGTTTTGATTTCAAAGGGTTTAAAGGCGAGGTCTTCTTGCACTTCGCACAGTTCTTCTTCCAACATGTTGCATTCAAACATCTTTTGCACCTTGTGTGCAAAGTTTATGTGTGCATTCGCATAGTCGCCCCCTGCTTCATACAGGCGAATGATGTACGCATTTTGAGCATCTTCACAAGGCTTTACGGCTTCTGCAATCACAGAGGTGTTGTTCAAAGAGAACAAGGAAGGCACTGCATTTTGTCCCTTAATTTCAAGAGGTGCATAGTTAAACATGTACGCAGGTTGCACCACGTTTGGAACATCAAAAGCTGTATCGTGGAGCACAATCGCATAGTGCATTTCATGCTTGCCCTTATCGCCGTATGGATCAGGGCGCATCCCTCCTTTGTGCAGGGACAAACGCATACTCCCTTCATGAAAGGAAATGCCATACTTACAGTCATTGATTAAGCAAATGCCATAGCTGTTTTCACTCATATCAGAATACTTGTGATTGCACACTTCAAAGCGTGCTTTTTCAGCATCTGTGGAAGGGTGGTTGGATCTACGAATGTAGCCGAACTGAATTTCATTCTTTACGCCGTCTGCGTGCAAAGAAGTATCAAACGCTGTTTTCAAGAAACGGTGTTCTTCATTAAAGTCCACAATTGTATCAAAGGAAATCATGGGTTTGTGATAATCAAACACCATGTCTTGGCAAATTGTGCTCTTGTCAGAAATGTTATAGAAACTGCGAATACGCAATTCCACTGCGCCGTCTGACACCACTTCTCTTTTAATCAACTCTGCGCAAGGCGCAAAGGTATCCATTGCATCTGCATCAATATCCCAGTTATCATAGCTTGCAGGCACATCTTTTGCCATTAAGAAAGTGTTAAATGGCAAGCCCTTCACTAATTCTCTCTGCTTTTTCTTGTCCACCAAGGAAGAAATGCCGCCCTTTTCATCCAATGTAGCGATGAAATAAGGGGTTTCCACGGTCAAGTCTTTCACTGCATGTGGGGTGAAAGAAGCCTTTCCTTGCTCTTTTTCAAGCACTGTACTGCTCATGCCCTGCATTTGAACGCCCCAAATCGCCAAGCGATTGTCACCCAAAACATCCTCATATTTTTGGCTTTCATACCCTTTTACAGCGTCAAAATCCGTGGCAATGTGCAAGGTGTCTTGACGGTCAAAAGACAAGGTGTTGTAGAGCGTCAAAGCGTTTTCGATTTCTTTTACACAAAGTAAATCTTGCGTCATTTTATGGGCATCTTGGAGCACTTTGGTGATGACTTTTTTGCACTCCACATGCGCACTGTGCACGCATGTACCAGGCAAAATATCGTGGAATTGGCGCACGAGCACATCTTGCATCAAAGGCGTAATCATTGCACTATCTGCCTTGATTTTCTGTTCCACTGCCTTTACGGTGGTTGCCACTTCAAGGTCATGCAAAGCAATCTCTGCTTTTCTATTGTTGCGCTTAATATCGTGCTGATTGGTGAGCGTGCCTCTGTGTAATTCAAGGTACAACTCCCCTGCATACGTGTCGGGTCGATAAGCAGTTTTTTCTGCCTCGTGCATAAATTCGCTCACCGTTAAGTACTTAGAGCGTGGCACATCTTCTAAATTATGAAGCCTGTTGGCCATTTCAATTTCGCCAAACTCTGGGCCGCCACCCCCATCCCCTCTACCGTATGAAAGCAAGCGCATTTTGCTCACACGAGGTTGCTTGATCTTGTCATCCCCTTGTGTGATGTCATAAAAATGAGAAGGTATGGGCGCATGGTGCGTTCTATTTAAGTGGGTAAACACCTTTGTGCCGTCCACACCCTGCCAGTAAAAGGAGGTGTATGGGAACACAGTGGTGTCGCACCAAGACAATTTGGTGGTCAAGAAATAGTCCACCTTACATCCCTTCATAATTTGAGGAATGCTGTACGCATACCCAAATGTATCAGGGAGCCAAAAACAGTCTGCTGTGTAGTTAAAGTATTTTTGTGTAAACCTTTGCCCCCACAGGAATTGGCGCACCATGTATTCGCCCCCTGTTAAGTTGCAATCACACTCAACAAACACGCCCCCATTCGGCTCGTATTTGCCTTCTTTTACTGCCTGCTGAATGCGCTGAAACAAGGTGGGATAGTGCCGTCTAATGATATCGCTATGATATGCAGAAGACTGCACAAACTTGTAATTGTCATATTCCTCCATCAAGTTCAATTGATTGGCGTACGTTCTGGCGCACTTCTTTTTGGTTTCCAAAATAGGCCAAAGCCAAGCCGTGTCCATATGGCTGTGCCCAATCAAGCCCACAAAAGGTGCATCTTCGTCCATATTTGTTTTTTGAAGTTCTTTTTTTACAAACACATTCGCTCTATCCAATGTTTGATGCAATTCTTCCTTCGTCAAATGATCTATATCATAATCCAAGCAAAGGTGAATTTCAAACAACGCATTTTCAAGCTGTGCCTTGTGTGAAAAAGAGGTGGAAGGCGTTTCGGACAAATCCACCAGCACACGCATGTCGTACAGAAACTCCATCATTTTGTCATCTCTTACAGCGATTTCAAAAGGTGCAATTTCATACACAAAGCTCTCTGTATTTTCATACGTCATAGGCCCTGTGCCCATCACTTCATGGTGCGCATAGCATTCCAGTGCAAGGTGATACACATCCCCTGTTTTTGCACTTTTTACAAACCGATTGGCATAGTGATTGCCGTGAGGGCCAATGGCAATTTTCTTCGCATAGTTGCTGTGTGGCTCGTTGTTCACATATAAAAGTGCTTCGTAAAAGTCCGTTTTGGGAATGGCAAAGAGCGCCTTCCCCTCCAACTCTTTGGGCACTACAAAATCCCCTTTAAACCACCCATACATGCTTTCCCCACCCCAAGTATTGGATACAGGGGGTGTAAATAAAGCATCATCGGGCACATCATAGTAGTGCTCTTTTGTTTGAAAAATGTCCATTTGAACATTAGACACTGTTTCAAACATTCTTTCTTCCAACATATCTAAAAAACGATTGAGCTTTGCTTTTGTCTGCCTAAAACTGTTTTGAGCTAACATAACATTTCCTCATTTCTTGTGTGTTTGAATTTTGGTGCTATGTATAGTATACTGTATTTTTTGTTTTATTTCAAGCATTTTTTTGCAAAATATGTTTCATGTTTTCTCAAACTACTTTTCTTCTGTATAAAAAAACGCCTGCCTTACGGCAGACGATTTTTTGTATACACTCAATACTCAAACACGATTGCTTGATGCATTGAA
>CAYTPJ010000104.1:0-7825 GCA_964439755.1 uncultured Oscillospiraceae bacterium
AAGTCCATACTGTGTTATATTCCAAATTGAAGAATGCACGCCATTCACTGTCCATTCATTTGCCATTGAGCCAGCAAAAATAACTGCAATACTTAATAATCCTGTTAAAAACATCATAGAACCTAAAATTACTTTTTTCATTACATTCTCTCCATTCACTATCTAAATCATCTCACATCTTCAAGATGTGGCTTCACGATTATACCACACCTTTTCCCCAAAAGTCTATTGATAAAATATGAAGTTTTTCTATATTTTCTAATCACACTATATAGAAAGTTTGCGTTAAAAAGAGCGTGCACACAACGCACACGCTCTTTTATGACTCTATATTTCTATTAGTAATTTTCTTGAAGTTCAATGTTCTTATAGCGCTTCAAGCCTGTACCAGCAGGGATGAGCTTACCGATAATAACATTTTCCTTTAAGCCGAGCAAGGGATCCACTTTGCCTCTGATGGCTGCTTCTGTCAAAACACGAGTGGTTTCTTGGAAGGAAGCGGCAGAGAGGAAGCTTTCAGTGGCAAGAGAAGCCTTGGTGATACCCAGCAAAATTCTCTTTGCGATGGCAGGACGACCACCTTCTTTGATGGCTTTTTCGTTGGCATTTTCAAAGGTGAAAATGTCGATCAAGCTACCAGGCAGTAAGTCTGTATCTGCGGCATCTTCCACACGCACCTTACGGAGCATTTGACGCACGATCACTTCAATGTGTTTGTCTGCAATGTGCACGCCCTGAGAGTAGTACACGTTCAAAACTTCCTTGAGGAGGTATTCTTGAACAGCCTTTACGCCCAAGATACGGAGCAAGTCATGTGGGTTGACAGAGCCTTCAATAAGCTCGTCACCTGCTTGCACGCTGTCGCCATCATGCACTTTTAAGCGAGCGCCGTAGTGGATTAAGTATGTCTTCTTTTCGTTTACATCTTCATCGCTTGTGATGATGAGTTCACGCTTTTTCTTAGACTCTACCATGCTGACTTTACCAGAGATTTCAGCCAAAATGGCATCACGCTTTGGACGTCTTGCTTCAAAAAGTTCTTCAACACGGGGCAAACCCTGTGTGATATCTTCAGCACTTGCAACACCACCTGTGTGGAAAGTACGCATGGTCAACTGTGTACCAGGTTCACCGATGGACTGAGCCGCAATGATACCCACTGCTTCACCAATATCCACAATGCCACCGTGTGCAAGGTTTTCACCATAGCAACGTGTGCAAACACCGTTTGCGCTGTGGCAAGTGAGCACGCTACGTACAACTGCTTCTTTTACGCCAGCCTCTTTTACAAGCGCTGCTTTTTCATGCGTAATGAGTTCATTCGCTTCCACGAGCAATTCGCCTGTGATGGGGTGGAGAATACTTTCAGCAGCGTAACGGCCACGAATACGGTCGTCAATGCCTTCGATTTCGCCGATGGCTTTTACGACAATACCACGTACCTTTTCGCCTCTTGTTTCAAAGCAGTCCACTTCACGCACAATCACTTCTTGCGCAACGTCTACAAGACGGCGAGTCAAGTAACCAGAGTCAGCAGTACGCAGAGCAGTATCAGCCAAAGACTTACGGCTACCGTGAGAGGACATGAAGAACTCAAGCACGTTGAGGCCTTCACTAAAGTTTGCACGGATAGGCAATTCAAGTGGTTTACCTGAAGGAGATGCCATCAAACCACGCATACCAGAAAGCTGAGATACCTGGGCAGCAGAACCACGGGCGCCAGACCCTGTCATCATGTTGATGGGGTTGAACTCGGGGAGCACTTCCATAGCACGCTTTTTGAGGCGGTTGGTGGTGTCATTCCAAAGGGTGATGATCATGCGGTAACGTTCGTCTTCGCTCATTTCACCACGACGGAACTTTTTATTGATTTTAGCCACCATTTCGTCTGCTTCATCCAGCCACAACTGCTTTTCTTCAGGAATGACGATGTCGCTTACAGAAACTGTGATGGCGCCACGTGTGGAATATTTAAAGCCGAGTGACTTGATGTTGTCCAAAACAACAGCTGTTTGGCTTTCGCCGTGCACTCTAAAGCAACGTTCCACAATGTGTGTAAGGTCTTTTTTAACAACTTTTTTGTCAATTTCAAGCACAAACAAATCATCCAAAGTTTCTCTCTTTTTAAAGCCCAAATCTTGAGGCACAATGGAGTTGAAAATCAAAAGACCAAGTGTAGTGTCAATGATTTTTCTCTTTGTTTCGCCATTTAAGCTTCTTGTGATACGCACTTTGATGGGGGCTTGAAGGGCAAGCTGTTGGCACTGATATGCCATCATGGCTTCATCTTCAGAAGTGAAAACTCTGCCTGCACCCAATGCATCAGGACGGCTGATGGTCAAATAGTGACAACCAATAACCATATCCTGAGAAGGGGAGATAACGGGCATACCGTCTTGAGGTTTCATGATGTTGTTGGCTGCGAGCATGAGGAAGCGAGCTTCTGCTTGTGCTTCTACGCTCAAAGGAACGTGCACAGCCATCTGGTCACCGTCAAAGTCAGCGTTGTATGCTGTACAAGCGAGGGGGTGCAACTTAATTGCCTTGCCTTCAACAAGCACAGGTTCAAACGCCTGAATGCCCAAACGGTGCAACGTAGGTGCACGGTTTAAGAGCACAGGGTGTTCTTTGATAACGCCTTCTAAAATATCCCAAACTTCGGGCTTGATTTTTTCAACCATTCGTTTTGCGCTCTTTACGTTGTGCGCAATCTTCAAGTTGACCAAGCGTTCCATAACAAAGGGCTTGAACAATTCAAGCGCCATTTCTTTAGGCAAACCACACTGGTAAAGCTTTAATTCAGGGCCAACAACGATAACGGAACGGCCAGAATAGTCCACACGTTTCCCCAAAAGGTTTTGACGGAAACGGCCTTGCTTACCACGGAGCAAGTCAGACAAGCTCTTTAATGGACGGTTGCCAGGGCCAGTTACAGCTCTGCCACGTCTGCCATTGTCAAAGAGTGCGTCCACAGCTTCTTGGAGCATACGCTTTTCATTGCGAACAATGATATCTGGTGTGCCCAATTCCAACATACGCTTCAAACGGTTGTTACGGTTGATGACACGGCGATACAAATCGTTCATGTCAGAAGTTGCAAAACGGCCACCGTCCAACTGCACCATGGGGCGCAAATCTGGAGGAATGACAGGGATTACATCCATGATCATCCATTCAGGACGGTTGTTGCTGTGTCTAAAAGACTCTACAACTTCAAGGCGTTTGATGGCATGGGTACGCTTTTGACCTTCTACATCACGATCACGCTCTTTTTCAATCAACTCTTCGATTTCCTTTTTGAGGGAAACGCTGAGTGCTTCAAGATCTAAATCTTTGAGCATTTCTTTTACAGCTTCTGCACCAATGCCAGCTTTGAAAGTGCCTCTTTCTTCTTCTGTCATGGCCAAAATCTGACGATACTTAGAGTCTGTGATGAGTTCATTTTTGGTCACTTTTAATTCGGGGTTGCCTGCATCGAGTACAATGTAAGATGCAAAGTAAAGCACTTTTTCAAGCGCACGAGGGGACACGTCTAAAATCATGCCCATGCGGCTTGGAATGCCTCTAAAATACCAAATGTGGCTCACAGGTGCTGCAAGCTGAATATGCCCCATGCGCTCACGGCGCACTTTAGAGCGGGTGATTTGCACACCACACTTGTCGCAGATTTTTTCCTTGTCACGGTATTTTACACGCTTGTACTTTCCGCAGTTGCACTCCCAGTCCTTGGTAGGGCCAAAGATGCGTTCGCAAAAAAGTCCGTCACGTTCAGGCTTTAAAGTACGGTAGTTGATGGTTTCAGGTTTTGTGACCTCCCCGAAAGACCATTCCATGATCTTTTCGGGGGAAGCCATTCCAATTTGTATAGAATCTAAATGGTTGAGTTCAAACATGCTTTGCACTCCCTCTTTAAACGCCGATTACTCAATATCGTCGTCATCGTCTAACTGGATATCTTCCAGCGCATCCGCCACATCAAAATCAGCAAAATCATCCATATCTTCTTCATCTTCATCGATGTCGTCTTCGTCTTCGTCTTCCATAGAATCGTCAACAACTTCTTCATCCAATGAGCTATCTCTTGATGTTTCCTCTTCCTCTTCGTCGTCCAATTCCCTGATTTCAATTTCTTCATTGTTTTCGTTTAAGACCTTGATATCAAGTGCCAAAGATTCCAATTCCTTAATGAGCACCTTAAAGCTTTCAGGCACACCAGGGGTAGGAATGTTCTGACCTTTTACGATAGATTCGTAGGTTTTTACACGGCCGACAACGTCATCTGATTTAACTGTTAAAATTTCTTGTAATGTGTTTGCAGCGCCGTATGCTTCGAGCGCCCAAACTTCCATTTCACCAAAGCGCTGACCACCAAACTGTGCCTTACCACCCAAAGGTTGCTGAGTAACCAAGGAGTAGGGGCCTGTGGAACGAGCGTGCATCTTGTCATCTACAAGGTGGTGAAGCTTTAAGAAGTACATATAACCGACTGTAACAGGGTTTTCAAATGGATCACCTGTACGGCCGTCATACAGCACTGTTTTACCATCTTCACGCAAGCCTGCTTGACGCAAGCAATCTCTAATGCTATCTTCGTCTGCACCGTCAAAAACAGGGGTCGCAACATGCCAGCCCAAAGCTTTTGCAGCAAGACCTAAGTGCACTTCGAGCACCTGCCCGATGTTCATACGGGAAGGAACGCCCAAGGGGTTCAACACGATTTCAAGGGGTGTGCCGTCTGGGAGGAAAGGCATGTCTTCTTCACGTAAGATACGAGAAACAACACCCTTGTTACCGTGACGACCAGCCATCTTGTCACCTACGGAGATTTTACGCTTTTGGGCAATGTACACACGGACCATTTTGTTGACACCAGGGGTCAACTCGTCCTTGTTTTCCTTTGTGAACACTTTGACGTCCACAATGATACCACCTTCGCCGTGAGGCACTTTGAGGGAAGTATCACGCACTTCACGTGCTTTTTCACCAAAGATGGCACGGAGCAAGCGTTCTTCAGCTGTCAATTCCGTTTCACCCTTGGGGGTCACTTTACCCACCAAGATATCGCCCGAACGCACTTCAGCACCAATTCTGATGATGCCGTCTTCATCCAAATCCTTAATGGCTTCATCGCCAATGTTTGGAATGTCACGTGTGATTTCTTCTGGGCCTAATTTGGTTTCACGAGCTTCGCTTTCATATTCTTCAATATGAATAGAAGTATATTTATCTTCTTTAATGAGCTTTTGGCTAATCAAAACAGCGTCTTCATAGTTGTAGCCTTCCCAAGTCATAAAGCCGATGAGCACGTTTCTGCCTAAGCCGATTTCGCCCTTTTCGGTGGAAGGACCGTCTGCAATCAAGTCACCAATTTCGATTTCTTGACCCATAGACACACGAGGACGTTGGTTGATGCAAGTACCTTGGTTGCTTCTTGCAAACTTGGTCAAATGATACACATGCTTTTCGCCGATATCATCTGTGATCACCACTTCATCGCCCGACACTCTGGACACAACGCCTTTGTGTTTGGACAAGAGCACCACGCCCGAGTCATGCGCTGCTTTATATTCCATACCAGTCCCTACATAAGGTGCTTCTGGAACGAGCAAAGGCACAGCTTGGCGCTGCATGTTCGAGCCCATCAAGGCACGGTTAGCGTCATCATTTTCAAGGAAGGGGATCATAGCCGTAGCAACAGACACAACCTGTTTGGGGCTAACGTCTAAGTAGTCCACTTTTTCCTTTGCGACTTCGATGGTATCTTCTCTATAACGCACCACGACCAAGTCATTTTGGAAAGAGCCGTCTGCATTCAAAGGTTCTTTTGCCTGACCCACCATGAAATCATCTTCAGCATCTGCTGTCATGTAGATGATATCTTCTGTCACTTTATGTGTTTCGGGGTCAATACGGCGATAAGGGGCTTCAATAAAGCCATATTCGTTAATTCTTGCATACGTTGCCAAAGAGCCAATCAAACCGATGTTTGGACCTTCAGGCGTTTCAATAGGGCAAATACGAGCGTAGTGACTGTAGTGCACGTCACGCACTTCCATGCCTGCACGGTCACGGTTTAAGCCACCAGGGCCCAATGCAGAAAGACGGCGTTTGTGGGTCAATTCTGCCAAGGGGTTGGGCTGATCCATGAACTGAGAAAGCTGTGAAGAACCAAAGAATTCTTTGATTGCAGCAGACACAGGACGGATGTTGATCAATTCGCCTGGTTTTACGTCATTGGCATCTTGAATGGCCATGCGTTCACGCACCACACGTTCAAGACGAGAAAGACCAATGCGCACTTGGTTTTGTAAAAGCTCGCCCACAGATCTTAAACGGCGATTGCCCAAGTGGTCAATATCGTCTGTTACGCCAATGCCGTAGGGTAAGCCTAATAAGTAGCTCATAGAAGCAATGATGTCGTCAATGATGATGTGTTTGGGCACGAGCACAGACGCATTTTCTTTGACAATGCGCTTTAACTCATCTTCATCTTCCACGCCTTCAATCAATTGAAGTAAGGTAGGCATATGCACCATTTCAAGGATGCCTGCATCTTTGGGGTCAAAGGGCAAGTGTGCGCTTGCATCCCCAAAGTTGTTGCCCACAACACGGCGCTTTTGTTCATCTGCCATAACATAAACAACGTTTATGCCTTCGTTTTGAACTTGCTGTGCCTGTTCTAAGGTGAGTACATCACCCTTGTTAAAGAGCACTTCGCCTGTAATAGGAGAAGAAATGGTTTCAGCCAATTCCTTGCCCTGAATACGAGCAGCCACGCCCAATTTTTTGTTGAACTTATAACGACCCACACGCATTAAGTCATAGCGTTTTGGATCAAAGAAAAGTGAACGCAACAAAGCACGGGAGCCATCTTCCGTAGGTGGTTCACCCGGTTTTTGGCGCTTGTAGATTTCAATCAAACCTTGCGCCTGTGTCTTTGTGCTGTCAGAGCGTTCAATGGTGGTGAGCAATCTTTCATCGTCTCCCAAAAGGTCGATGATTTCTTGATCTGTGCCATATCCAAGTGCACGTAAAAGCACTGTGATGGGCAACTTTCTCGCTCTGTCAATGCGCACCCAAAGCACATCGTTTGAGTCTGTTTCATACTCAAGCCATGCACCACGGTTTGGGATTACTTGCGCAGAATACAAGCGCTTGCCTGTCTTGTCAATTTCTACACCAAAATAGGAACCAGGAGAACGAACAAGCTGGCTGACGATAACACGCTCTGCACCATTGATGATGAACGTGCCGTGTTCTGTCATGATAGGGAAATCCCCCATGAACACGTCAGACTCCTTAATTTCGCCCGTTTCACGGTTCTTCAAGCGCACGAACACCCTGAGTGGCGCTGCATACGTTAAATCACGTTCTCTGCAACGTTCAACAGTGTTTTTCGGCTTGCTGTCCAGCGAATAATCGACGAACTCCAAAACCAGATTTTCGCTATAGTCGGTAATGGGAGACACATCTGCCAAAACTTCCTTTAGATCTTCTTGCAAAAAACGCTTGTAACTGTTCTTCTGCACTTCGATCAGGTTGGGCATGTCCAGAACCTCGTCGATGCGCGAGAAGCTCATACGTTTCCTAAGCTTCCCCATTTGGACCTCGTGCACCATAAAAGCTATCACCCCTTTAATGCTGATCAGGATTGTCATTTGCTTAAAATTTGACACAATTTTTGTCAAAAAGGGTAGATTTGCCCTACCCAAAATGTTTGCAAAAATTGCATGAAAAATGTCGCATCATACAAACACTGATGCAATCATAGAGTATAGCATACCCTCTATGATTTGTCAAGCACTTTTTAAAATTTAATTATTTT
>CAYTPJ010000105.1:0-7750 GCA_964439755.1 uncultured Oscillospiraceae bacterium
TTGCTTCTAAGCCTTTTTGTCTTCTCGAGTGAGGTCTTCTATCTAGTTTCTTACTCAGTCAAATGGATGCTCTCCATTAAGCTTTTTACGTAACGAAGCTTTTCAACAATGCTCGTAACTTTTACGACTTGTAACCTCATTTATCTTGTCCTCCTACAATTTTTTAGACACTTTTGTGTTATATCACAATACGATGTATTGTGGAAATGCTTTTTTGTTGAGTAAGTGTCAAACTCGGGATTTGTCATTGACTTTAATGCGATATCATTGTATAATATTTATAATATAATTTTTTTAACTACGGAGGATGTTTCAATGAAAAAAATGGTGGTTATAGGGTTTCTCTTCCTTTTTTTGTTTTCAAGTTGTGTCGGATATGCCGAAGAAAAAGAAAACGCAAAATTGGATTTATCTACAGTCAGCTATGCGCAGGTGAATTTAAAAGGTGGCACGTTGAAATTTCGTGAAAAACCAAATGGTAAAGTTATGTCCAATATACCTGCCAAAAAAACTGTTTGCGTCTTAGAACACGATGAGGATTGGAGCAAAATAACATACAAAGGGAAAACAGGATATGTTAAAACTTCCTTTTTGATGAAGAAAAATATACCTGAATTTAAAACTTTGAAAATAGAAGACTATGGTCCTCCCGTACAGCGCTTAAAGAAAAGAATGCAAGAGTTAGGATACTTTCGTTCAGGGCCTAAAATGACAGGAGATTTTACGATCACCACAGAGCGACGTTTAAAGTTACTGCAAGCAAAGTTGGGTTTAGAGGAAGATGGTATTGCTACCCCTGAATTACAGGCATACATTTTCTATGGTGGTATGAAAAAAAATACTCAACCCCTACCACCTGCTCCTTTTAAAATTGTATACAATGATACATTTAGTGAAACGAATGAAATATATTATGACGATCCCAAAGGACGTGGTCTATATTTAGCAGCGTATTTAAGGGAAGTGGGAGATGTCTCGACAGATGAAAATGGCAAGGAATGGATAACAGAAAGCTTTTTCATGTATGAAGGATGGAGCAATGTTGTATGTGCACCCAAAGTACATTATGACTTTATGACTCCTGATGGGTTTACAGCCATTGGCAGTTACAAACCTATTATAGATTTCAAGCACCCATTAACAACAAATGATATCGGATATATTCGTATGAGCGTATGGTTCCCAGATAAAAATGGCTATGTCCCAGAAGGCGCGCCTCCTGAAGTTCAACTCATTGTAACGGTTAAAATCACTTCACTCTAAAATATAAAGGTAAACCACTTTTTGCGCATTTGCATTCTGTGGCTTACCTTTTTTATACGACATTTTTACGAATTGAAGGGCTCATTGTCCCAAAATAAAAAAGATCCACAAAGGTCAAAAATCTGTTATAATATGTTTGAACGAACAAAAGAATTATTATAGAAAAAATGTTAAAAGCAGGATGTGAAAGAAAGAGATAGACAAAAATTAACAAGAAAAAGACTATGGCAAAGAGGCGATGAGTTTAGCAATAGAGTTTCTAAAAGGAAAAGGTGCAAAAAAATTCAGCTTTCTTATAGAATGGATGACCTTGCACCATCAAAACGATATCAAAGTTTGGATTTCCAATATACGGATATTGTGGAGGAAAAAATGATGATGGCGTTGCTTGTACAGTAAATATTCCATATAAGATAATAATTTGATATTCGTGTGTGCCCAGCATAGGCATTCGTTAAGGATAAGACTGCACCAAAAGTTGAAGTCCAATAACTACTTGGAGTTGACGAATGTATATGTGGCAGATACACGAAGTGGAAGCGTGTGCTCTTACCTGGTGAGGTCTCATAGATGGATATAGAAATATTATCTTAACAAGAACTCAAAAATAAAGAAATAGCCCGATTAGGATATTTAACCCTAACGGACTATTACTTGAAAGATCGTGAAAACTAAGGAATCGCCGTGTATGGAACTGTACGCACGCTGGTGTGAGAGGTCGGGAAAATTATTTAATTTTCCCTCCTACTCGATAAGTACAAATATTTATTTTGCGTTGTCTAAAATTTCCAGTGTGTCTTTGAAGTAATAATCCATTTCTGCATCCGTGAGGTGCATGCGCTCCTTGAGCATTTGAGGGATTTTTTTGGGGCGCACACGGCCAAAATATTTGCAGGCATCTACATTCGTGCGCCATTCCTTCATGGAGATGTTCTTCCATCTGTCAATGTGTCGAGGGAGTATTTCTTCCAGCACATCTTCCCAAATTTCAAACTTTGCGTTTACTTGAGGGGCAGTGAATTTTGTTTGCAAGAGAGAACTTACGAGGGATAAAAACTTGTCTTTCATTTGGGGTACGTTGAGCAGTGCGTTCAAAGGCTCATGTCGAAAACCGTTGATTTTACCACTCACAGGCTTGATGTAATATTCAAGAGGGGTGATTTCATGCCCCCTGTAAGAGGCTTCCACGTCAAACAATAGGTATTTCCATTTGCCGTTTGGCACTCTGTACATGCGCACGTTGGTAATGTCCACATTGCCTAATATGATTTCATATGCAGCATGTAAAAAGAGGCTGTCCACGTCTAATCTGTCCGTTACGTATTGGAGATTATCCCCTTCGTTTAAGTCCTTTGTTTTGCAAAAATCACACAGTGCAAGCCAGTCTTTGTTATCCCCATTTTGCACAAAACTGTCAGACCCTGTGCGTGCTAAAATGTCGATATTGTCTATGTCTTGTTCGTTTGTAACGTGTTCAAACTGCGCTACAAAGTACTTGTTAATTTTTTCACGCAAGTTATAGTGTCCCCAAAATCTGCCGTTGATGAACACGTAGATAGGCTCTGCATCTTGGTATAAAAGCCCTGTGCCCTCTGCAAAAGAGGAGGCAACCACGTCACGCAATCGGGTAGCAAAAGCATCCGAGTTGGTGGAGCGAAGGAGCAAGGATTTGTAATCCGTGTAATTCCTCGTGGGGAAGGGGTTAAAGGAAAAAGCGTTTTCACCATACGCTTTTCTTGCGTACAAGGCAATGGATTTTTGCGTGTTTTGCCTTGCAGAATGCCCTGCTGCTGTAAAGGTGCCTGTTTGGCTTATTTCGCACACTCTGTCTTTGTTAAAATACTCGATGTGCACAGGGTACTCCCATTCTTTTTCGTAATTGGGCGTATTCCCTGACCCTTTTACAAGCGCCCCTGTTTTGCTGTCAAACAAGTATTTCTTGTCACTGATTAAAGATACAATGGACACAGGCGCATCTTCATCCACAAAATATGTGGCAGACACAGTATCCGAAGGGAGCAAGCCTTTTTGATAGGCACGCACCCGAAAAGGGGACGTTTTACTGATGGTGATGCCCTCTTTGGGTAAGCGTTTGGACTTGGAGGTGGGCGTTTCGCCATCCGTTGTGTAGTAGAGGGTACAGCCCTTTTGGGTGACGGCATTGACTGTTACATGATCTTTATAAAACCCGCTTTGCACCGTCAAAGAGGGAGGAAATACACGGTCTTGATAGCATGTGTCGCTGTTTTTCTTGTTGCGTGAAGAAAGGGCAAAGTACCCTACTTTGTCTTTCCCTCTGCCATACGATATGTTGACATATTGTTTGGGCAAAATCAGCGTGTCTAACAGCTCGTTTTGTGCGTTGGACAGATACAGCGTTTCCCCTTTAGAGGATATTTTAAAGGGTGCATAAAAAGTGTTTTTGGTGCTTTTTAAAGCATCATCTCCTGTACACCACACAGTGAGGTAGCCGTTGCCCTTTATTCTTGTGCCTTGAGGGAAAGAAAAGAGCGTTACATTGTCTGCCTTATCTGAAAAGGAAAATCCACTGATGTCCACCTGTTTAGAGGAGGTGTTCCTAATTTCCACCCAATCATAAGAAGAACCGTTTTCATACACGCCGTTTGATGCCATGACTTCGTTGATTACAATTTCGCCCAACCCATAAAGAGGGAAAATGCACAGAAGAAGGACAATTAAAAATATCTTTTTCATTATAAATACTTCTCGTTAAATGTAGATTTTTTCTTTTCAGAATCGAAAAATTCAACTTCCAAACGGTCAAAAGGCACGCTTTCCATAAAGTGTTCAGGCAAAAAATGCGTGAGCGAAAAAGAGTCAAAATCACGCAAATGCTTTTCCAACACAAGTGGTTTTTCAAGGTCCAAGCGTTGGCAGGCAACGCTCAAAGCGTGCTCCCAGTTTTCGTGCGTGCAAGGCTCTGTGGTGTCTCTTAAAATGTGCCCTTTTTTAACTTCTCTCACCCATAATTTTGTGGTCATGTTGTTTCCTCCTTTTTGAGTACGCTCTATTATCGCACACATTTTTGTATATTTCAAGATGGAACAGTGCTTTTTATTTTTGCACTTGTGTAAAACTTTCTTTATTTGGTATGCGTTTGTATAAAATGCGCTTAAATAAGCATTTTCTTTGTATGTTTTTTGTTTATGGGGTTGACAAAAAATGCAAATATGCGTACAATATATGAAGGAATGACCATTTAAATTTCTTACGAGAAGAAACGAGGATTAGTATGAAAACGTACACCATGAAAGTTGCCGGATTGGAACGTAAATTGCCTATTTGCCGTGTAAACGATGATTTATATATTGGCGCATTTGTTATTTTTGGCGATGTGGAGTTGACTGTGCATTGCGCACAAGCCTTGCTTGAAAAAGCCCCTGAACATGACATCATGATTACAGCCGAGTCCAAGGGCATTCCCCTTGTGTACGAAATGGCACGTCAAAAAAATGTCAACCGTTATTTGATTGCAAGAAAGACCCCCAAGCTCTACATGCGCAACGTGTTTTCAACTGAAGTGACGTCCATCACCACTGCAAAGCGCCAAATCCTTTGCATTGACCAAGAGGACGCTGATTTCATCAAAGGCAAGCGTGTGCTCATCGTGGATGACGTAATCAGCACAGGTGAGTCTTTAAAAGCTGTGGAAAAGCTTGTCACGCAGGCGGGGGGCAATGTGGTAGGGCGCATGGCCATTTTAGCTGAGGGCGCAGCGCAGGATAGAGAAGACATTATTTATCTTGAAAAATTACCCGTGTTTAACCAGGATGGAGAAATCTTAGAATGATGATACTAACTCATAGTGCGCATGCCGTGCTATGAGTTTTTTTAAAAAGGAGCATGTATAAAATGGATTTAATGAGTATGATTGGGCAAAGAATGGTGACAGGGTTTCCTGCTTACTCTATGAGTGAAGAGTTTATTCAGACGGTGAAAAAATATAAACTTTCCAACGTCATTCTTTTTAAACGCAACATAAAAGACGGTGCGCAGTTAAAGCAACTGTGTGCAGACATTCAAACGCTTGTAATGGAAGAAACAGGATATCCTGCTTTTATCACCTTAGACCAAGAAGGGGGCACAGTGACAAGGCTCAATGATGACGTGGTCAATGCCCCCGGCACCATGACCATTGCAGCAACAGGCAACACGCAGTATGCGTATGATGCAGGGCTGATGACAGGGCAAGAATTGCTTGAACTGGGTGTGAACTTTAATTTAGCGCCTGATTTGGACGTCAACTCCAACATCCATAACCCTGTGATTGGTGTGCGCTCTTTTTCGGACGATGCAAACACAGTGGCGCAGTTTGGTGTGCGCCAAATCCGTGGGCTACAAGATGGCCATGTGCTCTCTTGCGCCAAGCATTTCCCCGGGCATGGTGACACGGAGGTGGACTCTCATGTGGGGCTCCCTGTGATTGATAAGAGCTATGAACAGCTGAAAAGCGTGGAGCTTGTGCCCTTTCAAGCCGCCATTGAAGAAAACATCCCTGCCATTATGACCACGCACATTCTCTTTCCCCAAATTGAGAAAAATCATTTGCCAGCCACCATGTCACGCACCATCATGACGGATATATTGCGTAAAAAGATGGGTTTTCAAGGCTTGATTATCAGCGATTGCATGATGATGGATGCCATTCAAAAACACTATGGCACAGTCAATGGTGTCGTGAGCGCCATGAGCGCAGGGGTGGACTTGGTGTTCGTGTGTCATGACCCATTGCTTGCTCAGCAGGCAATGGATGCTGTGTATGCAGGTGTTAAAAACGGCACCATTTCAGAAACTGAGATGGTAGAGAGCGCAAACCGTATTTTGAAAGAAAAAAATAATTTGCACCCTGTGCCTAAGCGCATCATGCACGGATATGATGAACAGAACTTTAAAAAAGCGCAGACCATTGTAGATCAATCCATTACCCTCATAAAAGGCGAAGTGCCGAATGTAGATCAAGATACACTCTTTGTTTCTTTCCCTGTACACGCTGCCTCTTTTGCATCCGATGCAAAAATGCCTTGTGGGCACTTTGCAACAGAGATGGGCGAAAAGTTTGGGTGTGCGCATATCGTGCTCCCCATTGACCCTACACAAAAAGATGTGGAAAAGGTGCTGGCATTGAGCGAGGGGAAAAAGCATGTGGTTGTGGGCACTGTGCACTTATTGCGCCATGACGGTCAAAAAGATGTGCTCAACGCCCTTGTTCATGCTCAAAAAAATGTAACAGCTTGCGCCCTCTGCTCTCCCTATGATGCTGTGCGCTTTGAAAACCTTCAAAATGCACTCTGCGCCTATGAGTATAACAGCAAAGCACTCTCTGCATTTTATAGAGTTTTAAAGGGCGAACTTTCCCCTGTGGGGCAACTGCCTGTGCGTATATAAGTCGGACGCTTGACAATTTGGTTAAAAAGTGGTATATTTATATATGTGCACAGTGTGTACAAAATATATTGGGAGGTCTTATCCAAATGAAAAAATTTGTTTCCGTACTTTTACTCTTATCTCTTTTATTTGCCCTTCCTGCCTACGCAAGGCAAGATTTGAACGTGTTAGACCAAACTGCGAAAAAGTATCTGCCCTCTGACAGCGTGCTCAAAGACAATGACAAAGAAGATGGCATGTATCAGCTTGAATATTATTCCAAGTCGGCACATGCAGAATATGAAGTGATGATAGACAAAGATACTTTGGAAGTGCTTGTGCTTGAAACAAAGAGCAAAGAAAACGGCGCCTCTACGTCTGTGCAATTTAAGCAGGAAGACATTCAAAATCTCATCCTGTCAAAATACCCTACTGCAGACATTTTTTCTATCACCTTGCACAAGAAATTATTTTCTTACACCTACCAAGTGTCCTTTGTATCCAACAACACAATTTTCTACTATGAAATGAGCCCTGAAACAGGCTTTGTGATTGAAGGAGAAATATACTTCCTTTTGAACACGAGAAATGCAGCAGCCTTCAAATCTGTTCAAGATATCAAGGACCTTTTGGCTCTGCAAAGCCCTGCCATCACTTTGACAGCCCTTGAAGTGGACTATGACGATAGAGAAATCGTGTATGACTTGGAAGGCAAAGACACGGAATATCGTTATGAAATCGAAATGGATGCCAAGACGGGCAAAATAGTTGACCTTGAAAGAAAGAAACTCAAAAAGGATGACGTTTCTGACTTTTTTAACGGCAAAGACGTGGAAGAAGCTACCACGGAAGACTGGGAGCTTTTCATCAACACGCAAAATAACCAGGTGATCTAAAAATGCTTTTGAAGTTCAATACTTGTAAAGCGCAATAATAAGGTGTTTTGAACTACGCAATCATGTGTGATATCATGATGTGGCATTATGATGTTTGAGTTGAGCAATCATGTGTGGTATCATGATGTGGCATTAAGATGTTTTGAGTTGCGCAATAATGTGTGACATTATGATGTGGCATTAAGATGTTTTGAACTACGCAACCA
>CAYTPJ010000106.1:0-7730 GCA_964439755.1 uncultured Oscillospiraceae bacterium
ACGTTGCAGAGAATATTTTGATGTGTGTGTGGTGTATTATAATCAAAACTGGGATAAGAACTTGAGCACAGTATTTTGGGAAGATTTTGAGCTGAAAAATAATGCAGGTGCGTTTGGTCCTGATATGATTATTCCAGTTGTAGGAGATAATCTCGGTGTGACTTGTGGAAATATCATGGCAAGAAGCTATGAAATTCTATCTGAACTTATGCCCGAAGCGTATCTTGTGTTGGGCGATACAAACTCTTGCTTGTCTGCTATTTCTGCAAAGCGCCTGCATATCCCCCTCTTTCACATGGAAGCAGGCAACCGTTGCAAAGATGAGTGCTTGCCCGAAGAAACAAACAGAAGAATTGTCGATGTGATTTCAGATGTGAACTTAGCATATAGTGAATATGCAAGAAAATATTTAGCTGACACAGGATTACCAAAAGAAAGAACGTATGTGACGGGTTCGCCTATGGCAGAAGTGTTAAGGGGCAATCTCGATAAGATTGAAGCATCAAATGTATTGGAACGCTTGGGGTTAAAAGAAAACAACTACATTCTGCTTTCTGCACATCGTGAAGAAAATATTGATACAGAGAAAAACTTTCTTTCGCTCTTTCATGCCATCAATGCACTGGCTGAAAAGTATGATATGCCTATCCTATATTCTTGCCACCCACGCAGTAAGAACAGACTGGAAAAGAGTGGATTTAAACTCGATTCACGAGTGCGAGTCAATGAACCCCTTGGTTTTAATGACTATAACAAGCTTCAAATGAACGCTCTTGCCATCGTATCTGACTCTGGAACGCTCCCCGAAGAAAGCAGTTTCTATCTTTCAATCGATCGCCCCATTGCTGCCGTGTGTATTCGTACATCTACTGAACGTCCAGAAGCTTTGGAATCTGGCAATTTTGTTTTGGCAGGCATCACGACAAGGGAACTCCTCAATGCCACAGAAATGGCAATTGACATGAAGCAAAAAGGCATCTTTGGCAAGCCTTGCCCTGACTATACAGACGAAACAGTGTCCATGAAAGTCGTTCGTATTATTCAAGGGTATGTCAATGTAGTCAACCGTTTTGTGTGGAGAAAAGACCAGAAGTAAGTATTGTGTAAATAAAACAGTTTACTATAATTTTATACACTTACGGAGAAAAGTTATGGAAGTATACTATTTCATTTGCCCTACATGTGGGTATGTACACCAAGTGCCCTCATACTGGGTGAACTATGACAAAAATTCTGATTATGAACAGATGCACATGAACCCTAAAACGGACGAAGTGTGCCCTTGTCAAAACTTGGTGTTTCAAAGAGAAGAAATCACTTGATATTTTTACACACCCTTCCCCTATCCCAATAAAAGCAAAAAGGAGTCGCTATGAACATATTAGTTACAGGTGCAAAAGGCATGGTGGGCACAGCCCTCGTTCACAATTTGTACACCATCAAGGATGGCAAAAACAGAACACGTCCTGACCTTCATATTGATGATATCTTTGAGTATGACATTCAAAATACAATAGAAGAATTGGATGCGTTTTGTGCAAAAGCTGACGTTGTGTTCCACCTTGCAGGGGTGAACCGTCCTCAAAACAATGAGGAGTTCATGCAAGGGAACTTTGGTTTTTCCAGTCTCTTGTTGGACACCTTAAAAAAACACAACAACAAAGCGACCGTCATGCTGTCTTCTTCCATTCAAGCAACTCTGATTGGGCGATATGGGGAAAGCGACTACGGCAAATCCAAGCTTGCAGGGGAAAACTTGTTCTTTGATTATGCCAAAGAAAGGGGCGCAAAGGTATGCGTGTATCGTTTTCCCAACCTCATGGGGCACAGTAGACCCAATTATAACTCTGCTGTTTCCACCTTCTGTAATGCTGTTGCAAACGACCTTCCTTATACCGTGAATGACAGAAATGCTATGGTAGAGCTTGTGTACATTGATGACCTTGTTGAGAGCATGTTTGACCTTTTAGAGGGCAAAGAGCGTCACTGCAACTACCCAAATGCAGGAGAAATGCTCGGTGATATTGTCTTTGATGGTCTTACACCTCAAGGCAATAAAGAAGGAAAATATTGTTATGTACCCACCACACACAAAGTCACTTTGGGTGAAATTGTGGATGATTTAGAGGCATTTAAGCAACAACCCCAAACACTGGTTATGCCTTCCATTCCGAACAATTCTTTTAAGAAAAAACTCTATTCTCTGTATTTAACCTACTTGCCAGAAGCAAAAGTCAAGTATGCACTCAAAATGAATTGTGACGACAGAGGGAATTTTACCGAGCTTATTAAAACACAAAACAATGGTCAAGTGTCTGTCAATATTTCAAAGCCCGGCATTACCAAAGGGCAACATTGGCACAACTCCAAATGGGAGCTTTTCATTGTCGTGGCAGGGCACGGACTGATTCAAGAACGCAAAATCGGCACAGATGAAATGATTGAGTTTGAGGTAAATGGCGATAAAATTGAGGCCATTCACATGATTCCAGGCTGGACACATAACATCATCAATTTGAGCGATACAGAAGACTTGGTCACCGTGATGTGGGCAAATGAACAGTTTGAGCCAAGCAAGCCAGATACCTTCTTTGAGAAGGTTTAAAATACATGCCCATGATATTTTTTCTTTCGATATCCAAATAATCGCATGAAAAAAGTAAAAATCAAACGATACACGCACAAAGCCCAAACAACTTTCTCCATATTTGTCCAAAAAATACAGTCGTTCGTTTACCATCACCTCAATAGAAAATGCTTATATTTTTAGAATGAACATTATGTCTAAAACTTTTGGTTTAGGCATTTTTCATTATAAAGAAAATAAAACGAGTGAAACGATTAAGCGTATGCTCACATTTCATTTTCAGCCCCATAAAATTTCATTTTTCCCTAACATTCATCAAACCATAACATTGACACATAATAAACCATATGCTATAATATTTTCGTTATGAGTCATGTTTTTTTGAATGTATCATGTACTGTACCGTCTCCCATTTTCTCTATTGTTACCTAAGAAACCCCACCCAAAGTTTTGTAAACGGAGAACAACATTCCATACGTAGGAGGTTCGTATGACTCAGAAAACAAATGACACAAACATTCAAAAAAGCAACACAATAAATAACTTGGATCCAAACTGTTCTGAATTAAACACATTAGACAACAGTACACACATTAACTGTACTTGTAATTGTTCTAAAGCACCCCATTCTAAGTCTGAATTCTCTCAAAGTACACCTCAACCCAATCTGCTGATTATAGGCGTTGGTGGTCATGGTAGAGTTTGTTACGAAACAGCACGTGCTATGAACGTATTTGCAAAAATTGATTTCTTAGATGACTGCTTTTGCAATAACACAAAAACTGACTGTGAAACAAAACAATGCTTTTGCAATACGTCTTCTGTTTGTAACGCTTATCCTTTTTATAACGACCTCAATGCGAATAACTCGTTTTCTGATGTTCAGACATATGATGCACCACGTGTTGTTGGAAAGTTAAGCGACGCACCCCTATTTACTTCAAAATATACATACGCCTTTGTAGGTATTGGAGATAATAAGTTGCGTTTAGAAACAATCGATACACTCCAAAGTCTCGGATATAAAATCCCTGTACTCATCCATCCAAATGCTTTTGTTTCCCCCACTGCTTCAATAGATAATGGCTCAATCATTACAGCACATGCTGTTGTCAATCGTGAAGCCAAACTCGGAAAAGCTTGTATCCTTTCAGTTGGCGCCATCGTTGACCATAATGCCACCTTGGAAGACGCAGTGCATGCAAATGCTGGTTCTATCTGTAAAGCAGGTAGCGTGATTAAAACACTTACTAAACTGCAAGCTGGAGAAGTGGTCTTAGGATATTAAGATGAACTCTTATTACTCTATTTAGGTATGAACGCCATTTAGTTATTAACCTCATTTCGGTATGAACGTCATTTAGTTATTAAATTTTTTATGGAAAAGAGTGAATTTATGAATTACTTGGTCGTAGTAGCACATCCAGACGATGAAGTATTAGGCGCAGGCGCAACAATTAGTAAACTGATAAATGAAGGTCACAATGTCGCTATTGCCATCATGGTCAGTCAGGCAGCAGCAAGAAAAGATTTATCTTCTACATTATCTGAGGATGAAGAAAAAGCCCTTGCGATCATTGGCGTTAAAAAGACCTATCATGCTGATTTTCCTAACATTCAAATGAACACAGTGCCTCATCTTCATTTGGTACAATTCATTGAATCTTGTATTGAGGATTGGAAAGCAGAAGCAATTATTACCCACCACCCTGCAGATACAAACAACGACCATGTTCAGACCTCTTACGCTGTTCAAGCGGCATGCCGTTTATTTCAAAGACGTGACAACTTGCCTGCATTAAGGGAGCTGTTATATATGGAAGTACCTTCGAGCACTGAATGGTCTTTCGACACCTCGGCTAACAGGTTTTCTCCAAATCATTTCGTGGAAATCGGCAAAGAAGGTGTTTTGAATAAAATAAAAGCACTTTCCTTGTATAAAGGAGTCATGAGACCCTATCCACATCCAAGAAGTAGCGAAGCTCTTGAAGGATTGGCTGCATATAGGGGCGTTCAGGCTGGATGTAACTATGCAGAAGCTTTTGAATGTGCATTTAGGAGAGGATGAGGGGATGTATAAAATAACAAAACGTTTCTTTGATATTACTGCATCGGGTATTTTTCTTATACTACTACTTCCTGTTTGGATTTTTGCAGTTCTTGGGATTGAGTTATCCAATCCTGGGCCAGTATTCTACATTGCAAAAAGGATTGGTCAACATAATCGAGAATTTCCAATGTATAAATTCCGTTCCATGCGACAAGGTAAAGTAAATGAATCTGTCTTTCGTGGTGAGGAAAACAGAATTTTTCCTTTTGGGAAATTTATTCGTTCAACAAAAATTGATGAACTTCCTCAATTGTTAAATGTTTTTTTGGGCGATATGTCATTCGTTGGACCACGGCCAGCCGCAAAAGATCAAATGAGTATAACACGTGGCGGAAAATACGCCTCCATTTCAGATGTTCAAGTTGGCTTAACAAGTCCATCTGCATTATACGATTTTATATATGGTGACACAGTGTTGGATTCTGAAGAATACGAAAATAAAGTGCTTCCTACACGTCTTGAATTAGATCTTTGGTACGTAGAAAACTGTAATATGTGTTTAGATATCAAAATGATCTGGTGGACTACTGTTTGCGTATTCGCTTCTTTATTTCATAAAAACACCCCCAATATTTATAAGAAACTAGTCCAATGCGTTCCCAATACTCAAATCAAAAAAGAAGGTTTACACATATGACAATAGCTGTCACAGGTTCTGCTGGCATGATTGGGAGTCAATTAGTTGATAAACTCATTGATGAAGGGTATGATGTTGTTGCTCTTGATAGAAAAAAAGGCTCTAATCAAAAAGCAGTGAATGTAGTCATTGATTTATCCGATTCCGATACTTTAAAAAATATTTTTATTAAATATCGTGTCGACAAAGTTATTCATTTAGCTGCGTTAGCTCATTCGATTCATGGACAAAAGCTCACATGGAATGATTATTATAAAGCAAATGTTGAATGTGCACAAAATGTCTTTGAAGCCTCCAAAGACGTTCCTCTTCTTTTTATCAGCACTGTTGACGTTTACGGTTTTACAAAAGGAATAGTGACGACGAACACTCCAACCAAACCCATCACCCCTTATGGGAAAACAAAACTCCTTGCCGAAGAAGCATGCAAAAAATTATGCAATCAATATACCATTTTTAGACTTTCACCGGTATACACTTCTGCAATCAAACGTGATATTCAAAAAAGGTATTACCTTAAATATCCGAATATTGCTTATAAAATCGGTAAAGGTACAGAGTATGAAATCCTAAATGCGGAAAATGCTACACAGGCAATGATTGATTGGTGTTCTTCCAGCCCCAAAAACAATGTAAAAATCATCAAAGATAGTAAGAGAATGTTCACACCAAACTATATAGAATCCGAAAAGCAAGAAGGACGAGCTAATATAGTTGTTCGAGTGCCACAATGCATTGTGAATGTCGGTTATGCTGTTCTTAAGGGAATTACTGGTGAAAATAAATATACATACTTATTAAATAAAGCGGTACATCCGCTAAGAAGCGAGTGAGAAATTCAAATGGACTATAAAGGAAAACGTATATTAATACTTGAGGGATATGCACGTCAATGTTTGCCTTATTTGAGAGCATTTAAAAAGCTTGGTTGTGTGACCACATTGCTTTGCAACTCAAAAATGGACTGTGGATACCCCTCAAGATTGCCAGATCACAAAATACTCGGAATATGTGATCCGGAAAAACATGAAGAATCTGAGAAGTACATTATTCAATTGGTTAAAACAGGGAAATTCGACATGGTATTCCCATTAGTAGATTTCTCAGCAGGAATTTTAGCTCACAACAAAAAAGAATTATCTAAATATGCACGAATAGCTGCAAATGATCCAGATGTTTTTGATAAATCGCAAGACAAACTTGAAGTAATGAAAATTTGCATGGAAAATAATATTCCATGTCCTCTAACCTACACGAGCATTAAGGCTCCTGAAGAAGTCAAACAGCAAGGTATACATTTTCCAATTATTATTAAACCAAAAAGAGGTTGTGGTGCTCAAGGATTTCACAAGTTTGAGACTTATGACGAATTTTCTCAGTGTGTAATAGATAACAAAATTGACTTGAATAAAATGGTGGTTCAAGAATGTTTGCCTATAGAAAGCCTTGTTATGTCTGACAACATTTTTGTTGACAATCAAGGAAATGTAAAAAGTTCTTTTTTGTACGGTTGTCATAGAGTTTATCCTATTACGGGAGGAACGGGAACATTTAACATGACGTTTAACAGACCAGAAATTCATGAAAACTGCAAGAAACTTGTTGAGCTTCTTAATATGAGAGGTTGTATGGGAGTAGATCTCATGATTGATCCACGAGATAACACTGCAAAGGTAATTGAAATTAATCCACGAACACTCGCTTGCTCTAAAATTGGTTTTATTGCTGGTGTTAATCAGGCTCTTCAGACCTTGCAGAAAGAATTCGGCAATGAAGTGCTATCAATGATGGACTATAAATGTGGCATGGGGCTCAGAATGATGCAAACAGACACATTGTGGTTCTTAAAATCACCCGATAGATTCAAAGCAAAACCCTCATGGTTTAGTTGGAAGAACACTAAAGAGCAGACTTTTTCTTGGGACGATCCGTTGCCATGGTTCGCCTTTCTATTAAGAGGTCTAAAACGTTATAAAAAAGAAATGAAAAAACGCAGTTGATGCAGGAAAGAGGATAAAATGGAAATACATGCTATAAACGTTCTATACGATTTTTCAATTATGGGCGCCTTAATGTTTGTGTCTAAAGTGATTCGAACAAAAGTAGTTATTTTCCAAAAATTATACATCCCAACTGCGCTTATCGCAGGATTTATAGGCTTGATTTTTGGTAGTCAAGGTTTTAATATACTTCCATTTAGTACAGAAATATCTAGTTACGCTGGCATTTTGATTGCTGTTTTATTCGGCACAATGTTTCTCGGAAATAAAACCAGGATGACCTTCAAACAAATGTTTGGCCGCGTCGGTGAAACATTTTTAGTAAATTGTACTGCTGAAGTCGCACAGTGGGGATTTTTTCTTCTGATAGGTATTTTGATTTTACCTAAGGTATTT
>CAYTPJ010000107.1:0-7688 GCA_964439755.1 uncultured Oscillospiraceae bacterium
TTGCGATGTACACAATTACTTTTCTCATCCTGCTCGCCTCCTTTTCTTTATGATATCATGCACTTCTTTTTTCTGTCAATACATTTTGCCTCAGCTCCATCTTTTTCCATGCGATAAATCCGTACACATCATTTACAAGGAAAGCACAAAAGCACACCACAACAGATATATAAGATAGATTTTCTCTTGCTGCAAGCATCCAAAGGGCAATGAGCACCATGTCATTCATTGCATATGCAAGCGCATAGTACGCACTTCTTCTGCTCGTTAAATACACAGCCACAAAGCTCGTTGTGATAGACACTGTGCTCAAAATCAAATGCGCCGTGTTGAAAAATTTCAAAACAAAGTAAAATACACCTGTTACAATGCACGCAACAACGCTCATAACACCCCACTCTGTTAGCGATATTTTGTGCACCTTAACTTCTGAACGGTTGCCCTTAAAAGGGTGTTTTAGCCACATAACAAGCGCAAATATCGCCATGGGCATGGTCATCCCAATGTACGTAATCATTTCACCATAATAGGCAAAAGAATAGGATATGATGCCATAGAGCAAGCTAAACAACACCATGAGCACTTGCCCTATTGGGTTGCCTTTTGCGTTAAAAATAAGGGACGTAACACCCACTAAAGAGGCAAAGAGTGTAAGATAATTTTGCCCATCAAACAAAACAAACGAAAGTAAGACAAAAAATACCGACCCCAAAAAGAGCATCTTTTCCCCCATTGTAAAATACTGCGTTGCCTTTTTAATTTCCTGCATATTTCCTCCTAAAAAAGCAAGCATTCGCCCACACATCTTCAAAGACCTAACGATGTGTGAACAAATGCTTGTTGCATTTCTACCCGGTGGCAGATTTTTTAATTTTCATTTACAAAGGCGCCAAGGCACTCTTTGCAATAAAAGCATACCATATTTTCAAGTATTTTACAAGCGTTTTATTTGCTCTTTGTAAAAGAAATACGTGCTTGACCGTATACATCTTGGTAATTTTGAACATTTTGTTTATACATATCACTGTTCAAATATGCTACGATGGATTCATGGCACAACATGCCTTCGTTGAAAACAGGTGTTGTGTTTTTAAACATTGTATATCCATTGCCACCGTTTATAACGATGTAATCGGTAGATGCAACGGTATATGTTTTTTCCAAATCCAAAGCTTCTCCTTGAATATATACATCTGTTACACGAGGTTCCCCTTGAAGCTCCACAAATTCATGTTTGTCGTTTTGAACAACAGGAGAAGGAACATCTGTGTGTACTGTAAATTCAATGCCCGACACTTGTAAAAAACCACCAAATTCTTCTGGCCAGTTATACACGCTCCACTCAAGTGCAGACAAAATTTCAGCCCCTGTTGCTTGAATGCTCACCAAAGTATTGCCAAAGGGATACACATCTAAAATATTTTTCTGTGTAATTTCACCTTTGTTCAATTGTGCACGTATGCCACCACCATTTGAAATGGCAATATCGCTCTTTGTGATATACATAAAAGCGTCTGCGCAGAAATCACCCAAGTTGGTTTCATTATTTCGTACCAGCCTTATGCCCGTTTCTGGGTCTTCTGTAACCAACTGTACATCCACATTTGCAACCACTTCATTTAAAAATGCGTCATTAGACTGTACGATTTCGTGTATGTTAGACACCTTTTCTCCTCCTTTAATTAAAGAAGAAGTGAACTGACCATCTTTTAGAGTCATCAAGCCAATTGCATTCAATTTTGTGCCCGTCTGTGTTAAAAGAACAGGTTTGCCCTCTTTGTTTTTAACACGTTCACTTTGCACTTCGCTATGTGAGTGTCCATCAATCACAGCATCAATGCCCGTTGTGTTTTGTATCAAATCACTGCTTAAATATGGTGCATCTTCTTCTGAAATGCCAAGATGGGAAAGCAAAATCACATAATCCGCATTTTCTTTTCTTGCATCATCCACTGCCTTTTGCACCCATTGATACATGGTTTCTGCATCTCCAAAGGAATACAGCCATGCACCCTTGTCATCTTTAAAGAAAATGGGCGTAGAAGATGTCACCGTGTTGGGCGTTGTCACCCCTACAAATGCAATGCGAAGCCCTGCCTTTTCAACAATGTGATAGGTCGGCAGTACATGTTTTTGTTCTTGCAAATTATAAAGGTTTGCAGACACATACGGAAAGTTTGCTTTTTGGACAAGTTTATTAAACTGTTCAAACCCATAGTCAAACTCATGATTGCCTGGAATTGCAATGTCATATTCCACCAAATTCATGATGTCCACTACGCTTTCCCCACGTGACATGAGGCCCAAGGCGCCTCCCTGCACTGCATCCCCGGCATCTGCCAAAAGCACATCATAGCCAAGTGCCTTGAGCCCTTCTTTGAGCGTCAAGAGGGATACATACCCCATGTTATCCTCTGCAGCGCAGTGTACATCATTGGTGTACAAAATCGCCAATTCTTCAGAGAATGCCAAACCCTGTGAAACGACCATTGCCAAGATGATCAAAATGGATAGAAACTTTTTCATACGATACGACCTCCTTTTTTCTAAAGTATACACCCATTAAACAATAATTACAAGTGTTTTTTTATATTTTTTCCCAATTCAATAAATAATGTTCTATTTACTCAATCTTTTCCCCTACTGAGGATGTTTTTTTGAAATATTCTGTCATTTCCTTCCTATGTTTTAAAAGTTTTTCCCCTCTGAAAGCCCCCTCCACAGTCACTTCATTTTCATTTAAGTAGATGGGATACAAGGAATTAAATGTCATTTCTTGATAAATTTTATTTCGCATTTCTTCAAAAATAGGTGCATACGCTTTATCTTCTACAACATCGTTTAATTCTAATGGATCTTTTTGCATATCGAAAAGATGCGTATGCTTTTTATCTTTAGAAAGCAAGAGCTTGTATTTTGCATTTCTAATCATATAAAAATGCCCCAAATGCCCTCTATTTTCCTCGCAAATCACATAGTCTTTGGAGGGGCAAGCAATGTCATTATTGCTCATAGTAACATCCACTTCCACACCAGCTGTTTTGAGAATTTCACCTGCTATATCTATATTAGAAGACAAACATTCGTTTGTTCCAACTTTAGCGCAACCCTTGGGATACTTTATTATCAAGGGGATTTTTGTAACAGCATCATACATATAACCCCCCTTGAGTATTTGATGATGGAAACCCATATAATCCCCATGGTCTGATGTATAAATAATCATGGTATTGTCATATTCACCAATTTCCTTGAGCTTATCTATGATGCGCCCAATCTGTTCATCCATTTGCGTAATAGATGCATAATAATAAAGGGTTGCTTTTTTCAAAGTTTGCACATCTAAAGTCGCATTATCAAAGTATCCACGATGCAATTCTCTGTCTACATCAGGCACTTTGTCTGTATACCCTTTCAAAGGCTTAATGTCCATGCCCTCATACATTTTCACAAAACGCTCATTGGGGTCAAAGGGATGGTGGGGTTTTACAAAGCCCATCATCAAAAGATGATTTTGCTGGTCATGCCATGTAGACACTTCTTCCAATGCGTTTTCCCCTATCCACGTTGTTGTGTGGTATTTTTCATTCAAATTAGATACTTGTGCGCCAAAACTACTATAATATTCATTGTCGGCAAACTGACGGTATTCGCTTCTTTGGTCTATAATATCAATATCATCTATCAATCCGTTTTCTTTGAGCATGGTGTGATAATCATCGTCCATGCGTCCTACTCCATCTTGCTCTGATAAAAGCATTTTATCAAATCCCACATCTAAATAAGTAGGGGTAAAGTGCATTTTACCAATTGCAACTGTTTTATATCCATTGTCCTTTAAAGAGCGAGGAAAAGTGGGTATGCCGTGTGCAAGTGTGCAATGATTGCCCCAACCACCATGCGCATGCGTGTACCTACCACACAACAAACTGTATCTGGAGGGCGTGCACACAGGATATGCGCAGTAATGCTGCGTGTACACAATACTGTCTTTAGACAATCGGTCGAGGTTGGGCGTAATGATCTGCGAGTTTCCATAGCATCCAAGGCAATTGCTGTTGTGTTCATCCCCATGAAAGATTAAAATGTTCATATCAAAATTTCCTCCATTTTAAATATGTTATAATAAAAAATGCCACAAAAGAATATATCTTCGTGACATTTTTTATAATATGAATTACACCACCATTGGTCACAAACAATGACATCGTGTAATTCAAATATTTTTAATACAACTTTGCGCCTGCTGGAATATGATTGTCCACCATCAAGCAATGAAGTTTTTCTTGACCTTCTTCCTTGTGTACGGCTGAAATAATCATGCCACAAGAATCAATGCCCATCATTTTACGTGGAGGCAAATTGGTGATTGCAATCAAAGTTTTTCCGAGCAATTCTTCAGGCTCATACGTGTCGTGAATACCACTTAAAATCACTCTGTCAACACCTGAGCCATCATCCAACACGAACTTCAAAAGCTTTTTGGACTTGGGCACAGCTGTGCACTCTTTTACTTTTACAGCACGGAAGTCAGACTTTGCAAATGTGTCAAAATCAACCATATCTTTAAACAGTTCTTCAATCTCCACTTTGGAAAAATCAATAACTTCAGATACAATTTCTTCCACTTTTTCAGCAACTTGTGCAATTTCTGATTTTTTGGTATTTTCTGGCTTTTCAATGGGTTTCATTGTGGGGAACAAGAGCACGTCACGAATGGAGGCGCTATTTGTAAAGAGCATCACCAAACGGTCGATACCAATGCCCAAACCACCCGTTGGAGGCAAGCCAATTTCGAGCGCATTTAAGAAATCTTCATCCACATCGCAAGCTTCATCATCGCCCAATTGCTTTAATCTCGCTTGTGCTTCAAAGCGTTCCCGTTGGTCAATGGGGTCATTGAGTTCAGAGAATGCGTTGCCCATTTCACGTCCACACATAAACACTTCAAAACGTTCTGTGTATTCTGGATTGTTGGGATTTCTCTTTGCAAGAGGAGATATTTCAACAGGATGTCCGTAAAGGAATGTAGGTTGCACAAGATGTTCTTCCACAAACTCATCAAAGAACAAGTTCAAAATGTCGCCCTTTTGGTGACGCATTTCATAGTGAATTTTGTGTTCATCTGCCACTTTACGTGCTTCTTCCACTGTTTTAATCTGGTCAAAGTCAACATTTGCATACTTTTTAACAGCGTCCACCATGGAAATACGTTCAAAAGGCGCATCCAAATCCAGTGTAATATCGCCATAAGGGATTTGACCAGATCCATTCACTGTTTGAGCCACGTAACGGAACATGTCCTCCGTAATGTTCATCATGCCTTCAAAATCCGTATATGCTTGATACAATTCAAGCATGGTAAATTCGGGGTTATGCTTTGTATCCATGCCTTCGTTGCGGAACACTCTGCCAATTTCATACACACGGTCAAACCCACCTACGATGAGGCGCTTTAAGTGCAACTCAAGCGCAATACGCAAGTACATGTCAATGTTCAAAGAGTTATGATGTGTGATGAAAGGACGAGCAGAAGCGCCCCCTGCCACTGTGTGGAGCACAGGTGTTTCCACTTCCATAAAATCACGGGATTCAAGGAAAGTACGGATAGAAGAAATGATGCGACTACGTGTCACAAAGTTGCTTCTTACATCGGGATTTACAACCATATCCAAGTAACGTTGACGATATCTTAAATCTTGGTCAGTAAGCCCATGGAACTTTTCAGGGAGAGGTTTAAGGCACTTTGAAAGCAATACCACAGAAGTTGCGTGAATGGAGATTTCGCCCGTCTTTGTTTTAAACACTTTGCCTGTAACGCCCAAAATGTCCCCCACGTCATCTTTTTTAAAGGCTTTATAGTTTTCTTCGCCAATATCATCTCTTGCAACGTACACTTGAATGCTACCTACGCTGTCTAAAAGGTGTGCAAAAGAAGCCTTGCCCATTACACGACGGCTCATCATGCGCCCTGCAATAGTCACTGTTTGATCTTCAAACTTTTCAAAGTTTTGAATCAGCTCTTTGCTCTTATTGGTGACGTCAAATTTGGTGATGGCATAAGGGCTTTGATTGTTATCCATCAATTCTTGTAACTTGCCACGTCTAATTTGCTCTTGTTCAGACAAATTGACGACCTGTGTGTTTTGCTTAGTTTGTGCCATTTTTACCTTCTCCTCGTTATTGCGTGTATCTAATTTACTTTTTTGCTGAAATATTGAGCACCTTGAACTTAATATCTGCCCCTGAAATCTGAACAGAAACCACTTCATTTTTCTTTGCACCAAGCAAAGCGCTGCCAATTGCAGATTCGTTTGAAATCTTGTTGTTCATGGGGTCACTTTCTCTTGCGCCCACAATGGTGTAAGTTTCTTTGTCGTTGACAGAGAAAATATCATCATCTGATGATGCAGTGCATTTGATGTCTACCACAGTGCCAATGTTTACTTGCTCTGTGCTCACATCTGATTCATCCACCACAGTGGCTGTGCGAATGGTGTTGTCCAATTCCACAATCTCTGCTTCCAAAGAGGATTGTTCATTTTTTGCAGCATCATACTCTGCGTTTTCGCTCAAATCACCAAATCCACGTGCGATGGAAATTTGCTCTGCAATTTCAGCACGGCGAACGGTGGTTAAGTACTGATATCTTTCTTCTAATTTTTTCATACCTTCTTTAGAAATCACTGTGCGATTGCTGTGTTCATGTTGTTCTTTCATGTTACATGCTCCTTTCGGGTTGCGCACTTTTCGGCTCAAACCCTTCAAAAATTGAAAAATCAAATTGATTTTCCATTATTTCAAGCTCCTCTTGGCTTTCTACTGTCCAGCAAGCAAAGCGAGCGCTGAAAAACTTTCTAATGGTTTTACAACACAACCTGTCTTTATCCTGTATTTTTACAGAAATAATGTCAGGCCGTGCGATGCAATTGAGCAAAAGATTATTGAGCAAAAAATTGACCAATTTTTCTTTCACTGTTGCCTTGTGTAAAATCTCCAATTTGCTGTTGAGCTGTACCCTCACAATATCCTTTTGATATCTTCTAAAATAATACAACAAGCAGGGATTAAAGGACTCTATCATGTATGCACCATGATATTCTTTGAGTACTTCTGCCGTTTTTTTAGAAAGCAAGGTGCGTGGTTTCATGCTCTTTAGCTCTATTAAGAGAGGCACTTTTTTGTCCACCACTTGGAGTACTTCTTCTAACGTTGGGATAAAACAGTTAGAATTTAAAAGGGGAAACCTTTTCAATTCTTCTAACGTATAGTCACCCACTTCTCCTTTTTGCCCCGTCATTCTCTCCAATGTAAAATCGTGAAAAATCACAGGCACCAAATCTTTGGTCAATTGAACGTCCAGTTCAATGCCACAAGAATGTGCGACAGAGTCCGAAAATGCGTCTAAAGAATTTTCAATAAATTGTTTGTTTTTTTGCCCTCTGTGTGCATAGTAAAAATCAAACAAATCCCCAAATTCCTTCTTTGGCTTCATGATATTTGGGGCAATCAGAAAAAACACAAGAGCGCAAAAGAAGAAAACCAAATTACAAATGAGTACCAAGTAAATAGACTCCTTTAAATGTGCACAAATTTCTTTTCACACATGCACCATGGTATTATACACGAAAACCGCACTTTTTGCAAGCAATTCATACGCATTTTACATGTTTTATAAAAAATATTTC
>CAYTPJ010000108.1:0-7677 GCA_964439755.1 uncultured Oscillospiraceae bacterium
GGGGTTTATGTCACGTGGTTGAAGGGCAGCGTAAGACAAGAGCAAAAAGCTCAAGGGTGCGCACAGTGTTTCCAAAAAGTCCAAGTTTCTCTTAGAGCGCAATTTTTCAAAAATGCCCATGAGTGCAATGCCAAGAGAAAAGGCAGAGGCGAACTCAAATTGGTTAGAAAGGGGCATGCGCCCTGCTTTGATGCCACGCACCACAAAGTATACAAGGTGCACAAGGGCAGAAAATGCGAGCACGTAAAAGGCGACGTTCTTTAACTTTTGCTTTTTAAATGCAGCAGCGACAAATTGTAATACAGTGGCTACAAAGTAGAGAACGACCGGGGTGAAAAAGAGAATGTCCATCATGTTGTTTGCTCCTTTAGTGTTTCTTTTAGTTGGTCTATGAGGTCTTGTTCTAAGTCACCACTTTCTTTGCTAAAAGCAAGTGACAAAGCATTGTCTTTGATGTACGCAGATACAGGACGTGTGAAAAAACAGAAGTACAGCCCCAAAATCAGTACAACAAAAGAGAAATATAAGAAGGGCAATACAAAGCTTGGCAAGGTTTTCACCAAGATGCCCGGATACATTTGAGGCGTTTTAAAAGTGAAGTACACGCCTCCGACATGGAAAGTTTCATCGATGTTGGTGAGCCCTCTTTTGGTTTCACCATTTTCTCTGATTTCAATCAAGTAAACAGGGTTTACAATTCTGCCATCATTTCTGTTTAAAGGGGCAATTTTGCCATTGCCATCTACCACATGGTCGCCGTATGCCTCCAAATACTGGATGCCATTTTCACCGTCTAAGGAAATGAAGCTGGGGGCATCTAACACGATGATTTCCCCTTGTTCTTTGTCGCTTGTTGAAACGGCGAGCACACCCGAACGGTTATACGTCTGCTGAAAAAAGGTGTAATTTCCCATGTGCGCAGGGTTGTTGACGGACACGTCCTTTGTTTGTGTTTCTCCGTTTGATGTGGTCAAAGTGAGGTTGGCTTTGTAGTCCAAATCCCCTTTTTCATTTTCCATTTGGAAAGCGTTCACAGTCAGCGTGTCTTGATTTTGGAGCGCCACAGAAGTGCCCACAGGGATGTTTAAGAGGGTCTTTGTTTCAAGAGTAAAAGCAAAGGTGGCGCCAATAATGAGGAGCAAAAAGCCTATGTGCGTTAGGATAGAGCCGTAAAAGCCCAAGCTGTTTTTGACATAGCCATGCCCTTTTTTCTTAAACTTTGCGTTTAAAAGGGCAGTTTGAAGGGCAGAAGCATTGCCTTTGAGGGTGCAAGGGGCATGCGCTGCTTTTTCAACAAATTGCTCTTTAATAGCAGAGATTTTCTTTATTCTGTTGATTGAACAGAAGGAGAGGTTTAAAAACAATAAACCAAACAAGGCGAGGAAAAATGCGTTGGAATAGACATGATCAAGCCCTAAAAAGAGCATCACTTTGCCCCAAAATCCATAGCGCATTGTGTAGTAAGAGGGGTCGACATTTTGTTGTAAGAGAGAGCCGACCACACAAAAAAGTGCTACGATCAAGAGCAAAATCATGCCAAACTGCATGGACTTTAAAAAGGCATACAGCTTTTTAAATATGTTCTTCTTGGGGGTGTTTCCTTTTGGTTCAGTAGATTGTTTCATAATAACTTCCCTTCGTAATTGTCTTTGGTGACGCAGACCATGCGCCCTGCATCAAATATTTTGATGCCATTGTTGAGTGCTATGTGCATTTTCTCTACATCGTTTACGCAGAAAGAACAGAGCGCATCTACGCCGTAAGAAAAGAGCTCTTGCACCATGGGGGTGGAGGGGCCAGATAAAATTGTGTAAGCATTCTTGCAAAGTTCAAGCAGGCGAGGAAGTGTTTTGTTGGAGAGTGCACTGCCTGTAATGAACACCACGTCCATGGAGGGCAAGAGGTATTCGCACGCTTGGTCAGGGTAATCATTGCCCACAGGCCTTTTTTCCAACACATGGAGGTTGCATATGTTTTCTATGCGAGTTTCCAAGTACTGAAAGTGCCCAATGACAGCCACATTCTTGTGTTTCAGTATATCTTTAAATCGCAAAAATGCGTCTGGGTTTGGGTCGCTTTTTATGAGCGCTTCCTGATTGACTTGGCTGTTCAAACATGCGAGCGCAAGGGAAGCTTCTACCAAATCCCACGATTTTAAAAGAGGGAGAACGTCAAAGAGCATTTTGCCTTCATACGTTTTGGGGTCGTGTGTATTCTTTTGTTCAACTGGCATGGCAGCTACGCCCATGCGCTGTGATTGCATATACACAGCCACCCAGCTTTCTCCAAAGTACACACGCTCAATTTGGTCGTTTTGTTTTATTTTTTGTATCAGTGTGTCATAAAGTGCCCATGTGCTCATGATACGTTTTCCCTTCTATTCGTTCTAAACAATACAGAATGTCTTTTTCCAAGCTTTGATTCATTTGTTCAAATAGCTCAGAGGTTTTTTTTGCGTATTGCGTTAGGTAATTATGCCCTGTTAAAGTGTCTGCCCCGCATTGCTGTTGGTACATACTGGATACTTTTAAAAAGTCTACCCACATGCTGTCTATCTTGCTTAAAATAATGGCAGAAGCAATTTTCTTGTCCTTGTTTTTTAGAGGGAAACAAGGGGGCAATATGCCCTGTAAAATCTCATTGCGCTTTTTGTATACCCTGTTTCTAAAGTGGCTGATCACTTCATCCAACTCAATGAGCATTTTGCGTTGGCCTTTTACTTGACCTTCGTAAGCACGTTGCGCACGAGAAAGATTTTTGTGATTGTGTTTGGACAAAGTAGATACAAAGCGTGCAATCAGCTCATCTTGGTTGGAAAATATGAACACGCTCTTGCCTTCATCCCCTTGGCGTGCACATCTGCCCATCAATTGCCTATCCCCACGCTTTGTGTTTTGATGGCCAAACCCAATCACAAACAGGCCACCTGCTTTTTTTGCCCCATCGTCTAACACAATGTCTGTGCCCCTACCTGCCATGGCAGTGGACAGTGTGATGGCACCATGTTTGCCTGCGTTTCTGATGATCTCTGCTTCTTTTTCGTGCGCTTTTGCATTGAGCACAGCAGGGAAAATACCCTCTTTTTGAAAGGCAGATAAGAGCATTTCATTTTCCTGTACAGAGTGCGTTACAATGAGGCAGGGTTGAGCGTTTTTTTTGAGCGTGTGCACAAGAGATAAAAGAGCGTGCACTTTTTCGTCTTGGGAAACGCAAAAGATGTCTGGGAGCACAGTGCGCCTGTTCTTCTTGTGTGGAGGGATGCACTTGACTTTGAGGGCATAGTTTTTTAAAAATTCTTCTCTACTTTGATAGGCTGTCCCCGTCATGCCCGTTAAAATGGGGTATAGACCAAAGTATTGGCGAAAAGAAATGGTCGCAATCGTTTCGCTTTCTTCTATTAAAGGGAGGTGCTCTTTGGCTTCAATGGCTTGCCACAAGCCGTCTGAATATCGCCTGCCCTTCATTTGCCTGCCCGTGTTTTGGTCGATGATAAAGAGTTTATCTTCTTCCACAATATAATCCTTGTCTTTAAAAAAACAGCCGTGTGCTTGCAAGGATTGGAATATCATGTGGCTGATTTCAATATCATCCGTCAAATCATCCAGCCGAAAAAACTGCTCTGCGTGCTGTGTGCCTCTGCTTGTTAAAAGCGCAATCTTGCCCTTTGTGTCCACCACGTAATCGTATTTTTGGTCATACGCTAAATACGTTTCTTCGTCATAGGCAGGGGGAAAAACACCTTTTTTTAAGTAGGTCACAAATGTGTTGACAGCAGGGAGCAGAGGATTAAGCTCTTTAGAAGAAGAGGAGAGCAACAAAGGTGTGCTTGCTTCGTCTAATAAAATGCTGTCAATTTCATCAATGATCATGGCATAAGGGGGTGTTTGCACTTGCTCTAACGCACTTCTTGCGCAATTGTCCCTCAAATAATCAAACCCAAATTCGCTGTGCGTGGCATACACCACATCTTTTTGGTACATGTTTTTGCGCATTTCTATGTCCATGCCCTTGTGCACAAAACCCACCGTTAAACCCAAAGCTTGGTAAATGGGCGCCATGTGTTCACTGTCTCTTTTTGCTAAATATTCATTGACAGTAGCAATGCGCACACGCCCTTTTAAAGCAAAAATACAGGCAGAGAGCACGGCAGTGAGCGTTTTCCCTTCTCCTGTTTCCATCTGGATGATTTTATTGTCTGCCATACTCAGTGCGCCTAAAAATTGTTCGTCATAAGGGGAAATGTTGTGAAGACGTTTAAAGGACAAGGCGCATAAGGCAAGTACTTGGAGCTTGGCTTGTTCATAAGGTGTATGCTTTAAACTGTTAAATGTTGTGATAAAATCTATATCTGAAAAGCAAGAAAAAGCACGCATGTGCTTTTTAATCAAAGAAAGACGTGCCATATTGCTTTTCCTCCCTTTTAGTTGCTTACTGATTGAGCGTATTCGCCTGGCGTTACGCCATATTGTTTCTTAAACTGTGAATAAAAGTTACTCATATTGGAATATCCGCAAATTTGCGCTGCTTGATGGGTATTGATGTCCTTTTGAAGGAGCAAGTGCGCTGCATGCCCTAAACGGATTTTAGTGCGCAATTCAAGGAAGGTTTGCCCAGCGTTTTTCTTAATAATGGTAGAAATGGTGTTGGGGTGATAGTTAAAGGCAGACGCCACATCTTCTAAAGAAGTGCTGGCAGAATGCTCTGTGATGTATGCAAAAATGCGTTGGTATATTTGGCTGTCCAAAGGGTCTGAAATGGTGGCTGTGACTCTACAACTCCTGTTCATTTGAAGGAGCAATTTCATCAAACTACACAGCAACAACATGCCGTAGTACGCTTCGTGCCGTTCATACTCATGTTTCATTTGAGATACAGCAAGGAGCATGTTCGGGTGGATATCGCTAAAGTGCAAAAAAGGAATGTTGTCATGCTCGTCATCATGGATAAAAAAGTTATACAACAAGGGGCAACCTTCTATTACAGGCAAACAAGCTTGATAAAAAGCTTCTTTTGAAAAGGATATTTGATAGCATGAAAAGGCTTTTTCCCCTCGATATGTGCACACAGTGTGTGGGGGGAGAATGAGCGCTTGATTTTGCTTTAAAGAAATGTGGTTGTTTAAAATGTGCCAAGTAGAAGTATTTTCTTTGGAAAAAAACAAGGTGTATTCTTCGCTTGTAAACTGCCCTTTGCATAAAAAAGTCTGCATTTTTACAGAAATTGAATGTTCAGTACACACTTTGAAAAATCAACCCTTCCTTTGTGTTTTCTTCCACATGTAGAAGACATTATGTAGTATACACTATGTCCTAAGGGAACAGTCAACACAAAAAAGTATTTTAATATCGATTGTCAAAGTGCGTATAAAAAAGGCAGAATATTATGGAATAAATAGACAAATAATCTTTGTAAATGCACTCTGTAAAACGGACTCCATCCTTTTTAGAACGAAGTCCGTCTTACATGAATGTTATGCTTTAAGCATGGTAAAAACCCCTAAAAGCAATGCGTTTTGTGCACTTTATTCAGTTACTTCAAACACAACGCTGGAAGCAAGGGGAGATACTGTGCCATCTTGTGTGCGTGCACGGACATCTAATTTATAGGTGCCAGCTTTTTCAGTAACAAAATCATAGGTCCAGTAAATCCAGTTTTTGGGGTCGGATTTAGAAGTGTCATAGGCTGTCCATGTTTTGCCGTTGTCGAGTGAAAACTCCACAGCTGTAACAGCAGTGCCACAGTCATCTGCATACCCTTGGAAGGAAATTTGGGTGCCCACAGGCATGGTGCTGTTAAAGTGGTTGAGTACGTTCACTTTGGCACGGTATTCAGGAGCGGCACCTTCTACGGCAGGCACTTCATCTTCTTTGGAAAGTTCAATGTCTGTGATGCTACGTGTGAAATACTTAGCCACTGTGTCTGGAATCCAAACTTGTAAGCCTTCTTCCAAATCTTTGTCAGCTACTTGGTACACGAGGAGGGCATCTTTTTCCAACACATAAGACAAGGGCATTTGATGGCCATAGCCTTCTTTGTCCTTAAATGTGATGGTGTTGGCATCTTCTTCCACGTCTGCCATTTTGAGCATGTCAGCAACCTTTACGCCAGTTACGTTGGTCATAGCGAGGGTGGGGCTCATGCCACAGGTGCACTTCATCATACGGCGTTCATATTCCATATGTTCGATTTCTTCGAGGCTGGCAGTGTACGTTTTCTTTACTTTGCCACCCACGTTTACAAAGTATTCAGCGTGGTTCACTTTGTCAAAAGCAAAACCGGGCTTTGCGCAAGCTGCAGTTGCAGCAGTGCCAAAGAGGCTGAACAAATCATCAGAAGGGGTCCAAGCATCTTGTTGGAAGCTGAATTCGCCCTTCACGTTTGCCATTTCGTCATAAGTTACTTCGTCACGAGCTTGTACTTCTACTTTTACATCTTCAGCCATTGCAGGAGCGATAGAAGAAACAACAGCTGTTGCGCTCATCACGCCACTCAATACTTTTTTCATGTTCTTATTCATTATTCAAGACCCTCCATATCACTCTTGGTTGTGACCATGGCATAGGGATAGCCAGCATATTGTGGGCTAACCAAACCAGTTTCTGTGGTTGCACGAACGAGTAACACGTAGCTTGCATCAGAATCAGGTGTCCATGTGAAATCCCAGAAAAGCACTTTGTTTACATCGCTTTCAGGAATGTCGAACTTTGTCCAAGTTTTGCCATTGTCCATAGAGAATTCGAGGCTCACGATTTTTTCGTCATAAGCGTCAGCATAGCCTGTGAAAGTGAAAGGCTTGCCTGTTTCAATGATCATGCCTTCTGGAACACCTAAAATGGTGGCATTGGGCTTGTTGATCCATTCGCCTTCGCCATAGTAGTTGAAACCGTTCATAAGCTTTGCTTTGTAGTTGATTTCATCTGTTACAGCATTGATGCCTGTTACTTGCTTTACGAAAGACTGAGCGTCAGCGCCTTCATACCATGTCATCAAAGGAGAACCTTGGCTCATGGTCAATTCTTTGCCACCCACTTTGTAGATGATGAAGCATTGGTCATAGCTACCATGTTCTACGCCACGCACACTGCCTTCGTCAAAACGGTCAAACAAAATGCCCGTTACACCGTCTTTTACGCCACCAGCTTTTTCAAGAATCCAGCTAAGTGGAATACCAGTGATTTCTACGTTAGAGATACCACCGCCACCAGGCATGTTGTCCACGCAGTGAATTTTAGACACTTTGGTTACAACAACGCCAGCTTTTTCAGCTTCTGCAATCAATTCTTTACGAGTTAAGGAGTAAGGAGCGTTCACTTCGCCACGTACGCCAAACTCCCAGTTGTCAATCATATCTTGTGGCAACATGGTGTTTTCGCCATTTTTGCCCATGATGTGCATGATGTGATCCCAGTGGGAGTGAATCCAGTCATAGGTGAACATTTCTTCGTTGGTTTGCACTTTGTCTTGAGTATATGTAAATTCACCTTCGATGTTAGCAACTTTTCTGATGCCGTCCAAGTGATCATACTTTACGAGATCCCAAAGTTCAAAGCCTTTGCCGTTTTCTGTGATGTTGTGGCAACTTTGGCAGTTACCACCCATAGCAGTAAACATCTTGTTGTTGCGTGTGCCATTGTGCACTGCGTGCATAACGGTACCCATTTCGTAGCCGTCATCTGC
>CAYTPJ010000109.1:0-7508 GCA_964439755.1 uncultured Oscillospiraceae bacterium
ATCATTTACGAAGAAGGTACGCCTGAACAGATTTTTGACAATCCTCAAAAAGAGCGTACACGTGCCTTTGTAAAACGGCTTAAAACGTGGAGCTTTGACATTTTGTCTAAGGACTTTGACTTCTACAAGATGAACACGGAAATAGAGGAGTTTGGCAGAAAGCAAATGCTCTCTCAAAAGCAAATCGCTTCCGTACAGCTTGTGGTGGAAGAGCTTGTTCTTCAACTGATATTGCCTAAAACGCAGGAAATCCACATTTTGCTCGAGTCCAACACAGACGAGGGCACGCTCCAAATGCACGTGCAATATGGAGGGGTTTTCTTTAACCCCTTGAAGGAAGAAGAGGACGACTTATCTCAAATGCTCATTCGCAAAATGACCAAGGACATTGAATATACAATGGACGAAAAGAACAATTTAAAACTCTTGTTCAAATAAAAGAAAAAGGAAGGTAATCATATGAAAATTTTACAAACAGTAGAAGGCGAAAAACTCACAATTGCATTGCAAGGGCGCTTGGACACCACTACTTCTCCCGAATTAGAAGCAGAGCTCAAGGAAGCTTTGCCCAACGTGAAAAACCTTGTGTTTGACTTTAAAGATTTGGAATACATCTCCTCTGCCGGGCTGCGCATCATGCTTTTTGCACAAAAAACAATGAACAAGCAAGGCGAAATGGTGATTAAAAACGTCAATGAAACAGTCAACGAAGTGTTTGACGTGACAGGGTTTAGCGACATTCTAACGATTGAATAAAATATAAAGTACCACAAGGGAAATTTCTTCTCTTGTGGTACTTTTAAACACAGTGGAGGCAACATGGATATATACAAAAATAATGAAATCAATGCCAACAAATATGTAGTCAAGTGCCTACGCATTATGACAGTGATTGCACTTGTGCTTTGGTTTTTAAATGAAATTGGTGTGTTCATTGTGGAAAAACATTTGATGAACATTTCCATGCCTGTTGGCTTGCTGTTTTTCATTCTGCCCAGTGCAATTGAGTACAAGAAAAAAGACACGTATGCGCCCAAGCTTAAATATTTGTACATGGCGTTTGTGATTTTGGGCATGACGGTGCTCTCTGCCATGCTCACCATTCACACTGTTTTGGTGTGGGTCATCCCTGTTTTGCTCTCTTGTCATTACTATTCCAAAAAATTCACGCTCATTACATTGATTGTGAGTTTGGTGTTTATGGCAGTGTCGTTTTTTGTAGGGCTGTATGTGGGTATATGGGATTCCAATGTCATGCGTGGCACCTCGCAAGCTGTGCGTGTGATTGACCAAGATGTGATCAAACGCAGTATTATATTCTACGTTATGCCCCGTTCTGTGATTTTGTGTGCCATGACACCCATTTGCTTTACGCTCTCTAAGCGCACGAGAAATTTGATAGATGAACAAGTGCAACTGAGTGCAGAAAAGAACCGTATTGACACAGAATTGCATGTGGCAACCAAAATACAGTCAGACTTATTGCCCTGCATTTTCCCTGCTTTCCCAGACAGAAATGAGTTTGAAATATACGCCACCATGACCCCTGCCAAAGAAGTGGGGGGCGATTTTTACGACTTTTTCTTGATTGACAGAGATCACCTCGCCATGGTGATGGCAGACGTGTCGGGCAAAGGGGTGCCTGCTGCACTCTTTATGGTGATTGCAAAAACGCTCATCAAAAACCTTGCGCTCACAGGGCTACCCCCCAAAGAAATCCTTGAAAAAGTGAACAACCAGCTGTGTGAAAACAACTATTCTGAAATGTTCGTCACTGTGTGGTTGGGCATATTGGATGTCGCATCGGGCGAAATTACGTGCGTCAACGCAGGGCATGAATACCCTGTTGTGTGCAGAAAAGAGGGCGATTTTGAGCTTGTCAAAGACAAGCATGGCTTTGTGGTTGCAGGCATGGAAAACGCAAGATATACAGAGTATACGTTGACCCTGCACCCAGGGGATAAACTCTTTGTGTACACGGACGGTGTGCCTGAAGCTACGGATAAAGACAATCGACTGTATGGCTCTGATCGTCTGCTCCGTGTGCTCAATGCGCATAAGCAAACAGCAGAAAGTGCGCTTTTGCAAACGGTGAAAGAGGACATTGATTTGTTTGTGGGCACAGCGCCTCAGTTTGATGATATCACCATGATGACGCTGTCCATAAAGGACAGGGGAGTTCATAATGCATAATTCATAATTCATAATTCATAATGCAGAATGGATAATGGAGAATGCAGAATGCAGAATGTGAAATGTTTGTTCATGGGAGAATGTTTGTTGCGTGTGGGGAAATAATTCGGAATGAGAAATGTTCTGTGTTTGTTGTGGGGTGGTGTTTGTTCGATTGATCCTGCAAAACAGAACATTTATGATTCATGATGCGAAATACGCAAATCATTTGTAGGGGACGGCGTCCTCGACGTCCCGTGGATTTCATACAAAATATAATTAAAAAGGATGGGCGAACCTTCGCCCATCCTTTTATTCATGCAATTCCAGTGGCAAATGATCGGGGTCAAAGAAAAACGTCATGCGCCCTCCTGTGACGTTGTCTGTGCGTATTTCTTCGCACTCAATGCCTTTTTCCCTCAATGCTTGCACAGCCTTTTGAATGTCCTGTACCTGAAAGGCAAGGTGGCGCAACCCCAATGCTTCAGGGTAGGAAGGACGTTTGGGCGCATCGCTTTTGATGAAAAGCTCTATTTCTGCGCCATCAAAAGCAAGGTCAATTTTTACGTCATTTGCTCTTTTTGTTTCTCGGAGCACAGAAAGCCCCAACTTTTCAACGTAAAATTCCTTTGCCTGTTTGTAGTCCGAACAGATGATGGCGATGTGGTGCATGGGGTAGAACATGGCATTTTTCTCCTTAATTTTCACGTGCTTTTAAGCTTGCTCGTTTTTTGTGTGTTTTTTTGCTTGTGTAAATATAAATTGCGAGGTGATACAGTCTTTCGGGCACACATTTTTACATGCGTTACAGCGAATGCATTCGGGGGAGTTGATGTTTTTGAGCACAGGCACATTCATTTTACACGCTTTTTCGCACTTGTGACAGCCGATACAAGAGGACAAATCTACGTGCATTTTGTAAAAACTCAATTTATTGAACAACCCATAAAATGCACCCAAGGGGCAAATGTATTTACAAAACGGTCTGTAAATGAGCACAGAAAGTACAAGCGTTAATGCCAAAAGAAACATCTTCCACGAGAACAAAAAGCCCACAGCATCTCTTAACGCTTGGTTGCCTGCGACAAGGGGAATGCCCCCTTCCAAGGCACCCACAGGGCAAATGTACTTGCAAAAATAAGGTGCGCCTATGCCAAACATGTCCGTCATGTACATGGGGAGCAATATCACAGGCACAAGGAGCATCACGTATTTTAAATAACGCAGTACCTTGTCGAGCTTGAAGGGCACTTTGATTTTCTTGCTTTTGATTTTATACAAAAGGTCTTGTATCCACCCAAAGGGGCACAAAAATCCACAGATGAGGCGCCCAAAAAGCACCCCAAATAAGAGCAAAAAGCCCACCACATAGTAAGACACGTTTTTGCCACGAGCACCCAACACAGCTTGCAAAGAGCCGATGGGGCAAGAGCCTAAAGCGCCCGGACAGGAATAGCAGTTAAGCCCAGGCACACATATGTGCTTGGTGCCTCCTTTAAAAATATCTGCTTTGATAAAGCCCCACAAATATCCGTTTGTAATGAGGGCAGAGAGCGCTTGAATGAGGTTTCTCTTTTTTTCACCCTTGTGTTTTTCACCACTGTTTTTGGGTGGCACTGTGTTTTTATTGCTCTTTTTCATATCGTCACCCAATCCCTATACATTCTAAACAAATGGTGATGGCTTTTCTAAACACGTCCAAATGCTCTTTGAACACAATGCCAAGCGTGAGCAACAAAAGGGCAACAAAGAGCAAAACATACTGGAAAATCAATTGCTTTTTCATGTCATACGTTCCTTTAAAAAGAGGATTTTAAAAGCAGAAAATGCCAACACAAAAGGAAAATGCGAGGTGCAACTTTTCCTTTTATGTTGACTTTGTGTGTGGTTTAGTCTACGAGCAACAGTGTTTCATCAATGATTTTTTGCCATGCGTCTTTGCTTCTTGCACCCATGTAGCTCTTGCCGACCAAATTGCCTTCGCTGTCTACAAAGATGGTTTCAGGAATACCCGACACATATTGAAGCTTTGCATAATACAAGTCATAAGAAGGGGTGAGGTGCAAATAATCTGCCTTTGTCATTTCACGCAGTTCTTTTGCTGTTGAAACAATATTTGAGTCAAACGTATTGTCCTTGGAGAACTGCATATCTGTAATGATGCCAACTATTTGCAAGCCTTTTTCCTTGTTTTCCCTGTTTAATTCGCCAAGGTCAGGCATTTCGCTCAAGCAAGGGCCACAGAAGGTGCCCCACAAGTTGATCATGGTGAGCTTGTTGTCTTTAAAAATACTTTCGTCCACCAAACGGCCGTCCAAATCCCACGTATAGAAAGAGTTTAAAGCGCTTTGCTTTTCTTCCAGTTCAAAAGCACCTTGCTCTGTTTCATACGTCCAGTCATTGATGCCACCAAATTCATACACGTTGGTGTATCCCATGTCAAATAATTTTTGAGAAGCCTGTTTGCTCCTGTTGCCCGAACGGCAATATACGAGGATTTTGGCATCCTTCATAGGCAAAAGTGCAGGGGGTGTGTCTGTGATGCTTTCGTTTGCAATTAAAATGGCATCTTTGATGTGGCCATCCTTATATTCGTCTGCTGTACGCACATCCAAAATCACCACTTTTTCATCCATCATCATTTGGTGCGCTTCATCTGCAGTAATGCTTTTGTAAGAATTGTTTTCTGCTGTTGCACAGCCTGCTAAAAATACCATGAGTAGGAGAGATAAGAGGGTTAAAAAGAAAGTTTTGTTTTTCATATAATTGTTCTCCTTTTTGTGTTTTAGCGTATGTGTCACACGCTTAGATGTATTGTACCCGACTAAATACCTTTTAAACACATAATCCTACAAAAATAGTATAATTTAGAAAAAATTAAAAACAGGGGTTTTGTTGCACTGGACATGCGTCAAAACCCCATAAAAATTTTATTCTACTTTGCCTTCTTGGTTGTCGTACATATCCAAACGGAAACTGTCGATCATTTTGGCAGCGCTTGCCGTCATCCAAAGCTGGCAAATGCCCCAAATAATAAGCGCAATGCCCAACAAACGCACGATGAAGCTTGTGATGTTGCCAGAGAAGAAAATGAGCACAAGCCCTAATACGAGGGGCGCAATGGCGAGCACCAAGAGCCATCCACTGTATTTGTAGCGAGCAGAAAGCGCATCAATGGCTGTTTGAATGGAAAATACGCTCTCCACCACGATGTATCCACCGATTACAACAGGCAAAAGCGTAATCACACCTGTGGGGTTGATGATGAGCACAAGCCCCCCCACAAACTCAATGATGCCAAGTGCCAATTCGGATTCTAAAAGGTGGGGCAATGTTCTATCCTTAAAATAGTGGAACATGCGAAATGCGCCTGCAATCAGCGCCAAAATGCCCAAAATAGTGCAAATGAGGTGGATGGAGGTGGTGGGGAAGATGGCAAGGAAAATGCCTAATACAATGAAAATAATTGAAAGACCGATGCTTGTCCATTTTAAATTGGGTTTCTTTTTCATAAAAATACACTCCTTTTTTGTTTGTATACATAGTATACCTTATTTTCCAATAAAAAGAAAGGGGTTTGCCTCTTTTTTCACGTTCATTTCATAAATTATTTTATTTTATGAGGAGATAAAAAACTTTTCTTTTTTCGCAAGAAAAGTTTCTCTTTTTGCCTTTCGTGGCAAAAATTCACTTCAAAAGAATGCTCCTTAAGCAAAAGGAATTTCGCTTTTTGCGAAAAGCGACAAAGGCGTTGCCTTTTGAAACCACAAATTTTTGAAAAAATTTGATTAAAACTTTTAATGGTTCACTTGAGTGAAAAAATTTGGAATTAAAACGAAGTTTTTTATAAACACAATTTTTTATGAAACGAACGTGCTCTTTTTTGACAATTTTTACAATGTGGTATAATAAATTGCCTGCCTGTTTTGGAGCGTGAGCACGTACCCTTTTTGGTTTTTCACCCTGAAATCAAAATAATCCTTGTCTTTTATAAAGTGCGCCATGATTGCCATGATCGTGCCTCCGTGGACAACAAAGGCATATGTTTTATTGTCATCCAGGGAAGATATGGTGGTTAAAAAAGCGTGCACTGTTCGTAAAATAAAATCTTGCTTACTTTCTCCATTTGGAAAAGGTGTTTCACCATTGGAGTGGATATACGCTTGATACGCTTTTTCTTCGGACAATTCTTTGTAATTCTTATACTCGAAATCTCCAAAATCACATTCTGAAAGGTCCTGTACAATAGAGATTGTGTGTTGTGGAAAAAGCAATTCAGCTGTTTGAACGCACCGTATCATCGGGCTTGAAAAAACGTTGTCTACGGCAGGCATATGTGTTTTTAAAAGGTCGTTTTTACTTTTTTCAAGCAGAGGTTCATCGCTTTTTTTGCCCACATATCGCCCTTCAATGTTCCCTTTTGTCATGCCATGACGGATAAAAATGCACTTCATTTGATTTTTACTCCTATGCCACACACCACACGTGTTACGCTATGTGCATTTTGTGCAAGCACGCAAAGGGCACGCCCTAAGTGCTCTCGGAGCATACGGTCTTCCCTTTTTATGGGCACAACACCACTGCCCATTTCGTCAGACACCACTACGCCCTCTTTGTATTCTTCTAATATTTTTTGTGTAAAAAGTGCCATATCTTCCTTGTTTTCCAATGCTTTTTCTACAACAAGGTGAAAGTCGTGTAAAATTTTCTTGTCTGGGTTTTCCTTTTCTGCAAGCGTATTTTGCCCAGCAAAAGCGCCCCCTATGTACAGTTTCACAATATTTTCCCTCCAATTACAATGGATAAAATTACGAACAACTCTGTTATTTGCACCAAATACCCTGCCAAATCCCCTGTCACCCCTCCAAAGTATTTGGAGGTAAAACGCACATAATAAAAGAGTACCAAAAGGGCAGAAAGCACAGGGTATATGCCTTTTGCACCCAGTAACACAAAGTATAAAACAAACAGTACAAGCGTTAAAATTGCGCCATACAGCACCGCTTTGCGCTTGGGTGCATCTTGCGTAACAGCGTGCAGCATGCCTTTGTTGTCGCTTTTTTCTCGTGCATTTGGGAGAAGAATGCTCGATGTCATGCTCATGGTTCTTGAAAGCACAAAAACAAGGCTGACGGCAAGCGCATTTGTGCAGTTTACTTCGCTTAAAATAGCGCACATCACAAGGAGATATACGCATACATATATGCCTGCAAATGCGCCAATGTGCGTATCTTTGAGTATTTCAAGCCGTCTTTCCTTCGTTTGCCATGCGCTGATAGCGTCCACCGTGTCCATAAAGCCGTCCATGTGGATGCCCCCAGTGTACAATAAGGGCA
>CAYTPJ010000110.1:0-6806 GCA_964439755.1 uncultured Oscillospiraceae bacterium
GTGTTTTTATGTAAAGTGCTTTTCCAAAAGTGGTTGTTATGCCCATGTGGCTTATGCTTTTACTTTGCAAAATGAAAAAGTATCATTTTAAAGCATACTATGACAACAATCAATTTGTAGGTATTTTGTTCACCATAGAAACAAAGGACACATTATTTGTAAATTATATTGCTGTGAATGATCAAATTCGTTCCAAAGGTTATGGCTCAAAGCTTTTACAGACTCTGTTTGAGCGTTATCCTAAGCAATCAGTGACACTTTTCATTGAAACAATGGAGGATAAAAATGCCAATAACTATGAGCAGAGAGTAAAAAGGCTTGCATTTTATGAGAAAAATGGTTTTGTTCAAACAGGCATAAAAGCAGGATTTAAAAAGCCTTTTATTGATATTTTGTCAACGGACATTCATTTCAATGAAGAAAAAGCGAAAAGGGTCATCATGCCTATACCAATGAAATTATTTACTGATGCGACCAAAAAACAAGGAGTGTAAGATATTATGGAAAACACACTATCAAAAAAATTTAACGCAAAATCTTTGATTTTATATGCTATTCCAACAATAATTACAATGATTTTTATGAACACTTATACCATTGTAGATGGTATTTTTGTTTCAAAATATGTGGGAGAAGATGCGTTGGCAGCAGTGAATATTGTAATGCCTGCGTTTATGATTGCAATGGCACTTTCAATGGTGTTTGCAACGGGCGGAAATGCTATTGTTGGTAAACTTATGGGAGAAGGAAAAGCAAGAGAAGCAAAACGTTTTTTCACAACCATATATATGATCGGTGCAATCATTGGTATATTGACCACTGTGGTTTTGTTCGTGTTTTTAGATCCAATTATATCAATGTTGGGTGCTGATGCGAACTTGATTTCCTATTGTAAAGATTATTTATCAGTATATTCTTTATTTATCATTTCTACAATTTTGCAAATTTTTACACAATCATTTTTCATAACAGCAGGGAAGCCTGTATTAGGCTTTATTGTTTGTTCTTTGGGTGGCGTTGTAAACATGATATCCGATTGGATTTTTATTTCTCCAAATATCTTAAATTTGGGTATTGCAGGAGCAGCATGGGCAACAGGTATTGGTGCTACAATTCCTGCACTTTTTGGCGTAATATATTTTGCTTTTAATAGAAAAGGTACTCTATGTTTTGTAAAACCTTCTTGGAGTTTAAAACAAATTGGACAGAGTATGTACAATGGCGCCAGCGAATTTGTTGGAGCAATGGCAGGCGCTGTAACTATGCTATTATTTAATCTGATTATGATGGATTTAGCAGGTGGTAACGGCGTGGCAGCTATCAGTGCAATTTTATATCTTCAGGGAATTTCAGCGGCAGTGTGTCAAGGCTATGCTTTTGGTGTTTCGCCTATTATCAGTTATAAATATGGAGAGCAAAATTATCCGCAACTCAAGAAAATTATCAATGCAAGTTTTAAATTCATATGGTTTATTTCAGTCATTGTAATTTTAGCATGTATTGTTTTCACCGAGCCATTGGTGGCTTTGTTTATTGAACGATATTTAAAGACGGGAATACTAAACCCAACATTTAAAATGGCAGTATCAGGCATGAGGATTTTTGCTATATCTTTTATTTTCAGTGGGAGTAATACGTTTTTATCTGCCTTATTCACAGCACTTTCAAATGGAAAGGTATCTGCCATCTTGTCATTTATGCGCACCTTCGTGTTTACAGTCGCTTCTGTTTTATTTGTGCCTAAAATCATGCAAATTTTTGGCTTGGCAGTAGAAGGCGTTTTTCTATCCGTTGGTGTAGCTGAGTTTTTAACTATTTTGCTTGGAATATGTTTTTTTAAAAGAAATAAATCAGTTTATCATTATTAAAGATTTAGAAGGGAAATTTAAGTAAAGTCAGGGATTAGTAATAGAATGTAGAAGGGTTTAAAAAGCCTCTCTGTTGTATGTGCTTTGTTGTATGTACAATAGAGGGGTTTTTTTATAGCACAACAAGGTCTTGTGGATCTTGGAGCAAATAGGGCAGGGGGGAAAATTGCCCATTTTTAAGTGTGTATATTTTCCCTTCTGATGCTTCTAACAGATAGACGGTGTTTGATGCAGAATGAGAAAATGCACGCACGAAAAAGCCTGCTTTTTGTGTTTTAAAAGTGTCTTTTTTTGAAATGGACGTGAGCGTGTTTTGCGTGCACAAAAGGAGAAAATTTTTGTGTACACACATCGTGAGGGGATGTTCTTTCCCTTTTATAAAAAAAGTGTGGGCGCATTTTAAGAGCACATACCCAGTGTCCGTTTGATACAGCGCATACAGCGTATCGTTAAAAAAACAGACGGACACACACTGTGCATCGTAGTGAAAAACATTTTCTATTTGCAGCGTCAACGCATGGAGCACGTACACATTGCCGTCTGTACCCCCTGCTACTGCAAGGTGTGAAAAAGAAGCGTTGTGCGCCATATCACGAGGGAAAATGCCTGCTTTTTGGCACAAAAAAGGGGTGCCGTTTTGCTTGTCTAACAAGTACACGTTATCGCTATCTTGGCTGAGGGCACACAGAGCGTGGGGGGTAAAAAAAGCACGCACAACTTTTGGAGGCGGGGTAAAAGACAAATATTGTGCGTTTGAGTTGAATAGAGAGGAACAGAAAAGCCCTTCTTTTTCACCAAAAAACACTGCATGATTTTTTCTATGTGTAACGCACGTGCAAGGCGCACAAAGCAAAAGGTGTATGCCATGGTTGTGCACAGCGCCTCCTCCTAATTTTAAATCTGCAAATAAAAGCACATGTTTCCCTCCCTCTTTTCTTCATTGTATGAGGAAAAGCAAAAGGCGTTCAAACAAAGTATCATCACAACTGTTATAATATGGAAAAAGGGAGGCAGAAAATGTAAAATATACAAGATTTGCTTGCAATTTTTGGTATTCTATTGTACAATGGGCATAGAAAGCCTTGCGCTTTTGCTCTGCTTCAAAGTATGTTTGAAGGCAGAGGGGCATATCTTTATAGGATGTGTAAAATAAGGAGGGTATTTAGGAATGGTGAAAAAAATAATTGCAATTTTACTTTCAATGATGCTTTTGTGCGCTTGTTTTGTGGCAAGTGCAGAAGATGATCAGGTGGAAATTTCTGCTACGAACTTTTATGTAGACCAAGCAAATTTTGCTGAATTTTTAAAATCGCAACTTCAATTGGACTTGACAACAGAAGAAAATGCACCCATTCAAAAGGCAGTGGATGCAGGGATTAGTATTTTTAATCAGATGAATACGTCCATCATTGTTCAAGACGGTTTGCTGGAAGTGTTAGCAGGCGTAGGGCAAACAGCAATTTTTGCTTTGGATGTTATGGAAGTTGGAGAAAAAACGCTTGTGTATTCTTCCCTTTTTCCAAACTATGCGTTGGATATTACAAGCCAAATGCAGGGCAAGAGCATCAAGGAAATGACGAAACCCACAGAGATGGAAGATATTACAAACGATTTAGCCCCCAATTACGACGCTTTTATTGAAAAAATGCAGGCAATTGAAAAAGATATCGCTTCTGAAATAACCATTGATGCTGTTACATACAATGAAGTACAGTATGACAGCGTGACCAAGATGGATATAAAACTCAGCGATGCAGGCGCATTTTATTTAGCAACAGAGGAGCTGATCAAAGGCAATGAAGCGCTTGTAAATCAGGTGCAACAAAATATGCAAGGCATGTCTTTAGAAGATTTGAATAAGCAAGCACAAGCGCTTGTTTCATTAAAAGGTACAGACAAAGATGATGTGGTGTTAAATATTGACCTTTATCAAACGGAAAACAGCGACAAAATGTGCCTTGTGACGACACAAACAGCGTCCAAAAAGCAAATGATCGAATTTGAAATGACAAAAGAAGATGACGAGAAATTTACTTTTGCAAGCACAATGGACCTTTCTGTGTTTGACCCAACAATGCAGATGTCTGTGACCTTGGATGGACATATTGTGAATGAAGTTGGGGAAATCACAATGGGTTTACATATGGCAAATTATGCACCTTACATCTATATTTCCTTATCTAAAGAAGATGACAAACAAGTGATCAACTTCCAAATTGCAAAAGAAGGCAATGAAAATGTAACTTTTGCATTTGCCAACACATCCTTTAAACAAGAAGCATTCACAATCAATAAAATGAATGACCTCCCTGTGATTGATGTGGCACAGATGGATGAAGAAACAATGGCAAAGCTCCAAGCAGACGTTATGAACAACGGCCTTACAGCGCTTATGCAGGCACTTTATCAAGCAGATAGCCAAAACACACAAGTGTTGATCGATGCGCTTACCCCTTTGATGACAGGTGCACCAGCTGTCAATTGATGGTATAAAAATGTATAAAAAAAGAGTTGCAAAGCGCAGCTCTTTTTTTGTGGAAAAGTTTAAAAATCATTCAAAAATTTTATAAATACAAAAACATTTCAATAGATTGTAAAAGGATGGACGCTCTGTATTTTGCAGTCGGACGCCTGTATTTTCTTTCATTCTACTCCCGTTAAATCAAAAGAGGGGGTGTAGGCGCTGTTTGCGGCATTGCGCTCTTGTGTGTACCCTTTAAGCCCCAAAGAGAGCATATATTGGAGCACACGAGCATATTCTTGTTCTGTCACACGGCGATTAAGAGAAGTTACAGGGCAAGAGGAAAGGGGGGTGTACTGCGCCATCAAAGAAAGGGGAATGGAGGGAAAATGCGCCTTGATGTAGTCGAGCACACGCATAGAATCTGTGGTACAATTAGGTAAAACAAGGTGACGGATGAGCGTACCTTTTGTCATCATGCCTTGTGCGTCATACTGGGGGGCGCCTGTTTGAGACACCATTTCTTGTATGGCTTTGGAGGCATATTCAAAATAATCAGGTGCGTGGGCACAAAGGGCAGAGAGGGTGCTTTTGACGTGTTTAAAATCAGGCAAATAGATATCCACAACGCCTTTTAAAAGCTGTAAGGTTTGCACTTTTTCGTAGCCACTCGTGTTATACACAACAGGGATGGGGGGCTTGTATAATTCAAAGGCTTGCAGAATTTGAGGAATAAACTGCGTGGCAGTGACCAAATTGATGTTATGCGCCCCCTGGTCATAGAGCGTTTTAAAGATATCGCTGAGGCGTTTGACAGAAATGCTCTTACCTTGCCCTAAATGGCTGATCTGTTCGTTTTGGCAGTACACGCAGTGCAGTGTACACCCTGAAAAAAAGATGGCACCACTGCCTTTTGTACCCGAAATACAGGGTTCTTCAAAAAAATGCAGGGCGGCACGTGCAATTTTTATTTGCGTGCCCATTTTGCAAAATCCTTTGCCTGTTTCTAAATCTCTTTCTTGGTTGCAATTTCTTGGACAGAGTGTACAAAGCATGTTTTTCATCCTAACTTGTGACAATAATGTAATAAACGCCTTTTAAATTGTGCACCAAATTGAACAATTTGTCAAGCATTTGTTACAGAATATTCATAAAAAGTTATCCACAGCTTTTATGGATAACAAAGGGGATAAAAGTGGGATAACTGCCTGTGGATAACTTGTTCCACAAATGAGTTATCCACAGGTATAATGCACAATCGCCCCAAAATCGTTAAAAACTGGGGATAAAAGAGGGAAAAACTGTGGATAACCCTGTGGATACTGTGGAAATGTTTTTCAACTTATGCACAATGCGTTATACAGAGAAATATACAGGCGTGTATAAAAAATCATGCAAAAAGTGGGGAAAAAAGTGAATAAAAGCATATTCTTTGTCTTTTTAACACTTTACATGTATGCATAATTTGAATGAAAGAGATGTGGATAACATTGGGGAAAACGTTTTTGGAGCGTGGAACATATAAAGGGGCTATTTTGCTCACTTGTTTGTTTATTTTCCTTTTTTTTACAAAAAACCAAAGCACAAAATCATTACAAACGTGTAACAATTTAATGTTATCAGGCACAACGGTGGTGGTGGATGCAGGGCATGGGGGGTATGATGGGGGTGCAGTGAGCAAATATTCAAACACAAAGGAAAAAGAGGTGACGTTGAGCATCTGTTTAAAAATAGAAGCGCTTTTAAAAGCGCATGGAGCGCATGTGGTGATGACACGGCGTACAGATAAGAGCTTAAAAAACACCAAAAGGGCAGATTTACTGGCTCGCCTTCAAATGGCTGTGGACAACGAGGCAGATTATTTGCTCTCTATACATGTCAATGAATACAGGGAAAGTTATGTGTCAGGGCCACAAGTGTTTTACAGGAAAGACAGTGCAAAAAGCGCAGACTTTGCGCACGTGATGCAACAAGCGCTCATAGAGCATTTAGCCCCTCAAAAGGAGCGTGTTGCCATGGCAGGGGATTATTTGATGCTTTCTTTGCCCCTCCCTTCTTTGCTCGTAGAGTGTGGATTTTTCTCAAATCAAAGGGAAGAAAAGTTGCTGTTGCAGGGTGAATATCAGGAGAAAATTGCACAGGCGATTGTACAGGGCGTGTGCGAATACGTAGAAGAGAATTTATAATGCAGAATTGAGAATTGAGAATTGAGAATTGAGAATGGAGAATTGAGAATGGAGAATTGAGAATTGAGAATGCAGAATTGAGAATGCAGAATTGAGAATGCTCTGTGTTTGTTGCGTGGATGTGTTTGTTCGGGACGTCGAGGACGCCGTCCCCTACGGCGTGTAGGTCTATGTTCGTGCAGGGGATGTTTGGTGCGTGAGGGATAATTCATAATGCAGAATGCGAAATGTTTGCTCATGGGTAAATGTTTGTTGCGTGGATGTGTTTGTTCGGGACGTCGAGGACTTTCG
>CAYTPJ010000110.1:6906-7474 GCA_964439755.1 uncultured Oscillospiraceae bacterium
GTAGGTTCTATGTTCGTGCAGGGGATGTTTGGTGCGTGGGGGATAATGCAGAATGCAGAATGTGAAATGTTTGTGCATGGGTAAATGTTTGTTGCGTGGATGTGTTTGTTCGGGACGTCGAGGACTTTCGTCCCCTACGGCGTGTAGGTTCTATGTTCGTGCAGGGGATGTTTGGTGCGTGGGGGATAATGCAGAATGTGAAATGTTGGGGTTTATTGTGCGTGGGGTGTTAGGTCGATTGACCCTGCAAAACAGAACATTTATGATCCATGATACGGCATACGCCTATTATTTGTAGGGGACGGCGTCCTCGACGTCCCGTTGAATACATTTATCCTGTGCTCGGTGAATGGAGAATGTGAAATGTTGGGGAAAAGCGTAAAAAAATACAAAATAAAAACTGCAATGAACAGCTTTAATTCATTACAGTTTTAACCGTTACGGTTTAATTATTGCAGTTTATACAGCAAAATATGCAGTTACGCTTTTTCCTTAAACACGTGTTTACAGCGCCCACACGTTACGTCCACCGTGCCACATCCTCTGGTTAAACGGAGCATGGCTTTGC
>CAYTPJ010000111.1:0-7469 GCA_964439755.1 uncultured Oscillospiraceae bacterium
AAACACTTTTATCCTTGCGCTGTTCATGCTATAATAGGAAAGGACACTTTAAAGAAGGAGGGGCACGATGAAGGTTGTAGGCGTGATTGCAGAGTATGACCCTTTTCATTTGGGGCATAAATATCATATAAAAAAAGCAAAGGAAATGGCGCAGGCAGATTTTGCCGTGTGCGTGATCAGCACAGCCTTTACGCAAAGGGGGATGCCCTCTACTTTTTCAACGTATGACAGGGCGAAAATGGCGCTACAAAATGGCGCTGATATTGTGCTTTCTTTGCCTGTTACTTTTTCTCCTTTTGAAGGGGAAAGGTTTGCATATGGTGGGGTATACATTTTAAACGCATTGCGCTGTGTAACACACTTGTGTTTTGGTGCAGAAAGTGAAAATTTACAAGCTTTAAAAGGTGTTTCAGACCTTCTTTGTGCGCCTACATTATGTTATCAAAACACATTGAAAGATAAACTCAGTGAAGGGAAATCCTTTGCACGTGCACAAGGCGAGGCACTTTTACAGCACTTGCCTAATTTTGAAGAAGAAGTTTTTTCTGCTCCTAATAATGCGCTTGCCATCTGCTATTTAAACGCATTAAAAAAGCTAAACAGCCCCATCGTGCCCCTTGCTGTACAGCGTGTGGGCGCCTATCATGATATAGAAAAAACACAGGGGTTTGCTTCTGCAAGCGCTGTGCGAAACGCTTTTTATAAAGAGGATTTTGCCTTTGTAAAAGAGAATGTGAGCGAAAAAACGTATGCTCAAATACGAAGTATATTAAACCAAAAAACGTATATGAAACAGTATGTAGATACTGCGTTTTTGTACCCTTTAAAAATGCAAAGTAAAGAGAGTTTGAGCAAATATCACTTGGTCAATGAAGGGCTTGAAAATAGGTTGTATGCGTGTGCAGAGCAAGCGACAAATAGGGAGAGTTTGCTTCAAAGTTTAAAAACAAAGCGATACCCTTACGCACGCCTTTCACGGCTTTTATGCCAAATTTTCTTAAACATAAAGGAATACGATTTGACTCTCAACCCAACGTATACCAACCTTTTGGGATTTAATCAGCGTGCAGTGCCTCTTTTAAAAGCTTTAAAGCAAGCTGAAATCCCTGTGTTGAGCAAAAATGCACATCATAAAGACCTTTTAAAATATGATGCACGTGCAGAAAAATTGTGGGCATTGCTGGCAGAAAAAGAGTATGATTATTTTACTCAAAGCCCCATTATATTATAAAACAAGGAGCAAATATGCGTGAAATACATGTAGATACACTCACAAATAGTGTAAAAGCCCTTTTTATGGAGGCGAATTTCCAAATGGGCGAAGATGTGGAAAGCAAGATACACCAAAGTATTTTGACAGAAGAAAGCCCTTCAGGGCGTGCTGTGCTTGAGCAAATTGCGCAAAACTATATGATTGCAAGAGAAAATTCTGTGCCCATTTGTCAAGACACAGGCATGGCAGTGTTGTTCATAGAAGTGGGGCAAGAAGTGCACTTTGTGGGTGGGCAGTTTGAAGATGCCATCCAAAAAGGGGTAAAGCATGCGTATGAGGAAGGGTACCTTAGAAAATCCATCGTGCAAGACCCTTTGTACCTACGCAAAAATACGCAGGACAACACACCTGCTGTGGTGCATTTGAGCCTTGTAGAAGGGGATAAAGTGCATATTTTAGCCACAGCCAAAGGGTTTGGGAGCGAAAATATGAGTGCCATCAAAATGCTGACGGCATCAGACGGCGAACAAGGGGTGGTGGATTTTGTGCTCCAAACAGTGCAAAATGCAGGACCCAACCCTTGCCCTCCTATTATCGTGGGCGTGGGCATTGGGGGCAACTTTGAAACGTGTGCAATTATGGCAAAAAGAGCGACAACAAGAGATATAAGTACGCAAAATGCACACGAAATGTATAAAAATTTGGAAGACAAGTTGCTCCATAAAATCAACTGCTTGGGCATTGGCCCTGCTGGTATTGGGGGCAGTACAACGTGCTTAAAAGTAAACGTAGAGTTTGCGCCTACACACATTGCAGGCATGCCTTGCGCAGTGAATATTTGCTGTCACTGTGCACGGCATAAAGAAGTGACAATATAAAGGAAAAGAAAAATGAGTACATATCATATTCAGTTACCTTTAACGGAAGACAAGGTGGAACATTTACGAGCAGGGGACGTAGTGACGTTGTCGGGTGAAATATTTACTGGGCGAGATGCGGCACATAAACGGTTGATAGAATTGCTAAATGCAGGCAAGCCTTTGCCTTTAAACCTTCAAAATCAAGTGATTTATTATGTGGGGCCTTCTCCTAAAAAACCACATCAAGCAGTGGGCTCAGCAGGGCCGACCACAAGCTACCGTATGGATAAATATACACTGCCCCTTTTAGAATGTGGCTTAAAGGGCATGATAGGAAAGGGCAAACGCTCTTTGGACGTGATCGAGGGCATGAAGAAATACAAGGCAGTGTATTTTGGGGCAACAGGGGGTGCTGCTGCGCTCATTGCCCAAAGCATTACAAAAAGCGAAGTGGTGCTGTATGAGGATTTGGGTACAGAAGCGATACATAAATTTACCGTGAAGGATTTTCCTGTGGTTGTGCTCATTGATTGCTTGGGGCAAAATTTATATGAAATAGGGCCTGCACTGTACAAAAAAGAGGAAATGTGATATACTAAAGGTGCTTTTTGTTTTTTAGAAAAATAAAAGGCAAAGAATAAGCAATTGCCATAAAGGGAAAGTGTGGGAAAACACAGTTTGAAATATATGAAAAACAAGCAGACAAAGAGGAAAAACGCATTTTTAACACGCATTTTCAGCATGATGATGCTCTTATTTGTGCTCCTTTCTTTTACAGTGCCTGCTTTTTCAGAGTATGACCCACTTTTTCCACAAAATTTAACGCCCACAGATTTGTCAGCCACCTCTGCTATTTTAATTGAGGCAGAAACAGGCGAAGTGGTGTTTGAAAAAAGTGCAGATGTCCAGAGCTACCCTGCATCTACCACCAAAATTATGAGCACATTGTTAGGCGTGCTGTACGGCGATTTGAGCAGTACGGTGTACGTGTCGCCCACTGCAATGGAGGTGCCTTCTGACTCCTCTACTGTGCCTCTTGCTTTGGGGGAAGAAGTGAACTTTGAAGACCTTTTGTATGCCACCATGGTCACATCAGGTAACGAAGGTTCCAACGTGATTGCAGAAACGGTTGCAGGGGATATTCCAAAATTTGTAGAACTCATGAACAGCTATGCTTATGCGCTTGGGTGCACCAACACGCATTTTAACAATGCGCATGGTTATCATGATGAATATCACTACACCACTGCTCGTGATATGGCGCTCATTGCAAAGGCAGCGTATGAAAATGAAAAGTTTAGAGATATTGCAGGCACCACGTCTTATAGTATGCCCAAGGACAATATTTACAAGGCGAGAGGCTTGGTGAGCAAGAACTATTTTTTAAGAAAAACACAAGGAAAAGAGTCGCTCTTTTATGAGTATGGCACGGGTATGAAAACGGGTACAACCAATGCGGCAGGCAACTGCTTTGTGGGTACTGCAACCAAAGAAGGGGTAACGCTCATTGCAGTTGTGTTTAACTCAAGAACGGACACTTCAAGATTTACAGATACCATTAAGCTGATGGAATATGGTTTTTCCCAGTTTAAGAGCGCCAATGTGCAGGACTTATATACCATGAACCCCAAAGTGGTGGATATTTCATACTATGCGCTGGATGATGAGGACTTGGGAAAACTCACGTTGGCACTGCGTTTAAAGAGTACAGAAGGCTCTTATAGCTTTGTCACTTCTGCCAATAACATTGAATACCTTTCCTCTCACTTGAGCGACATCACAATTACAGAGTTTACCAAAGAGTTTGCTGCGCCCATTCAAAAAGGGGATGTGATGGGCACCATCACGTATCACAATGACAATGGCGAAGAAACAGTGTTTGAGCTTGTGGCAACGAGAAGCATTATGCGCAGAGAAAAGCTTGCGCCCACTTTGCAAGACATTATGGAATATACCAAAAATGACCCCAATCCTTTCCCACGCTTTACATTTGAATTCCTTATGCTCTATATTATATTGCCTATTTTGGGCATTTATGGCATAATTCGCTTGATTCGTTTCATCTTCAAAAAGGGCAAAAAAAGAAGGCCCAAGGTGAAAACCATCGAGCCAACAGAGCGTTATTATCGGTAATATTATGCGTACACGCACAATGTATTGTGTACTGTAACAAGCGAAGGCGAGAGCATCTTGATGGCGTTTTGCACATTTTCTTCATTTGCAAGGTGTGTGATAAATGCAAGAGAAGAAGGTGCACCGCTTTCGCTTTTTTGTTTCATAAGCGCATCTATTTGCACGTTCTCTTGTGCAAAGCAGGAGAACACGTGGGCAAGCGCTTGACAGTTGGTCACGCTTAAATGCACGTAAAAAGCACAGTTTTGCTTTAAAGAAAAGTCCAAATGATCCTGCATTTGCGCCGCACCATTTTTGATGGCAGAAGGCGTTTTGTTTTTCCTTGTAAAAGCATAAGTGATGTCGTTTACAATGGCGCTTGAAGTGGGCGCACTCCCTGCCCCTCTGCCGTAGAGCATCATGTCGCCACAAGAGGAGCCGTTTAAAGACACAGCATTAAAGTTATCTGACACGGAAGACAAGGGGTGTGCAAAGGGGAGGAGCGCAGGGCACACACGCAAACTCAGCTGATTGTTTTGCTTTTGTGCGAGCGCCAAGGGTTTTATTTTGTAGCCAAAGTGCTGTGCAAACGCAATGTCTTCCTGTGTGATGTTTGTAATGCCCTCTGTTTGAATGGCACTGATTGGGATTTTTGTGTGAAAAGCCAGAGAGGACAAAATTGAAAGCTTGTATTTAGCATCTTCACCATCTACATCACTGCTTGGGTCTTGCTCTGCATAGTGCAAGTGCTGTGCAGAGGAGAGCGCCTCTTGGTAGCTCATGTTTTCTTCCGTCATGCACGTTAAAATATAGTTGGTGGTGCCGTTGATGATGGCTTTAATGTCTGTGATTTCGTGGCTTTGTAGTGTGCGATTGAGCAAGGAGAAAATGGGCATGGCGCCCCCTAAAGCAGGCTCCATAAAAAAGCCTGTTTGGTGTGTTTGCGCCGTTTGAAGGAGGTCATGCCAGTGCAGTGCCACAGCTTTTTTATTGGCTGTCACCACTGTTTTGCCCTTTTCCAAACACTGCGTCATGTACTGCGTGGCAGGCTCTTCTTTGCCCATCATTTCAGCCACGAGCGTAATGCTGTCATCATTTACAATGTCATTAAAGTCTGAGGTGAACACGCTGTCATCTAAAAAATCAAAGTGATAGTTTTGCACGTGGCGCACAAGGATTTTTTTGATGTGAATACAGATGTCTTCTCTGTGCATCAATGTTTCTGTGTAATCGTGGAGCAGTTTCACTACGTGTGAACCGACATTGCCACATCCGAGCAGAGCAATATAACAATCCTTCATTTTGTACCTCCTTGATGCTGTTTTTAAGCGTTCTTTTGGTAAATAAGGCGCAAGCCTTTGAGCGTTAAGGTGCCATCAATGTGGTTGATGAGTTTGGATTCTGATGCGATAAGGCGAGAAAAACCACCTGTTGCAATGACAGGGGCTTGAGGGTCTTGAAGCTCTGCACGGATTTTTTCAATCAAGTAATTCACTTGCCCAACATAGCCGAAAATAAGCCCCGATTGGAGGTTTGAAATGGTATTCTTTCCAATCACTTGAGGGGGCGTAATCAGCTCAAAGTGGGGAAGTTTCGCTGTGCCTGACACAAGTGCTTCGCTTGCAAGCTTTAGACCGGGGCAAATGCACCCACCCAAAAATGCACCCTCTTTATTCACCACACCAAACGTGGTCGCAGTGCCAAAGTCAATGAAAATGGCAGGCCCACCGTACAGTTGGTAGGTGGCAACGGCGTTGCAAATACGGTCACTCCCCAGTTCTTTGGGGTTTTCGTATTTGATGTCAATGCCTGTTTTGATTTTGGGGGCAACAAAGAGGGGGTCTATGTTAAAATAATCCCTGCACATGTGTTCCACTGTAAAGTTGATGGTGGGCACAACAGAGGAGAGCATGATGCCTTTAATGGCAGTGAGTGCAATGCCTTTGTTTTCAAATAAGTTGGTGATGAGCACGCCCAGTTCATCGCTTGTGTAAGAGCGTTTGGTGGCAAGGCGCCAGTAATTGATGAGCTTTTCTCCGTCAAACAAACCAATTTTGATGTTGGTGTTGCCAATGTCCATGGTTAAAATCATAGGTGAGACCTCTTTTTATTTTTGTATTTTCTTGAGCAAGTTGGTCTTTTGAAGTGCTTTCATAATGGGCAACGTGGCAATGGCTGCAACCATTGCTTCACACGTGCTCGCAAGCAATATTACGCTTGAAATGGCTGTTAAAATGGGTGTAGAGTCTATGCCAATGATCACGTAGAACAAGAGCATGCCACCCATGTAAAACACTGTGTTTGTAAAAGATCCTAAAATGGGGGACAAGATATACGCAAGGTTTTCGCTTTTGTTTTTGAGCGCTTTGTGCGTTAGGTGCGTTACAATGGGGATTAAAATGCGAGGCACATAGCACAATAAAATAACGTACAAAATGTTGTTAGACAATATGGGCTGTACAAGCGCACTGGGTGCGTTAAGCCCTGTAATGAGGCTGACAGTACCAAAGCACAAAGAGAGGATGATGCCCCCTTGTAGCCCTGTGGTGAGCGTGCCCACGATGACGGGTAAACAGAGCAAAGTGACGTACACAATGCCCAAATTGAGCATACCAAGAGGGGTGAAACCAAAGAGTGCAATGAGTGCGCAAAGGAGTGCCAAGGTAACGAGGTAGACCGTTTTGTTGTTTTTCATTTTTTCCTCCGTTCAGGCTTTTTTTAAAAATGCCCTACGATATTTTTTGTGCCATACTGGCAAAATGTCTGCATGTCCAACCCTATTACAGGTATTGGCAAAAGCAGCACCTCTATTATAACAAAACATCCTCTTTCTGTCAAAAAAAGAGTGCACTTTTTTTAATAAAAAGAGGAAGAAATGTGTATTTTATGTGTTTTTTTATGCTTGAACAGCTTGGGCAATCAATTGCGCCGCTTTTTTAACGTCCATTTTGGCTGTGTCAATGAGCAAGTTATACCGTGTTATGTCCATCCATGCATACCCTGTGTAGTATTCATTGTACTTTGCCCTTTGTTTGTCCACGGCTAAAATGCTTTTTTTCATTTCCTCTTTGGATTTCACCTTGTCTTCTGGCACTTTGTCGTAGCAACGCTGTATTCTCTTGTCCATATCAGAGGAATAGATGAACACCTTAAATGCTTGATCAAACAAAATGTGGTTGGCGCATCTGCCTACAATAATGCAGGGCGATTGCCCTAAGGATTTGATGAGATTTGTTTGTTCAATTTGAATGGTGTCGCTGGGTGCAAAGTAGGGCATGGAAAAA
>CAYTPJ010000112.1:0-7466 GCA_964439755.1 uncultured Oscillospiraceae bacterium
GATTTTTAAGCTTGTAAAGCTTGTAAATCATGCGCTTTTTATTTCCTATAAATATACTCGTTTTATGTATTTTCATCGTAATATTTCTCTATAAATAATTTAGCATTTGTGCATAAAAAAAGCCAAGAAAAGCATTTTTTTCGTATGCTTTTCAATATTTTTTAAAAAAAGCCCTGCCTTAAACGGATAAGGCAAAGCTTTTCAATAAACTTTTATTTGGTTTACAAAGTAATATCCAACGTACACCCCTTACTGTTTGTTAAAAACTGTGTACGTGCGTCATTTTGACCTTCCCCAACATACAAAGTAAAGGCGTTGCCTCCCTGCACTTTTTCCCCCTCGTCATTGTACACTATAAACGCATTCTGTTCCAAAGGCAAAGTAAACACTTTGCTCTCGCCCTTTTCTAAATGCACTCTTTTAAAGGCACAAAGGCGAGGGTTTAAAGGTGCAAAAGGAGAAGAAACAGCCTTGATGTAACACTGAATGACTGTATCGCCTGCCATTTTCCCTGTGTTTGTGACACGCACTTGCACAGCGTTTTGCGCATACACAGCCTCTTTAAATTCAAATGTCGTGTAAGAAAGTCCATACCCGAAAGGGTATAAAGCAGGCTTTTCAAAATACCGATAGGTGCGATTTTTCATTGCATAATCTTTAAAATCAGGCAGTTCTTCCACATTGTGATAGAACGTAATAGGCAATTTGCCACTGGGAGCCACATCGCCAAACAGCAGACTTTGAAGGGCTGTACCCCCTGCTTGCCCTGGATAGCCTGAAAACAAAACTGCGTTGCCTTCTTCTACCCTTAAAGCGCTCCCACTGCTCACCACAGTTACAAAAGGCGTGCCTGTTTTTTGAATTTCTGCAATCAACTTTCTCTGCACTTCAGGGAGCTCTAAAGTCACCTTGTCGCCCCCTGCTTCTGAGTTGCCCGTGTCCCCCTGTTCGCCTTCAATCGTTGCATCAAGCCCCACGCACAAAATCACCACATCTGCACGCTTTGCCATGCCCACTGCCTCTTTTAGACGGTCATATTCTTCTCCAAGAGGCTCTGCTTTCTTTGAAAACAAGGGGGTGCCCAGTGCGTACAGCACACGAGTATCTTTATTTACACCCTCTTTTATGCCCTGCAAAAAGGTCACATATCGGGAGGATTTACCTGCATAGTTGCCCTCCAACACGATTGTGCTGTTCGCATTTGGCCCAATCACTGCAATTGTTTTGATTTTTTCTCTATTCAAGGGCAAAATGCCATCATTTTTGAGCAACACCATGCTTTTGAGTGCAGCTTGATAAGCCAAGGCATTGTGTTCCTCCGTGTCGTTTTGGAGCACAGAAATTTGGTCATATACACAATCATCGTCCATCATGCCCAAGCGAATACGTGTCGCCATCAAGCGCTCTGCCGATTTTCTTATATCTTCTTCCTTCACAAGCCCTTCTTGATGGGCAAGGAGCAAAGAAAGGTAGGTCACCCCACAGTTTAAATCACACCCATTTTGAATGGCGAGCGCAGCACTTTGAACTGCTGTGTCCGTGATGTGGTGGAACATGTGAAAGTCGCTGATTGCCCAACAATCGCTCACCACGTGCCCTTGAAAACCCCATTTTTTACGCAAAATATCCTTTAAAAGCGTGGGGCTTCCACAGCACACTTCGCCATTTACTCTGTTGTATGCCCCCATGATGGACTCCACATGTCCCTCTTTGACCAAGCGTTCAAAGGCAGATAAATATGTTTCTTCCAAATCCTTTTTAGACACGACTGCGTCAAACTCATGGCGAATGTTTTCAGGCCCTGAATGCACAGCAAAGTGTTTTGCACAAGCGGCTGACTTTAAATATTTTCCCTCCCCTTGTAAGCCCTTCACGTAGGCAAGCCCTAATTCTGCCGTCAAATAGGGGTCTTCCCCATACGTTTCGTGCCCTCTGCCCCAGCGAGGGTCTCTAAAAATATTGATGTTGGGCGACCAAAATGTAAGCCCTTTGTAAATGCCATGGTCATTTTCCTCTTGCGCTAAATTGTATTTGGCACGTGCCTCTGTGGACACGGTATCGCCCACTTCTTGAACAAGCTCTTCCGAAAAACTGCATGCCATAGTAATCGCTTGTGGAAACACAGTGGCTGTGCCTGCACGAGCCACGCCGTGCAATGCTTCATTCCACCAGTTATAAGATGGGATGCCTAAGCGTTTGATTTCGGGTGCATCATATCGAAGCTGTGAGGCCGCTTCTTCCAATGTCATTTTAGATACCAATGCATGCGCTCTTTGTAATACTTCTTTTTCGTCCATTTTTTATGCCTTCATTTCTCTTTTTTAAAACAGGGCATACAGCCGTATGCCCTGCGTGTGAATACATTAAATTTTTTCAGGGGTTAAATAGAGGGTGAAATGTTTGTTAAACACATCTGCTCTATACTTCTCTAAAAGGTCGGGGCCACAGCTGTTAGAGCCTACACCACTTTGTGCAAAGTCCAAGCAGAGCACAGAGGCATTTGCTTCTTGAAGCTCTGTGTTGTGCATTTTCTGCGTGAGTTCTTCTTGCGTGTACGCAGATAAGTTGAAGCTAAAAGGCACGTTCATTTCAGCGTTTAGCGCTGTGCCTCTATCATCTCTAACTGCAAAGTGCGTAGTGCCCATGTGCGAGCCGTTTTCTTGAGGCTTGATGTAATCTTCATGCAACTGACTTCTGTTTGCAGAGAATGCACCAAAATACGTGGCTTGTTTTTTATCCAAATAGCTCTCCGTAGGTCCATACCCTAAGTAGTCCACTTTGTCAAACGTTTTGGGCATCATGAGGCGCACACCAAAGCGAGGCAAGAAGGGGAATGCACTGTCTGGGCACGTGGGGAGCACACTGAGTTTCATCACACCATTTGCATACACTTGATACGTCACATTTGCTTTTAAGAACGCTTGACGGTAGGTGGCTGCAAAAGTCAGCTCTGTGTGCACTTTGACACTGTTTTCTGTTCTTTCTACTTTATAGGTGGTTGCAAACACTTGATAATCATCATACCCTGCTGCCATCCACTCTTTTTTAATGTACTGGTCATTGTCTGTAGGGGCACGCCACACGTTGAACTGCATGGGCGCTTGGAGCAATGTTTGGTTATTAAACACCATGGATTTTGGGGTGCCCAAGAACTTGTCAAACACGTATTCAAAATGCTCGTTGGACAAGGTCAAAGCAAAGTCTGTTTCAGATATCTTTACATCCCCTTGCGCTTTCACTTCTTTTTTCACAATGTTCTGTGCAAGCACAAACTGGTCATGCCCCAACTCGTGGCCTTTTTTGAGCATACCTTCATCTTCTGTCAAAATATAGAACACAGTGAGCGTGGTGGTGCCCTCTTGAGGGATGTTCTTGGTAGAATAAGGCACGAGCACCTCTTGCATGGGGTCTATTTGGAGCATCACATCTTTTTGATCAAGCGTTACACCGTTGTGCGCTAAAGTGATAGTAGCACGCACATTGTCAATCTTTTTAAAGCGTAATTTGCTTGTGAAAGAAAGTCCTTCTTCCTTTAAAGAGGCACGCACAGGACGGCAAATGTTCTTATATTCCTTTAAGCCTGTATGGGGTGTTCTGTCTGGATACACAAGGCCATCCATGCAGAAGTTAGAGTCATGCACCTTTTCGCCAAAGTCACCACCATAATAATAGATGTCTTTGCCTTGCACCGTTTTCCCCATATACACACTGTGGTCACACCATTCCCACACAAAACCACCTGAAAATTCAGGGTATTTTTCCATCAACTGGAAGTAGTCTTCCCCATCCCCAGGGCCGTTGCCCATAGCGTGGATGTATTCACACAGCACAAAGGGCTTTAAAGAGCGCTTGTTTTCCTTCATTTCCACAATGAATTTTTCTGTGTTTTCAACAGAAGGATACATTTGACTATACACGTCCAACATGGTAATATCATTGGGGAAACCTTCTGTAATGTGGTTGCTCCCTTCATAGTGCGTTAAGCGAGAAGGGTCATACTCTTTTACAAACCTGCCTGCTTTTTCAAAAGAGGGCGCATACCCTGACTCATTGCCAAAGGACCACATGAGCACACAGGCATTGTTTTTATCTCTCACCACATTGCGCTCAATACGGTCGAGCACAGAGGCTTCATATTCGGGCATTTGCACAATACGCCCCATGTGTGGAGAGTAAGAAGTGAGCCCGTATAAGGATACAGAGCCATGGCTTTCAATGTCTGATTCATCAATCACGTAAAAGCCGTGTTCATTGCACATTTGCACAAACCAAGGGGCGTTTGGATAGTGGCTTGTGCGCACAGCATTGATGTTGTGTTCCTTCATCAGCTGTAAATCCTTGAGTGCTTGCGCTTTGCTGATGGTAGGCCCTGTTTTGGGGTCGCTGTCATGACGGTTGACACCGTTAAAGCGAATGGCAACGCCGTCTAACAAAATCACGCCATCTTGCACACTGATGGTGCGCAAGCCCACTTTTTGGCAAACGAGTTCGTCATTTACCTGCAAGGTAAGGTCATACAAATAAGGGGTTTCAGCGTTCCAAAGCAAAGGGTCTTTGATTTCAAAAATCACTTTGTCTTCTGTGATTTGAGGCGCAAAGGAGGTGCCATCAGGGGCTGTCAATGTGCTTTCAACAGGCACTTTTTCGCCAAAAAAATCAATGTCCACAGAAACTGTGTAAGAGGCATCTTGATTTTTGGTGGTGTGCACAAAAAAATCTCTAATGTGGTTTTTATTGCGTTCCAAAATGTACACATCACGGAAAATGCCCGACATGCGCAGTTTGTCTTGGTCTTCTAAGTATGTGCCATCGCACCACTTTAACACAACCACAGCCATATGGTTTTCCCCTTCTTTTACAAAGGGAGAAATGTTAAACTCGCTCGTAGAGTGCGACACTTGGCTATATCCCACATATTGGTCATTTACGTACACGTAAAAGCAAGAGTCCACCCCTTCAAAGTTCAAATAAAGCAAATTGTTTGTTTGCTCTTTGGTCAAGTTGAAAAGGCGTGCATATACGCCTGTGCTGTTCATTTGTGGCACATGAGGGGGGTTAAAAGGAATGGGATAGCGCACATTGGTGTATTGGTGCGCATCATATCCTTGTATTTGCCATGCAGAGGGCACAGGAATGGTTTTTTCCAAAAGAGGCATACCCTCTTTCAATACAGCTTTATCTTCCACATGCACAGGGGAAGGATAAAAACCAAATGCCCATGTACCATTTAAAGACAGCACTTTTTCCTGCTTGGTGTTGTCGTTCAAGGGGATAAAATAAGAGCGATTTGCCTCTGTGTTGTCATGTAACACGTCCGTGGATAAATGAAAATTTTTAAGTTGCATAAAAACATGCTCCTTTTCTTTTTGTTTCCAAATGCATTATAGCATAGTCCGCAAAAAAATAAAAGGTATTATTTTGGCTATTATCTGTAAAATATGGCGAAAAAAACCGCCTGCCTTACGACAGACGATTTTTTGTATACACTCAATACTCAAACACGATTGCTTGATGCATTGAAAAAGAAGGTATTGTGAGCGTTACAGTGTCTTTATCCTGCGTAAATGCCAGCTTTTCTTTACTGGGCGCAAGGTACACACTCTTTATATCTTTGTCTACACGCACTTGAACAGGCGTGTTATACAGCGTGGGGAAATCTTCCAACACGCTGGCTTTTCCCCTTTGAGTGGGCAACGCAAAGAGCAAATGGAGCACATATCTTTGTTCTTTTTTCTGTTCCACAAAGCGAATGCGTGCAGCCGTTGGGAGCGTTGTCACCACTTTTTGATTTTCCTCTTGATAGAGCAAACGAAGGAGGTTTACAAAGTACCTTCTGTGATATGCACACCCATACTCTAAGTACATTTTACCCAGTTCATGCGCCACGTAGAGCACATTGCCTTGTTGAAGGGCTGCAGGGTAAGTTGCTTTTTCTTCCTTATAAGGAGTGTTTGCGTGTGAGCAATAATGCGCATATGTACGGCTAAAGAAAGGCTCTCTGATAGATGCAATATTTTCCCCTTCTCCCTGTACTTTGTGCGCACTTTGGTATGCGAGCATGGGAGAAGATATCATATCATTTTGCAATATCTTTGCCCCTGCTTCTATATAGTCTATGTCAAATTCGCTTTTGCCCTCATACACAAGCCCTGTTGACAAGGCAAATGCATCCTGATTTTGTTTGAGTGCGCCACCCCCCAAAATCATTACTTTGCCCTTTTGGTCTATATACGTTTGAAGTGCATTTGCCCATGTTTCATCCAAGCGCACCCCTTCTGCCACAATCACTGTATCAAAAGTTTTAATATCTTCTATTTTGTGCACCACATCAAAGTCCAATTGGCTATCGAGCAACAATTTTGCCAAACCATTGTGCGATGTTGTGTCTAAGTTGATGATAATGCCCAGTTTGGACGTTTCAGATTCGTTAAAGCAATAAGGCTCTAACTGTTCAGCGTAAGAAAACGCATACCCGATATTTTGGTATGTGCTCTTATCCAACACACCATTTGGAGGCATTTGGTCGCCCACACTGATTTTTGCGCCCCACGTCATCAAAGAAGCACACTCATAGCGCAATGCTTGAGGCAATTTAAAGCCCCCAAACTCGCCCCATGCCATGTGGAATTTGCCTGTCATGCCCAAATATTCTTTGCCTTTTTTAGACATTACTTTGGCACGAATGGGCATTTTGTCGTATCCACCCCACGCTGTGGGCAAATCTTCCAGCTCAAAATGTGTGCTCAAATAATGGCGCTGTGGTGCGTCAATCTCTGCCCCACCACTGTTAAAGAATAAAGAAGCATTTGGATGATATTTTTTGAGTATCTCGCCCAAATGTTCGAGCACCTTGTGATGTTCACTTTCTGTAAACGCCTTTACTTGCTCGTAATCGTTTACATCTACCTGATAAGACATCATCTTTGCTCTGCAAGCTTCACAATAACATACTTTATACATAAATACAATGTCAAAGAACAAACCGTCAAGCACCTTGTACCTTTTGCACACTTCTTCTGTCAATGCGTACAGATGGTCTTGATACGTGCCAGTATAGCAGAGATTATACCATGAACACTCGGGGCGTTTGTCGCTTTCCTTTGCATTTTCGTCAATACCCACACCATTTTTATGCCCCTCTATATCACGCACCACCCATTCTTCGTGCGTTGCAGCATCCAACACCGACCATCCAAGTGTTAAATAAAGAGGCGCTCGAACGCCTATTTCGTGGCATGCCTCCATCATTTCACCACACAGATCAAACCCCTGTTCCATGGTGGGATGTTGTGTGCCCACTGCGCTTGGAAAATAGCAATACCCATGGTGCCCTTTCCCAAACACAGTCATGCTGTTCACGTGCCCTGTTTTGAGTGCCTCTTGAAACTGCTTTTTGTCAAACTTCTTTGCAACGTCTGGTAATTTTTCACTCGTGTGAAAATCCAAGTGAATTTCTCTAACTGGTA
>CAYTPJ010000113.1:0-7428 GCA_964439755.1 uncultured Oscillospiraceae bacterium
ACAATGGGCAACCACTTGTTGATGTAAATACGGCTGGTGTTGGTGCGTTCAGAATAATATGCCATATATTTTTCTGCTTGTTCGTCCTGCTTTTCCAGTTTGAACAAGAGGTATGTGCGTGCAACGTCTGCGGCGGCATTGCCTTGTGTTACGTGTGACCAGTCCAGCACAAAGGCTTCATTGTCTGATTCTCTTAAAATGATGTTGCTGGGGTTAAAGTCACCATGGCACACTTTGTCATGCTTGGGCATGCCTTCAAGACGTGTGAGTAGGTCATACTGCGTGGTAGCAGAAAGGTTGGTCATGTAAATCTTTCTCTTCATCTTGTCCTTGAGTTTGGTCAAAAGAGGAGAGCGCTGTGATTGTACAAGCACTTGGAGGTCCACGAATTTCTTTAAATATTCGTCATACTGGTCTTTGTTTTCATCCATCAATCTTTGGAGCGTTTTGCCCTTGATGAATTCGGACACAATTGCCCATTTGCCCTCGATTTTGAGCACTTCTATCACCTTGGGCACGTGCAGTGCCGTTTCTTCCATGCGTGCTTGGTTGAGCGCTTCATTGAGCACTTCTGTTTTGGTGTAATGTTCGTCAAACACTTTGATGGCATGGTCATTGTCACGGTAAACCGTTTTGTTGTTCCTGACAGCGATAACACGTTCCATATTCATTTTGTCCCCTCCTGTTCGCCTTGATAGAAGGCATTTAAATACATTTGTTTGATTTCAGAAAGCAAGGGATAGCGTGGGTTTGCGCCTGTGCACTGGTCGTCAAAGGCTTGTTCTGTCATAGCATCGAGCTTGGATAAGAACTCTTTTTCATCAATGCCATACGCCTGAATGCTGTCTTTAATGCCGATGTATTTTTTGAGGTCTTCCACTTTTTGAATGAGATTTTCAAACAATTCATGGTCATTTTTGCCCTTGATGTGCAAGTCTTGCGCAAGGTTTGCGTATCTATTTAATGTGTGAGGATGGTCATACTTGGGGAAAGTACCCATTTTGGTGGGGGTTTCGCATGCGTTAAAGCGCATGACTTCTGTAATCAAAAGTGCGTTTGCCACACCGTGTGGGAGGTGGAAGAATGCACCCAATTTATGCGCCATAGAGTGGCACACACCCAAGAATGCGTTGGCAAATGCCATGCCTGCCATTGCAGCTGTATCCCCCATCTTTTGACGGGCTTCAGGGTCTGTTTTGCCATTGTCGTATGCACGGGGCAGATACTCAAAGATGTTCTTTAATGCGCCCACGGCAAGAGAGTCTGTATAGTCTGTTTGGAGCATAGAGGCATACGCTTCCAAAGCGTGGGTGACAGCGTCAATACCACTGCTTGCTGTCAAGCCTTTGGGGGCATCCATCATCATGTCTGCATCAATGATCGCCATTTTGGGCATCAATTCATAGTCAGCCAAAGGATATTTAACGCCTGTTTTTTCATCTGTGATGACAGCGAAAGGTGTGGTTTCAGAGCCTGTACCTGCTGTGGTTGGAATACACACAAAGTATGCTTTTTCGCCCATTTTAGGGAAGGTGTAAATACGCTTTCTAATGTCCATAAAGCGCATCGCCATGTCCATAAAGTCCACTTCGGGATGTTCGTAGAGCACCCACATGATTTTAGCAGCGTCCATGGCGCTACCACCACCCACAGCAATGATGACGTCTGGTTTAAAGTCCATCATTTGCTTTGCGCCTTCTTGAGCGCAACCCAAGGTGGGGTCAGGGAGTACACCTGAAAACACTTGGTATTGGATGTTCAATTGCTTTAATTTATCTTCCACACACTTTGTGTAGCCGTTTTGATACAAGAACTGGTCTGTAACCACAAAGGCACGCTTTTTGTCCATCACATCATGCAATTCGTTGAGGGCAATGGGCAAGCAACCTTGTGTCAAATATACCTTTTCAGGCGCTCTAAACCACAACATATTTTTTCTCCTTATCGCCACAGTTTTGATGTTGAGCAAGTGCTTTACAGACACGTTTTCGGATACCGAGTTATTGCCCATAGAGCCGCAACCAAGCGTTAAAGAAGGGGTCAATCTAAAGTTGTAAATATCCCCGATGCCGCCTTGAGAAGAAGGGGTGTTGACCACGATACGGCAAGTGGGCATTTTGGCGCTGAACACTTTGATTTCGTCTGCAAACAGTGCTTCATTGATGTACAAGCTGGCTGTATGCCCTAAGCCACCATCTACAATGAGTTGATACGCTTTGTCCATCTGTTCTTCAAAGTTCTTGGCTTTGTACATGGCAAGCACAGGAGAGAGTTTTTCGTGCGCAAATTCTTCTGTCAGCTCCACGCTCTCCACTTCGCCAATCAACACTTTTGTGTTTTCAGGCACTTGAACGCCTGCGAGCGCAGCGATTTTGTGTGCGCTTTGACCTACGATTTTGGCATTCAAGGCGCCGTTGATCAAAATTGTTTTACGCACCTTTTCTTTTTCTTCTTCATTTAAGAAGTAAGCGTTGCGCAAAGCAAATTCTTTTTTCACTTTATCGTAGATTTTTTCATCCACAATCACAGACTGTTCAGAGGCACAAATCATGCCATTATCAAATGTCTTAGAGTGCAAAATGGAGTTCACACTGAGCAAAATGTCTGCGCTGTTGTGGATAACAGCAGGCACGTTTCCTGCGCCCACGCCCACAGCAGGCGTGCCAGAAGAATAAGCGGCACGCACCATGCCAGGGCCACCTGTTGCTAAAATCAGGTCGCATTCTTGCATGACGAGGTTTGTAAGCTCCAAAGAGGGCACATCGATAAAGCCAATAATGTCTTTAGGAGCGCCTGCTTTGTGCGCTGCTTCCAACACGATTTTGGCGGCTTCAATGGTGCAGTTTTTTGCACGAGGGTGCGCACTGATGATGATGCCATTTCTTGTTTTAAGCGCCATCAAGGTTTTGAAAATGGCTGTGGAAGTGGGGTTGGTGGTGGGGATAACGGCTGCGATAACGCCCACAGGCTCTAACATTTTCATGTGCCCTTGCACTTGGTCTTCTTCGATGATGCCACAAGTTTGTACATCTCTATATGCGTTGTAAATATATTCAGAGGCAAAATGATTCTTAATTGCTTTGTCTTCCACAATGCCCATACCCGTTTCTTCCACTGCCATTTTAGCAAGGGGAAGACGTGCTTGGTTGGCTGCCATAGCGGCGGCTAAAAAAATCTTGTCCACCTGTTCTTGTGTAAAAGTGGCGTACTCTTTTTGAGCAGCACGCACTCTTTTAATGGTGCTTTCAAGGCTCTTTGTGTCATGGGTCAAGGGATAGGTTAATGTACTCATGCTTTGCTCCTTCCTTAAAAGAACAGAAGGGGTTTCCCTCCATTCTTTGCGCTTGTTTCAAGCGTAGATGAGGGCTTTTCTCCCTCACGAATATACTATACCACACTTTGAAACAGAAATAAAATGCAAAATTTGAATATAGATATTACAATATCGATATATGGCGAACAAAACTATATAATTTGGTAAAATATTTTCTTTTAGCGTATTTTTTGTTGCGAAATTTGCTCTTGAATTTGCTTTAAATTAAATAAAAATTTCTGGTCTATCTCTGACAAGTGATATCCTTTTGCATGTACGAGCACATCTTTGTGCGTTCTGCTCGCATCCAAACATAGCCTTTGAACAAGGCCATATCTTTCTAAATGTTCCTTGGGGAGAGGGGAAGACCATGTGTAGGTACCTTCCACCCCCGAAAGCATTTCAAACTGACTGCACCGTTCATACACAAATATTGTGCGTTTAAAGCTCTGCCCATCGTCTTGCTTGCGAATTTCAGGGAGCGTTAAAGTGGGGACATAAGGGTCCCCCCTTGCAATGCGCAAAAAGGGATTTAAGTCTTCCGAAGTCAAATTTTCCTTTTCTGAAAGTGGGTGATTTTTGCTCATCACCACCACATCTTTAAAGGTGAATATTTCTTCAAACTTCAATCCTTTTTGTGTAAATAAATTGATAAAATAAGGCTCAAATACCTTTTGATAGCGCACAATGCCCAGATCAAAATTGTTCTGCTCTATGTTGGTTACAGCACGCAGTGCATTTGTTTCCTTAAAGCGCACAAGCACTTCCTTGTCCTTTTCAAAGGTTTTGACCAATTCCAAAAAAGCAGATGAAATATAGCTTGCACGAGGCACAGAGATGCTGAACGTCTGCTTTTGGTTGCTCTCATCTTTTTGAAAAGCACGCTCCATTTTTTCTACCTTGGCTAAAATATCCTTGGCGTAGGGCAAAAAACGCTCTCCTTCCATCGTGAGTGCGATGCCTTTTGCTGTGCGTTTAAAGAGCTTTTGCCCCATTTCTTCTTCCAATTCACGGATGGCACGAGAAAGCGCAGGCTGCCCCATAAATAAATTTTGCGCTGCCTTTGTGATGGAGTTGGTGCGTGCCACTTCGCACGCATATTTCAAATGAGATAAGTTCATGTTTTATCCCCTTCTTTTGAAGTTTGTTTTGTAAAACCACTTGGATGACTTCCTTATTATACCATAAATAAAACATAGATACAATATCTCTTGTATTTTTCGTCATTTTAAATAAAAACACAAATATTTTAGTGCTTTTTGCTTTTTCTTTTCTGTTTTCTTGCATTTTTTACAAACATTAGAATAATATCATGAAATAATGTTCGGATTTGCTATTGACAGAACGCAAAATTTTCTGTACAATAAAGATATCTTTTTGAAGGAAGGAGGAAGGGAGGCTCAAGCGCCATTGTCCTTTCCTTTTTTTATTCTAAAAAGATATTAAGTTTTAAAAGATACATTTTATTTTAAAGGAGCAAACACATGAAAAAAGTTGCAATTGTTATGGGGTCTGACAGCGATTTGCCAATACTCGGAAAGTGCTTTGATACATTGAAAAAGTTTGACGTGCCTTATGAAGCGCACGTATATTCTGCCCACAGAACACCTTTGGAAGCAGCAGAGTTTTCAAAAAATGCAAAGCAAAATGGGTTTGGCGTGATCATTGCAGCAGCAGGAAAAGCCGCACACTTGGCAGGCGCCTTGGCTGCACAAACTGTGCTCCCTGTGATTGGCATCCCTGTGAGCGCCTCGCAGTTGGACGGCATGGACGCTCTTTTGTCCACTGTGCAAATGCCAGGTGGCATCCCTGTTGCAACCGTTGCGATCAATGGCGCAGAAAATGCCGCTTTGCTCGCCCTTCAAATGCTCGCTTTATCAGACGATACACTGCACCAAAAGTTGCTCCAAATGAGAAGCGAAATGCACCAAACAGTGCTCCAAAAAGACGCTGCACTCAACGTATAACAGACATTTTGAGGAGAACATATATGACAGAGTTTGCATCTAAATTACACGAAGAATGTGGCGTGTTCGGGATTTTTAGACAGGGTGAAGGCGAAGTGGTATCCCCCGTATACCATGCGCTTTATGCCCTTCAACACAGAGGGCAAGAAAGCTGTGGCATTGCCATCAATCAAAAAGGTGTCATCACCAGCCATAAAGATACAGGGCTTGTTAATGACGTATTTACAAAGGACGTGTTAGAGCGTTTGCCACAAGGCAAAATTGCTGTGGGTCATTGCCGTTACGCACCCAATGCCTCTATCAATAGAGCAAACGCACAGCCCATTGTGCTCCATCACCATAAAGGTGCGCTTGCCCTTTGCCATAATGGCAACTTGATCAATACATATGAATTGCGTGAAATGCTCTCTAAAACAGGCACAGTGTTTCACACAGACAGCGATGCAGAGCTTATTTCCTGCCTTATTTCAAAGGAAAGGCTCAACTGTGGAAGTATTGAAGAAGCGTTACTGCACACTATGGAAAATTTAAAAGGTGCATACTCGCTCATCTTAATGAGCCCCAAAAAGCTCATTGTTGCCCGTGATCCACATGGCTTTAGACCTCTTTCCATGGGTCAATTGGGGGAGGACATTGTGTTTGCAAGCGAAACTTGCGCTTTTGACGCTGTGGGCGCCAAATTCATCCGTGACATAAAGCCGGGTGAAGTGGTGGTGGTCACAGAAGAGGGCATTCAAAGCCACATGATGAAAACAACGGCTTGCAGTTCCTTGTGCGTGTTTGAATTTATCTACTTTGCACGCCCTGACAGCGTGATTGAAGGGTCAAGCGTGCACGTGGCTCGCCTTCGTGCCGGCTCTTTCTTGGCGCTGGAGCACCCTGCACAAGCAGACGTGGTCGTGGGTGTGCCCGACAGTGGCATTGATGCTGCCATAGGTTTTTCAAGGCAAAGTGGCATTCCATATGGCATTGGATTTATCAAAAACAAATACATTGGGCGCACATTCATTCAGCCCAACCAAGCACAAAGGCAAAACAGCGTGCGCATTAAGCTGAACGCTGTGGAAGCTACTGTAAAAGATAAGCGTGTTGTGCTGGTGGATGACTCCATTGTGCGTGGTACAACGAGCGCACGCATTGTAAAGCTGTTAAGAGAAGCAGGCGCAAAGGAAGTGCACATGCGTTTATCTTCCCCTCCCTTTAAATTTCCCTGCTACTTTGGCACAGATATTGACTCTACGGACAATTTGATTGCTGCACAAAAGAGCATTGAAGAAATCCGTCAAATCATCGATGTAGACTCTCTTGGATTTTTAAATGTCAACTATTTAGACAAGTTGGCTGATAACTCTACTTGTGGATTTTGCTCTGGTTGTTTCACAGGCAAATACCCCATAGACCCTACACACATTAAAAAGCAACAAAAATATATGCAGTTCTTAGAAAGCAAGGAGGACGTAAAATGAAAAGCGAAAGCGCAAGTTACAAGGCAGCAGGTGTGGACATTACAGCAGGGTACAAGTCCGTTGAACTCATCAAAAAGCATGTGAAAAAGACAATGATTCCAGGTGTTTTAGACGAAATCGGTGGTTTTGGTGGCATGATGGAATTAGACCTTACAGATATTAAGCGCCCTGTGCTCGTGTCGGGTACAGACGGTGTGGGCACAAAGCTCAAACTTGCATTTTTAATGGACAAACACAACACGGTGGGCATTGACTGCGTTGCCATGTGTGTAAACGACATCATTTGCTGTGGCGCAAAGCCCCAAATTTTCCTTGACTATTTGGCTGTGGGCAAAAATGTGCCTGAACAGATTGAACAGATTGTAAGTGGTGTTGCAGAAGGCTGTGTGCAAGCAGGATGCGCCTTGGTTGGAGGCGAAACGGCTGAAATGCCTGGTTTTTACCCTGTCAATGAATATGACCTTGCAGGCTTTAGCGTAGGCGTGGTAGACAAAGACAAGGTGTTTAAAAAGGAAGAAATGCAGGCAGGCGATGTGATCATTGCGCTCCCTTCTTCTGGTGTACACAGCAACGGTTTTTCCCTTGTTCGGAAAGTGTTTGACGTAGAAAACGGCTCTTTAAACACCTATCATGAAACACTGGGCAAAACACTGGGTGAATGCCTCTTAACCCCCACCAAAAT
>CAYTPJ010000114.1:0-7356 GCA_964439755.1 uncultured Oscillospiraceae bacterium
TATCTAAAAAGGAGTCCAAGTCGATTACAATGGATAGAGCGACCACTTTGGCACCATGGAGCGTGATATCTGAAGACAGCGCACGGGTAAATGTAACGGAGGATTTGATAATGGACATGTCATCCCCACCCTGCATACGTGCATGATATACGAGGTCAGAGGCGAGGTCGTTGTATTTAATGTTGTTTTTGGAGGTTTCAGTAAATCCGTTTTCATTGTATAATGCGATGTCGTCTACTGCGTATATATCAGGTAATTGGCGCAGAAAAGCGCACATTTTTTCTTCATCTTGCGTTTCAAAAGCACTTAAATTTTTTTCAACAGCAGACAGAATATTCCAGTTATACAATATTTCTCTTTCAATAGAGTCAGCGATTTGTGTACCAATTTCGAGCAAGTGAAGAGAAGTTTCCTTTTGCACATTTTCGTTGTATTCTTTGAAGAGGGCAACGGCAAATGTACTTACAATGAAAAGGCAAATAATGCCGACAGCAATGATGATGGCGAATTTTTTAAGAGGGAATGCGCTTGGTTTATTGGCCTTTTTCATTGTGTACCCTCATTTCTGCATTTGAGTTTGCAATGCTTGATATAACGCAGTGGGGTCAACAGGTTTTGAAAGGTGTCCATTCATCCCGACAGCTTTGCTCTTTTGTCTGTCGTCGTCAAAGGCGTTGGCAGTCATAGCGATAATGGGCACTGTTTGAGCGTCTGCCCTGTCTAAAGCACGGATGGCTTTGGTCGCTTATAAACCGTCCATATTGGGCATTCTAATGTCCATCAAAATGGCATCATAATAAAAATCAGGTGATGTTTTAAACATGTCTAATCCTATTGCCCCATCTGATGCTGTGTCCACAATCGCACCTTTTTTAGAGAGCAACTTGTGGGCGATTTTTTGGTTTAAGGGGTGGTCTTCACAGAGTAAAATGCGTTTTTCAGTAAAGTCAAACACTTCTTGCTCAGTGTTTACAGCACTATTTTGCTGATTTTTTGCCCATTTAAAGGGTAGAATGAGCGTAAAAGTAGTGCCTTTGTTCAGTTCGCTTTGGCAGGATAAAGAGCCTTTCATCAGTTCCACTAAGTTTTTACTGATGGCAAGCCCTAAGCCTGTGCCTCCGTACCTGCTCTTAGAGCCTACGTGTTCTTGGGCAAAGGGTTCAAACAGGCGAGGCAAAAACTCTTTGCTGATGCCAATGCCACTGTCTTTGATGACGATTTTAACAAGCGATGTGTTGTTTGCTGTGCTCAATACGTCACAATCGATTTTGATGGTACCTTGAGGGGGTGTGAACTTGAGGGCGTTGTTGAGCAAGTTAAAGAGTATTTGTTGGAAACGCACAGGGTCTGCTTCTAAGGTATGGAAGGTTTTGATGTTGTTGTGCAACACAATGTGAATGTCTTTGTTATCTGCTGTGAGCTTCAAGCTCCTATACATGCTCTCCATCATGTTTTTTAAGTTGATGTCGCAAGGTTCTAAAGAGAGGTTGTTGACTTCAAATTTATTGATGTCGAGTGTGTCGTTGATAAGACGCAACAAATATTGAGAGGAATAGTCAATCTGCGTTAAATTTTCCCTTGTTTCATCGTCCATTGTGCCATCCGTTAAGGAAATATTGGTCAAGCCGATGATGCCATTCATAGGGGTGCGCATATCGTGGCTCATTTTAGCAAGAAACTCAGCTTTTGCGTCCAAGGTGTGTTTTAAATGCGCATTGTACTTTTGTACCATTTTATTTCTAAATACTAAGAATAAAATGACAAGCGTAAGCAGAAGGAACAAAAGAGCAGAAATGATGATTAAAGAGGGATTGTTTTCAATGATATCCACCAATTCATGGTCTACTTTATATTCAAACTGGTTCATGAGATTCTTTTGCAAGGAGTTGTTATCAAGGCTTCTAATGTACTTGTTGACAAGAGAAAGCAAACGGCTGTTTTCATCATCTGTTGAATAAAAGGCAATGTCCATAGGCACGGTGGATACAGAGAGCGTTTTGAGGTTGCTTAAGCTTTTTTTGGCAAGCATATAGTCGACCAAAAATTCGTTGTATACGCCAAAATCAGCTTCGCCATTGTGAATGCCCTTCATGGCATCTAAAGGTGTTTTGTAGTATTTTATGTCTTGATATTGAAGTTCTTTTACGTCTGTAAAGTTATTGACAGCTGCTAGCGTGGCATTTGCAAAATCTACATGAATGTTTTGATGGTAACAGTATTTTCCGTAAGAGGAGAGCAGTGTGTTAGAGGGAATGAGATGGTTTTTCGTTCTAAATGTGGCTGTTAAAGGGGGGCCAATCAGAAGGTCATAAACGTGTAAATCTTTGCAAGAAGTAAAGTCAGCAGAAGACAAGATGGTGTATTGGATTTCCAAGCCCGAAACTTCGGAAAAATCATTGAGTATTTCAACAGAAAATCCAGTCAGTTGATCATTGGCGTCCAAATACGTAAAGGGTGGGTAATCCTTGATGGCAGCGACTTTTAAGACCTTCTTGGATTGAATAAACAGTTGGTCATTGTTTGAAAGGTAAAAGTCTTGCCTTGCATTTGAAAAGTGCTTGTCGTACGTGTTGCGTTCAAAATATCTGTCCATCAAGTATATTTTTTGAAGGGCATCATCCATTTCTTTTAAAAGTGCTTCATTGCCTGCATGTATGCTTGTGGCAAAGTAAAAAGGGCGTGCGTTGTATTGCGCCACGATAAAGGTGTAGGGCGTGATGTTTAAGCTCACGTCCACCATCACGTCTGCTTGCCCATTTTCTAAAGCTTTGCACTGTGCATCGCTGTCTTGACATTCGATAAATTCATATTCGATGTTGTTCGTTTCACAATAGTGCTTTGTGGCTTCGTTTTGCGTGGTGGCTTTTGCCCAAATAGCAATGCGCAAGGGCTTTTTGTCCATAAAATTATTGTCAGAAATAGCTAAATTGCTTTCCAAAGATACGAGCGTGGTGTACACACTGCCATAACTTGTGTTTGGAAAAGCAAAGTTTTTTTCAGTATATTTGTTTTTGAGCGTGCCGCCCACAAAGTCCACTTTGCCTGCTTGTACGTCCTGGTATGCTAAAGAAAGTTGAGCATCCAAATCAGTTTCAGGGTACAATATGTAATCGATTTCCCAATTGGCAATGCTGGCAATTTTTTCCATATAGTCATAGGTATAGCCAAAAATACGGTCATCCTCATCCTTTTCGCTGATGTGCGCTTGGTGGGGGAAAGCGACCGTTACTGTGCGCACAGGCTTTTCTTCAGCAGTGGAATGGGCAAAGGAAAAAGCAATTTGCCCTAAGAGCAAAAAGCAGATTATAACAAAACAAGTAATCTTTTTCAAATGGCGTACCTCTCTTTGACATAAAAAATGGAAATCAATGTGTATATATCTTCTTCGAGAAAAAAGTGAAGATAATTTACGGTGAACAGTAAGAAGAAGTTAAAAAAATCCTTTTAAAAGCTTTCAGTGTTTTAAGGGTATGCAAAACAATGCTTCTTCTTGTAAAATTATATCATATTATGAACAGAAAATCAACCAAAAAAAGACAAAATTATATGAAATATTACATTTTTTCGTTACATAAACAAATAAAAAGCAACAGGAATTGTGTGAGATGGTATGCAAAATACGTTGTTGTTTTTAAAAAATATAAAACTGCTCGTATCCGTTTTGAACACGAGCAGTCCTTTGTAAAGAAATTTATGTCATTCTTTACTCAAAACAGAAAATTTTGCATACGTTTGATACCCTAATTTGCTATACCATGGGTACACATGCGTGTAAGAAATGCTCACTTTTTGGCATCCTTGGTTTTTTAAATACACAGTGGCTAAGTCCACCATGCGAAGGCCGATGCCTTTTTTTCTATGACTGGGTATTGTGCCCACACACCCGATAGAGCCAACTTGTGCACCATCGTTTTTGAGTATGCAGTCAGAGTGTGCACTAACGCTACAAAAAGACACGGGCGCCCCCTTGTCAAAAGCGCAAAATATGTGCGATTTTTCGCCAAAATACTGTACCCATTCTGTGTCCACCAATGCCACCACATCTTTGATCAATTGTATATCCCCTTGATAAAAGCCAAAGGTGATGCCCTCTATTTCTTGCGTTTGCTCTTTGTAATGCGCCATGGACTGTATCATTTCAGCGAACTTGCCGTCCTCACAAAACTTGCATCCGATTTCCTTTTCCCTTGCTTGTAATTTCTCCATATCGATGATAGGCGTTTCCATAATGTTCCTCATTTCTAATTTAATTGGGGGTTTTTTGATCGTTTTCGTGCGTGTAAATGCGTCCTGTATCGGGCATACCTCTTTGGTCAATCAGCTTTTTAATGTCCATCAAACGGTCGTACAACACGGGGTGGATGGAGCCGTCTGCCATGGGGCCAACGTTTAAAAGCAAATTGGCATTGTGCTCATGCGCATGCCCTAAAAGCTGGTACATTTCTTCGGCAGATTTTACGCCACAAAAAGGTGAAAAGGACCATGCGCCCTCTTGCAGTGTGGCACAAACTTCGTTGTGCTTGCCCTTGTTTTTTTCAAACCCAATATGCGCACGCTGTGCCGCTTCTTCACCCATGCGCCCTCTGATGCCCTCTGCTTGGTCGTGGAAGGTCTGTTCACAAGAGGCAAAATCCTCTGTGCCCGTTGCGCCTTGCTTCCACGCAATCAGCGTGTCGGGGTGCTTTTTTCTCAAGCGTGCATAAATATCCTCGATGGGGATATATTCAGCCCCCATCTTGTACCATGCGGCAATGAGGTCAAGCCAAATCCCTGTAATTTTGTATTTGGATAAAAGCTCGTCCATCATGCGCTCAATGTAGTCGATGTAGTGCGCAAAGTCTTCCTTCTTTTTGTATAAATATTCAGGCTGAGGCTCTTTGTAATCAGGGCGTGCATTGTCAAACACGCTTCTGTCCACATAATAGGGATGGCGCCAGTTGAGCATAAAGGTGTAGTAAGCAAAAAAGCCCAAACCCTTTTTGTCACAAGCCTCGCTCAACTCTTTAATCAAATCCCTTTTGCAAGGGGAATTGACAGCGTTAAAAGGCTCTATTTGGCTATCCCACAGGCAAAAACCTTCGTGGTGACATGTGGTAATGGTGATGTACTTCATGCCTGCTTTGAGCGCCATGTCTGTGATTTTATCTGCATCAAAGTTGTGCGCTGTGAACATGTTTTGAAGTGTTTTGTACGTGTGTACAGGGATGCACTCGTTGTACATCACCCATTCATTTTTGTGGAGCAACGAATACAGACCGTAGTGCATAAACAATCCGTATCGTGCATTTTTAAACCATTCCATTTTAGCTTTTTTGGGGTCTTTTACATAGATGTCTTGGTATTGTTTTAAATAAAGTGGGCAGTTTTCCACGTCTTAAATCCCTCTTTTCCTTTTGTTTCGCATGTTTTCTGATTGCAAAACGAATTTTATCAATTGTATCTTATCATGGCTTGGCTTTTTTGTCAATGTTTTTACCTTTTTTTCATTGCTAAATGTTCTAAACAGATGTCCGCAATTGAATATTTGCATATTTTTTTTCTCAAAAAAAAAGGGGGAAAATGGGTTTTCTTTTATGCTGAACTGTGGTATAATGACAAGGAAATTTTTAAACAAGGAGACTTTTTAAAATGCAGGTTCAAAAACTAAAGGAAATCCAGCAACATGTGCAATGTGAGCTGGATAGATGTATTTCTTTTTGGCTTAAAAATGGTGTAGACCATGAATTTGGTGGCGTGTTGACATGCCTTGACAAAGCAGGCAATGTGTATTCTACGGACAAGAGCGTGTGGATGCAGGGGCGTTGCGCTTGGATATTTGCTTACCTTTGCAAAACGTATGGCATTAAAAAAGAATGGCTTGATTTTAGCAAAAGCTGTTTGGACTTTATGGAGAAATATTGCATCAACCGTGAAAAAGGGGATCGCATGTATTTCACTGTGACCAGAGAGGGCAAGCCCCTCCGTCAACGTAGATACTGCTTTTCAGAAGGTTTTTATGCCCTCGCAAACGCTGAATATGGCGCTTTAACAAATGACAAAGTGTATATTGAAAGAGCAAAAAAAGCAGCAGAGCTTATTTATAATTTAAACAATGGCTTGATCGACGACCCCACAGGGTATGATGCCAAAACCAACACAGAAGTGCGCCCAGGCAGAGGGCTTGCTGACCCCATGATTTATTTAAACATTTGCTCTATTTTAAGAAGATGTGACCCTGAAAATGAAAGCTTATACAACGAACGCTCCAAAAAGTGCGTGCATGATATTTTGAACTATCATAGAAAGAAAGATATGCGCTGCACGCTCGAAATGGTGGGGCCAAAGGGTGAATTTTATGGCGATGTGTCACAAGGGCGCATTGTAAACCCTGGGCATGATATTGAATGCAGTTGGTTCTTGTTTGAATATGCCAATGTGTCCAACGACAAAGAGTTGTACAAAGAAGCAGAAGGCATTTTCAATGATGCCATTGAAACGGGATGGGATGACGTGTATGGAGGCTTAAAATATTTTATTGACTGCAAGAACTTGCCTCCAGAATCTTATGAACACGATATGAAACTGTGGTGGCCACACAATGAAATTTTGATTGCTTCTTTGATGGCATACAGAGATACGCAGGATGAAAAGTATTTTGCATGGTTTGAAAAAACACTCGATTATTGCAAAGAATACTTTGAAGAAAAAGAGTATGGCGAATGGTATGGCTATTTGAGGAGAGATGGCAAACCCACAGAGCCCAGCGCCAAAGGCTCTACTTTTAAAGGCCCCTTCCACTTGCCACGTATGCTCGTGATGGTGGATCAAATGATTGAGCAAATGACAAAGTAAGGAGCTTTAAGGGGTGTAAAAATCTCCTTTTAGACGGGGAAAGTTCGTTGTTATACGTATTGTAGACGAGCAAAAGTTTATAATTAAAAAAAGCATTAACAGTAGGGCAAAACCCTCTATTGTTGGTGCTTTTTTTTGACCCCAAAACACGCAAAGCGAGGGGGCGTAGGTTTTGGAATGATACATTTACATATATCCATTTGTACTTGAGTGTTTGGGAACGTTGCTCTTTCGGATTTTTTGAAGTTGTCGTAATACAATGCAGATGTAGAAAATGAAAAATATTTGGATTTGAGGGTTGACAGGATGAAAAATATGTGCTAATATATTCCATATAATACTGAACCAATTCTTTCTTACTTCATTGAACCAACCGTTATTCCTTTTTATTTTATTTTTTCATTCGAATGCATATTGCATTTGTGCTCTTTTGTAATTATTATCCTTATTATTTTTGTTTTAAAGAGAAATCAAGGGTCATTTGTAAGTTTGCATAAAAAAACGCATACACATGATGTTTATTTC
>CAYTPJ010000115.1:0-7354 GCA_964439755.1 uncultured Oscillospiraceae bacterium
ACATTGGGGGCAGATGCCGTGGGCATGTCCACCGTACCTGAAACGATGATCGCACGTCATGCAGGCATGGAAGTGTTGGGCATCAGCTGTATCACCAACCTTGCAGCAGGCATTTTGGACACCCCCTTGTCACACCAAGAGGTGATAGAAGCAGGGCGCAAGGTACAGGCATCCTTTTCTTCCCTCGTTAAAAACATCGTGTCTAAAATGTAAAAAAATAAAAGAGTGCGTATAATAGGCACTCTTTTTTTCTGCGTTTTTGTATGAATATTTTTTAGGTATAGTAAAAAGCGTATTTTTCCATGGCATCCATAATGGCTTTTGCATTTTGGAGAGGCACTCCAGGGTACATGCCGTATATCATGCTCAGCCCACCTGCTTTATCGCCCAAGGCAGCGATTTCTTGTTTCACAAGCGCATCCACTTCTTGCACACTGCCATAGGGCGTGATGTTTTGCCTGTCTAAGTCGATTTCAATGGCAACTCTGCCCTTTAAGTGTGTTTTAATCCAGTCAATGCCGTTGACCAAGTCTTGTAAATTGATAACGCTTGCGCCACCTTCTAAAATATCCTCCAATAAAAGGCGAATATCGCCGTCTGAGTGCATGTGTAAAAGTGCATTGGAAGCACGCACTTTGTTCATCATGGCTTGATAAGAAGGCTTGATGTATTTTTTAAAGTGTTCTACGCTGAGCATAGGGCCTACCTGCATACCCAGGTCTTCAGGGATTGCGACCATGTCCACATGGCACTCTAACATGTGGTCAATGAGCGCAGAGTTAAAGGAAAGCAACTGCTCAATAATGGTATCAAGCAGGGGTTCTTCATCCATCATGTCAAACATGAGGTTTTCATACCCTCTCATGTCACATAATTGTAAAAACGTGTGTCCGTGGCGAAGGCCTGCAAACACGATTTCACCCTTGCTTTTTCTGTCCTTCATATCTTTTTTTGCTTTTTCCCAATCACATTTTTCCAAGCCATTGCTTTTGTTTGGGTCGGGAAAAACGTAAGATGCATATGCATCTAAAGAGTGTAAGGGGTGCTCTGTAACCGTTCCTGTGATGCCGTCCATAGATGTGTGCCACACGCAGGAAAAATCATCCTTATAAGGCACATCCTTTCTTGCATTACACCCATAAACAGGGGTGTAGGGCAGTGTAGGGCGCTTAAAGTTGGGAAACAAAAAAGGGTGGCTTTCCATTAAGTCAAACAAGGCATTTTGGTCATATGCATGATAGCAAGCATCGTTGATATGAAAAGTCATGGGGATAAAGTCAGGGTGATCAAAGGTCATGGCTTTGAGTGCATTTTTGGCTCTTGACTGTGCGTCCATTGTTGTGCCTCCGTTTGTTTGTAGTATATTCATTATACTTTACTTTTAAGAAGTTTCAATGTACAATATTGTGTTTTTTTGTACATTTATCATGTTATTGTGCTGAACAACACGTTTGTTTTATCTGTTATATACTACTTGACCTTCTTTGATCGTTTGGAGCACCTTGATGTGCTCTATGTTTTCTTTCTTTTCTGTTAGTGGGTTTTTATCTAAAATGACAAGGTCAGCGTTTTTGCCTATTTGGAGTGTGCCTTTTTGAGTTTCTTCAAAATACTGATAGGCTGCGTTTGTGGTAACAGCTTTTAAAGCAGAAAGTACAGAAATCTGTTCTTCAGTACCTAAAAACACGCCCTTTTCAGTTGTTCTATTGACAGCGCAAGAAATTGTTTTGAGCATGTCAGGAGGGAGGACAGGTGCATCTTGATGAAAGGTAAAGGGCATGTGCATTTTTTCTGCTGAAAGTGCAGGGCTTATGTATTTTGCTCTTTCAAATCCTAAATTCTGAATGTGCGTATCGCCATAATAATATACGTGGGCTACAAAGAAAGAGGGCATCATATGGAGCGCATGTGCTTGTTTCATTTGGTCTATGCCCATGAGTTGGGCGTGTATGATCACAGGGCGCAAGGAACTGAAAGAGGAGAAAGTGTGCTCGATTTTTTCTACCTGTGTCATGTATTGTTCTACTGCTCTATCGCCGTTACAGTGCGCCAATACTTGCATATGATTTTGATTTGCAAAGAGCAAGGTTTGATATAAATCTTCATCGGTCATAACAGGATAGCCATTTGAGCCATCTAAATAAGGCGTTCTAAGCCACGCTGTTTTCCCCTGTGGCGAGCCATCTAAAAAGAGCTTCAAACCCCCTATGCGCATATGGTTGTGATAAGTGTTTTTGAAATTTTGCTGTATAAGAGGGCATGTTTCTTTGTCGGGGTACATCACAAGGTCAATATCTAAAAGCTTTGTATCGTGAAGCATTTTAAGCAGTGGGCACATTTGAGATACCACATAGCCTTCTTGCGCTGTGGTGATGCCGTAAGAGGCATATTTATTTTGTGCAGATTGATAGCCACTGATTAAACTGTCTGCGCTTGGTTGTGGTGTTTTTCTAATGAAGTGAAAGAAAGCATTTTCTTCTAAATAGCCGTTGAGTGCACCATCTGTTGTGCCAATAACGCCCCCTAAAATAGGAGGAGTATCTTTTGAAATGCCCAGCGTTTGAAGGGCTAAACTGTTTACGTACCCCATGTGGCCTGATTGTGCAGAGATTAAAAGAGGGTGAAAAGGGGCACAAGCATCCAACATTTGAAGGGTGAACGTTTTTTCTTTAAATTTCGTGATTTCAAAGCCTTCTGCCATAATAAATGTGTTGGGCGAGATCTTTTTGTTTTCAATAAAGTGTGAAAGGGCTGATTTGAGCGCATCAAAATCGTGCACTTCTTGCAGTTGCACTTTGTTTTCACCCATTGCCACTTGCGTAAAATGGCTGTGTGCATCTATAAAAGAGGGCATTAAAGTGCACTTTTCCAAGTCTACCTTATTTGCATCTTTATAAAGTGCAAAGAGGTCGTCTTGTTTTCCGATACCTACAATTTTTCCGTTTTCCACTGCCAAACATTCAGCGTATAAGCAATCTTCCAGTGTTAAAATTGTGCCATTATGATAGAGTGTAACCATAATATACCCTCCTTAAAAAATAAAAGCCTTTTTATGCTTTTAAAGAATTTCCTTATAAAAAGGCATCTTTTGAAATACATAAAAAGGCATTTAAAAGTCAAATTAGAATACTTGACGGCCTGCGATGTAGGTTGCAGAAACTTCACAATTTGCATCCATCATCATGATGTCAGCATCTTTGCCAGCTTCCAAGGAACCCTTTGTCTTTTCCATGCCGATAGAGGCAGCAGCGTTCAAAGAAGCCATACGCACAGCTTCGTATAAGGAAACATTGCCATGAGCATACATGTTCTTAACAGCATAGTTGAGGCGCAACACACTGCCTGCAATGGTGCCATCTTCCAAACGGCATTCAATGCCCTTTAAGAAAATAGGTTGGCCACCCAAGGAGTATTCGCCATCAGGCATGCCACCAGCACGCACGCAGTCTGTGATGAGCACCATGTGGTCGCCCTTTGTTTTCGCCATCAAGGAGAAAATGCCAGAGTGCACGTGGAAAGTGTCTGCAATAAGCTCTGTGTACACATCGTTTGTAAGCGCTGCACCCACCACACCAGGATTTCTGTGGTTTAAAGGGGTCATGGCGTTATAGGTGTGCGTAATGTGGTTTGCACCCAATTGGATGGCAGCACATGCTTCTTCGTAGGTAGCGTTGGTGTGGCCGATAGAAAGCACAATGTCAGAGCCTTCTTTGATTTGACGCACGAACTCTAAGCCGCCTTCTACTTCGGGGGCAAAGGTAATCACTTTGATAATGTCTTTGTGCTTTAACACTCTTTGAGCGTCAGGTGCAAGGATGGCACTTTCAGCTTGAGCACCTTTTTTGCTCTTGTTGATGAAAGGACCTTCTGCATGTACACCCAAAATTTGAGCGCCCTTCCAAGTGTCTTTTGCACTTTCAGCCTTTAAGGTACGGCTTACATCGAGTGCTTTTTCGATTTCGTCAAAAGGCACAGTCATAGTGGTGGGCAAGAAGGACGTTACGCCGTTCTTTACAAGGCCATAGGCAATTTTTTGAAGGCCTTCTTGGTTGCCATCGGATGTATCCTCATTTAAATAGCCGTGAATGTGCACATCCACAAGCCCGGGGCATACGTATGCACCCTTTGCATCAATGATTTCAGCATTTTCTAATTGTGCTGCATCGTCTGTTAAACCAATGATTTTTTGGTCAAACAAAAGAGCCTTTCCCTCAATGATTTGCGTTGGCAATACGATTTTGCCGTTGATAATCGCTTTCATCTATCATGTACCTCCATTATATCCTCAGTGTTCACCAAAAAGTGAACTTTACCTAACAAGTATATCACATTGCCATAGCCTTTTCAATACCAAAAATCAAATATTTTTGTGATTTGCGTTTAGATAAGGAATATTATGCTTGATAATCTGAATAGAAAATGGTATAGTAGAGAGGGAAAACTGTGTTCATTTATAAGCATGTAAACACACTTTTTATGTGACACACAAAAGAGGAGAAGGGAAAGCAAGGCAAATGGAGCATGATGGACATAGACAGCGTTTAAAAAAACGTTTTTTAAAAGATGAAATGGAAACTTTTCAGCCTCATGAGATACTTGAATTATTGCTCGGGTATGCCATTCCTCGCCGAGATACCAATCCATTGGGGCATGCTTTGATTGATCATTTTGGGAGCTTTAGCAGAGTGCTTGAAGCATCCGTTGAGGAGCTTGTTCAAGTGCCAGGGATGGGCGAACATTCAGCTACGCTCATTCATATGATTTTGCCCATCATACGCCAATATAATAAGGAAAAGTTTTCTCATAAAGAGCAATATGAAACATATGCCAAAATAGAAGCGTACTGTAAAGGGCTGTTTGTTGGCATGAACCATGAATGTCTACACCTTTTGTGTTTTGATGCACAAATGCACATGCTCAAAGATATCGTTGTATCTCGTGGCACCACGAACAGAGTCAATGTGCACACAAGAGAAGTGATAGCTTCTGTTATTTCAAGCAATGCCACAGGCGTGGTGTTGTCGCACAACCATCCAAGTGGCTCGTGCAAACCTTCTGAACAGGACATCATTGTGACGGACTTGATTAAGAGAACATGCGAAGCCATCAATGTGGTGTTTTATGACCATGTGATCGTGGCATGGGATAAGGTGTTCAGTTTTCAAAATGAAGGGATGTTTGATGTAAGGTTTCCCTTATCCGGGTTTAAATCTGAACGTGTACAGTCGAAATTCTCTGTACATGAGGGAGAAGTCGTTGAAAAAGAAGATGTAAAAAAGAAAAGCACTTCTAAGGTTTCAACAAAAAAGTAAAAAACAGGTAAAATGAGAGGGTAAAAGATGCAGTCAAAGTCTATTAAAAAACGTGCTTTAAGTATGCTCGTTTTGGTTACATTGGTTTGGGGGAGTGGCTTTATTGCCACAGAGTATGCCATTCAATCAGGTATGCATACAGCATATATTTTAGCTTTTCGGTTTTTAGTAGGTGCTTTGGTGCTCCTTTTTCCTTTTCTTCAAAAGAAAAACACACTCACACAAAAAGCATGGATACGAGGTATTGGAGCAGGCGTTATTTTGTTTTGTGCTTTTTATGCTCAAACATTGGGGCAAAGTGCAACTAAGGTGTCCAACGCTGCCTTTATTACAGCTACAAATGTTGTAATCATCCCTTTTTTGCTTTGGGTGTTTACCAAAAAACGCCCTCCTATGTATGTGTTTTTGTTGTGTTTTATGACAATGGTAGGGATTTTGTTTTTAACGATGGATTTTAGAGAAGGACTCTCCTTTACATTGGGGGATTTAATTGTATTGTTGGGGGCAGGTTTGTTTGCCCTACATATCGTGTATTTAGGGCTTGTTTGTAAAAATGAAGATGCAATACATATTGCTTTTTTGCAATTAGCAACAGCAGGCGTATTGGGGTTTGTGGTGATAAGGATTATGCATCCTCCACTTTCTATGGAGTCTTTCAAAGCAGGATGGTTATCTGTGCTTTATTTAGGTCTCTTTTCAACGGGTATTTGTTTTTTACTTCAAACATGGGCGCAAAAATATGTGCATGCATCAGAAGCAGGTGTTATTTTGTGTATGGAAGGGGTATTTGGCACAATATTTGCGTTGCTTTTGGGCATGGAAAAATTCAAACTCAATATGCTGTTGGGTGGTTTCTTAATAACGGTGTCTGTGGTGTTGATGGATCGGTTGAGTGAAAAAAAGAGAAAAACAATGGAAGAAAATAATCAATAAGAGGGGAAAACATATGAAAGTTAAATTTGGTATTGTAGGCCCTGGGCATATTGCACATAAGTTTGTTCAAGCAGTGAATGAAATAGAAACGGCAGAAGTGGTGGGTGTTGCCTCCTCTAACATGGATAGGGCAAAAGCGTTTGCAACACAACATCAAATTTCCAATGTGTTTCCATCATATGATGCGCTGCTTTCTTCCCCTTTAATAGACGCTGTGTATATTGCAACGACCAATCAATCACACAAAGAATTGATTGAAAAAGCTTTAAAAAATCATAAAGCAGTGCTTTGTGAAAAGCCTTTGACACTGAATGAACAGGATACAAAAGACATGGTGGCTTTGGCTGAAAGTCAAAATACATTGCTGATGGAAGGCATGTGGACAAGGTTTTTGCCAGCAACCAACAAGGCAATAGCGTGGGTCAAAGAGGGGAAAATCGGGCATGTAAAGCAGATAAAGGATAGTTTTTGTTTTAGAGCATATGAAGATCCTTCTTCTCGCCTTTTTTCTAAAGCATTAGGAGGAGGCGCATTGCTGGATATAGGTGTATACTGCCTGTATTATCCACTTTTTTTTGATGTGGGTGCGCTTAAAGAATTAAAGGGCACATATGTCAACGCATCTACGGGGGTAGATGCACAATACAATGTGTCTTTAAAATTTGAAAACAACGTGCTGTTTCAGTCTGTATTTAGCATTTTGCACAACGATGAAAACAAAGCAACCATTTGTGGTGATGCAGGGAAAATTGTGGTGCATGATTTTTATGGTTCTAAAAAAGCTCAGCTTTTTGACGATGAAGGCAATGTAATAGAAGAATATGTGGATGAAAAGGAAAATGGCTTTGTATATGAAGTGGCTCATTTTGTGGAGGTTTATCAAAATGGAAAAATTCAAAGCCCTTTGATAACGCATGAATGGATGTTAAAGGTAGCGCAGATAACGGAACAATTGAAATGATACGTTGATATATAGGCGATTTACAAATATAAGTTACTGATAAAAAAATCTTACTTTCATTAAAAAGAAAGTGAGGTTTTTTTGTGCTTTTAAAATGCATTGAAAAAAATGATAACCCTAATTCTGCTTTTTTTATAGAATAATCAAG
>CAYTPJ010000116.1:0-7246 GCA_964439755.1 uncultured Oscillospiraceae bacterium
ACATAATGAAGGCTAAAAATCAAAAACGCTCCTGCGTTTTATCGCACGAGCGCTTTTTATTCAGTTGTCCTGTTCCTCTTTTTCCACGTTGACGCCTTGTTCAAGGTCCAAAAGCGTTGCGCCCTTCATGCCCTCCGGAGTCATGTTGGGCAAAATGCCTGTGGCGCCTGTATAAGAGAACACAGGCAGGGCATTATATACCTGACCAAGTGGTGCATCGTGGTTTTTTGCATTTTTCTCTTTTTTAGGCGTGTTTTGCTGTGTCATTTCGCACAATAGTCCTTGCACATGCTCTCGTCAGAGGGGTCACCTGAATAGGACATGGGGGTGGGCTCAATGTGTACTTCGTCCAATCCGCACTCACAGCAATCGTTTTTCAGATGCTTGCAACTCGTCACATGGCAATGGATACACTTGTTTTTAGGGGGCATTTTTTCAACTTCCTTTCATTTTTAAAAGGGGAAAAAGACAACAGATTTTCCTTTATTAAAACTCGTTTGATTGTCGCTCTTTTTCTGTCGGCTACATGACCATATCATGCACCAAGCGCCCATCTATATGGAACAATTTTTAAAAAAAGAAAGGTTCTCCTGCCTTTTTCCTTTATATCTGCCCAAAATTATGGGCAAAAAGGCAAACAGCACATTTAGGCAAACACAGCGCTATGTACATGCCTTTAAAAAAGCCTGAAGAGCGCAGACGTGTTACCACAAATCAAACAAAATTCTCTCATCTTGTTCTACCGTGTCCAGCCGTCTGTTCTGTGCTTTTTGCATGCTGCCTCCTCAAAACGTATTGTGCACAAAATCTACACTTGCAATACATGCAAAAAAGTGTTATATTCTGTAAGGAAACTTTTTATTTTTTTGGAGGTTTTATGCAAAACAAAGTTCAAAAGTTGGTAGAAGGAGGCGCCATCGCCGCCCTGTACGCTATTCTCACCCTCATCATGCCTTTTACACTCCCCGGCTCTGTGGAGTTGCGCTTGTCTGAAGCGCTCACATTGCTCCCCCTTTTAACACCTGCTGCCATCCCTGGGCTTGCAGTCGGTTGCCTCGTTTCAAACATCATGCACGGCGCCGTGATATTAGACGTGATCTTGGGCACGCTTGCAACGCTCCTTGCCGCACTCTTTACGTATAAATTAAGAGAAAAAATATACATTGCCGCCCTCATGCCTGCCCTTTCAAACGGCATCATCGTAGGCATTTTGCTCGCCTTTGTATATAATGCCATGCCCTTTTATGTCGCTTTGCCTGCTGTTTTTTTAGGAGAAGCAGTGATTTGCTACGGCTTGGGCATTCCGCTTGTTCATGCACTCAAAAAAACGCCTCTTTTTAAAAATCGTTCTTTATAAATCGCACATTATTTTACGCACATTTTTTATAAGAAGGAAAAATATATGCTGATTTTCTATCACGGACATTCTGAATTTCTCCTCAAAGGCGCAAACGGCTATTCTGTGCTCTTTGACCCTTTTCAAGATTATGTGGGCTATCCCATGAAATATTGCGATGTTGATTGCGTGTGCACTTCGCACCTTCACCAAGACCATTTTGACGCTAAAAAAGCGCAAAATGCCTATCAAGTGCCCCTGGAAGCAGGCACTTTTACATTGACACCAGACATTTCCATCACCCGCTTTTTGACGTACCATGACGACCAAAAAGGGGCACTTCGTGGGGAAAACTATGTGTCTTTGCTCCAAATAGAGGGGCTAAAGATCCTGCACATGGGCGATTTTTACGCCTTTCAAAGCGCTGACCAAATAGCTCAAATGCAAGATATCGACCTATTGCTTTTGCCTGTGGGCGAAACATACACTCTGGAGGCAAAACAAGCCGTTATGCTCATAGAGCAACTGCGCCCCAAAACCGTCATCCCCATGCACTACAAGACAAAATACAATGCCTCGTGGGACATTCAAACAGAAGGCAAATTTCTCTCCCTGCTCCAAGCACAGGCACAGCAAAAAGGCCTCTTTTTTCAAAACACAGACCCTTTCCCCCTCCTTCGAGTCACCAAAGAGGACATCTCCTGCCTCCCGCCCTTCCTAATAATGGAAATAATGCCCTAAAATAAACACAAAAAAACTGCTTTAAAAGATTTTATTCTTAAAAAGCAGTTTGTTTTTATCCTTTTATTCCCGATACAGCAATGCCTTCTATAAAATATCTTTGACAAAAAATATATACAAGAAACAAAGGTAATATTGACAACACAGTTGCAGCCATTAAAAGATTATACTTTGTTTGATAAGCGGATTGAAATTGAAGCAAACCCACCGTCATCATCTGTTTGGATTTCGTACTAATCAAAAGTAAAGGCCAAATAAACGAATTCCACGAACCCATCAAAGTAATTACGCCAAGTGCCGCAAGTGCCGACTTTGTCAACGGTAAAATAATTTTCAAGAAAATGCGTACCACGCCACAACCATCCACATATGCGGCATCTTCCAAATCACGTGGAAGTGTCAACATATACTGTCTTATCAAAAAAATACCAAAAGGGGATGCTATGGATGGTATAATTAAGGCTACATGATTATCCATCCAGCCCAAATCCTTTACCAACAAAAAAACTGGAATCATCGTTATTTGTCCTGGTATCATAATAACTGCTAAAATAACAAGAAACAGCACATTTCTTCCTGGAAAACGCATCCGAGCAAATGCATAGCCTGCCATACTGGATGTAATCACTGTGCCAAGCACAATGAGAGCACATATTTTTATGTTATTAAACAAATATTGAAAAAATGGAAAGTCCTGTATTGCCTTTGGATAGTTTGACCATACTGCTGGATTGGGTATCCATTCAGGTGGATACACCATAACATTATTTGTCCCTTTCAAGGATGTTGATATCATCCATGCAAAAGGCAATATCATGCTCACTGCACCTATAATTAAAAATAAATAAATAAGTGCATGACTGACTATTTTTTTAGCTTTCATTTTCTTTCCTCCTCTCAATCCTCTATCTCAGAATAAACCCATTTTTTCTTAACAATCCACTGAATAAGCGTAATCAACATGATGATTGCAAACAGAATATAAGCCATAGCCGATGCATACCCCATCTGAAAATTCTCAAATGCTGCTTTATAAATATAATATACTTCGACCATAGTTGAGTTACCAGGTCCCCCTTCTGTCAATGCCATGATTGTGTCAAACATTTGGAAAGCACCTATCATAGACATAATAACAACCAAAAAGAGCGTTGGCGATAAAATGGGTAATGTGATATGAAAAAAACGTTTAAACGCATTTGCACCATCTATTTCAGCCGCTTCGTGTAATGTTGTTGGCACTGCCTGTATTCCTGCAAGCATTAAAATAATATTTGATCCCAAAGACTTCCACACACTCATAATAATTACAGATAACATTGCATACTTGCTGCTTGAAAGCCACGGAATCATAGCTTCATATCCAAGCTGATAAAGCGTAATATTTATCAACCCAAAATCTGTATTGTATAACCATCTAAAAAGCAAGGCAATAGATACCCCTGAAGTAATAGCTGGCAAATAATAAATTGCACGAAATACATTTTTCCCTTTTATTTTTTGATTCATTAACACGGCAAAAAACAAAGAAAAAACAATTGTACCCGGCACATATCCAATCACATACACAAGCGTATTCGTAATTGCTTTCAAAAAAATGGGATCTGATAAGGCGTTGGCATAATTTGAAAATCCAACATTTATTCTTTCTGTAAAACCATTCCATTCCTGAAAACTCAATATAAATCCTGAAATCATTGGATAAAAACAGAAAATAACGAGAATAGCAAATGAGGGCAAGAGAAAAAGAGGCGCCCATTTCATTTCATGCCTTGAAATGCTATATGCACGATTTTTCTTCACTCATTCCACCACCTTTGATACTTCGTAAGTGCGCGACACATCGCATCTAAATTCTCAAGTGGCGTAGGTGGATAAACGCCCACAATAATTTCAAGCCCACCTTTTTTAGAACCCAATATTTTTATTTCTGCTTCAATAAGTTCTTCCACTTCTTTAGGCGTTCCATACGGTACAATGGACTGTCTATCCACATCCAAACGAATACATGCTCTACCCTTTATTTCTCTTGCTAAGTTATCAATTCCATTTACCAAATCTTGAGGATTGACAATATCAACACCCGATCGAATCAATCCAGGCAGTATATCCAACACACGACCATCCGAATGAAATCCAACCAGCTTTCCTGCATCTCTAACAGGTTGCATCAAGCGCTTATATACAGGAAAAACCCATTTTTCCATAAGTTCAGGGCTAATAAAAGATGATGTCTGCGTTCCCAGATCCTCTGGAAATTCCATCACATCAACGCCCATTTCCAAATAGCGTTTGACAATATATGCGCTGTGTTTTTCTATACCATCTATCAAATACTGCATGTGTTCATCATCATCCAACAAATCACACAAAGCATTTTCAAACCCTCTTAAATAAGTTAATCTAAGAAGCATAAATCCATGTGCCAATGACCCGAAAGTTGGTTTGCCCATTTCACGTGTTTTTATAATATTTTCTTCTTCCTGTGCCCAGTCACGCTTTGATCTATCATTTTCAATGGCAGGATCAGGAAATTTGTAATTTTTTAGATTATCCCAATCAGACAGAGGAAATTCTGTTACAATACCATCCATTCCCTCGATTGGATATGCCCACATGCACCCCCACGCATCTTTATTTTGCCGTGATGTGTCAAAGAATTTTTCCTCATCATACATCAATAAGGGCTTAATTTTTCTATCGTTCTCATTAAAAAAATGAGGATACTTTTTTGTAACATTCAACAATTCTTTTCCATAACACGTCCACATGGATTCATTGATATGTACATGTATTGGAATATAGTCCGGCGTTCCAAATCTGACTGTTCTTATATAATTTTCTCTTTCATTCATCGTTTTTCTCCTTATTGATATAAAATTGCGGTGTAACCACACTCAAGGCATTAGTTACACCGCTTGAATTTGTTAGATTACAATAACTTATTAATATCTTCTTCCATTGTTTTCAATGCGTCATCAATAGATTTTTCGTTTGCCCAAATCAATGTTTCTTCACGGCGAATTATTTCTGCAACTTCATTTGCCTTTTCCACTACAACTGGGGCACGTCCATAAGCTGCTTCTGCCAACACCATTGCTTTTTGTTCAGCTGTCATATTGAGCACTTCTACATCATTAAATCCTTCTACATTCACTACTGTGCTTGCTGGTGGGAACCACGAAAAAGCCTTTGCACGGATATACTGTTGTTCATCTGACAGCAACCATGTAATGAACTCAAAAGCAGCCTCTTTGTTTTTACTACTTTCTAAAATGCCAAATGCAGACCCATACGCAGTAGTTGCATTAAATTTATCATGAGGTAATGGTGCAACACCCCAAGCAAATTCTACTTCACCCAATACATAGTGCGCATACCAAGGTCCACTTCCTAACGACATCGCTGCACGTTTGCTTGTAAGCCCCACGCCTTCACTACCTGGACGCACACAAATACCTTCATCAATCATATTCATTACAAATTGATAAGCCTTTTTTGCTTCAGGGGTGTTGATGGTACACGTCTTCCCATCTTCAGAAAGATAATCAGCACCTGCTTGCCACAATAAATGCTGGATACTGGGCATTTCAGAGCCATATACTTTTCCAGGGCCAGCTCCATATGTGAGTTTCTTTGCTGTTTCCTTGTATTCTTCCCATGTCATACTTGCAGTGGGATAAGGAATACCTTGTTTATCAAAAATCTCTTTGTTATACCAAAGAAGCCCTAAATCCATATCGCTTGGCAAAGCAAATTGATTCCCTTGATAGGTGTATGCACCCAAAAGTTTTGGAAAAAATCTGCCCATATCATAGCTAATGTTCTTTCCCTTGATAAAGGCATTTAAATCCACGAGTAAGCCCTTTGCTGAAAGAGAATTCACATAGTTGTGACTCATCATTGCGCAATCAGGTGCAATCCCAGCTGCTGTACGTGTCATCAACGTTGAAACTGTGTCTCCATGTGCGATATACACATGTTCCACTTCAATGCCTGTTTCTTCTGTAAAGCGCTTGAATTGATTTTCCACCCAATCTTTTTCTACATCCCCTGTTTGGAAAGAAGAAAATAGGATTTTTGTTCCCGCATACGGTTTATCATTGTCGCCCGTTGCAAACGCCGACATAGACAAAATAGAGAGAACCAATACGACCAAGAGCACCCATGTTTGTTTCTTCATGATAAGAAACCTCCTTTTTTTATAGCCTCATTATATCTTTTTTTCATTTGATTTGCTTTTTTTATAATATTATAGTACAATAATATACAAATTCACATCAAGGTAAAGGGGAAAAACGTGCATGAAAAATAATACCCGAATTCAATGTTATTTGGAAAAAGAAAATGTTATAGGATTGAGAGAGTTAAACAAAGTTCATATGTCCCATACTGCTGCTCCTATTCCCCCTCACATTCATCAAGATGCCATGGAAATATGCTTTCTATATCGTGGAAAACAAACGTATTCTGTTGGTGATGACATTTTTCCACTCAACGGTATGGATATATTTTTAACTTATCCAAACGAGCTTCATTCTTCCGGAAACAAAATGGAAGAAGTAAGCATCTTGTATTATTTAATTGTCGACACTGTGAACAATACCAATTCTTTTTTAGGCATGCACGGAACACACGCCATAGAACTTGCAAAAGCGCTCAATAACATTCCAGTTCGTCAATTCCATGGCAATATGCGTATTATGCACATGTGGGAAAAAATGATAGACGTATATCAAAGTAAAAATCCATATAAGAGCATCCTACTTTCTAGTTACGCCGTCTTGCTATTTGCCGAAATATTACATTGTTCTCAAAGGGGCTTGAGGTTAATGGACGATGACATCATGACCATTTGCATTTACATCCGAGAACATGTCCATATGCCATTAGCCATTCCTCAACTCGCTGCCCTATGCAATTTATCCGAATCACGCTTTAAAGGCAAATTTAGAGAACAAACAGGATTATCCCCTATCGAGTATATTAACCGTATGAAAGTAGAAAGCGCAAAAAAAATGATTCTTCAAAACAAGAACATCACAAACACAGCCTTTGATTTAGGTTTTTCTTCCAGTCAATATTTTTCAACCATTTTTAAAAAAATGACAGGCTATACTCCTCTTGAATTTAAAAAAATAAAAAAGTCTCAATAATATTTTTTCTTTT